>NZ_CP096829.1:5323088-5636211 GCF_023272795.1 Flavobacterium humidisoli | reverse complement strand
AGATTCAGATAAATTTTTATTATTGTTATAAAGATTCTCCTAATAAAAGAGGAGCAATTTTATTCCGTATTTCGGGATAACAAATATGTGAACAAATTTCTGTAAAAAAAAATATTTTGGTATCTAATTTTATAAAAAAAAGTTGTAATGCGGCTTTTTAAATTCGAATTTTTTTAATATTTTATAAATGAAAAATCATCAGACTCAAGTACGAGTTCGTTACTCAGAAACTGACCAAATGGGAGTCGTTTATCACGGCAATTATGTTCCTTATTTTGAAATTGGACGCGTGGAATGGCTTAGAAATAAAGGGGTTTCGTATAAAAGCATGGAAGAAAGCGGTATTGGTCTTCCAATTGTGAACATGAACATCAATTACAAAAAATCGGCGAGATACGACGAACTTTTGACAATTCACACGACTTTCAAAAGTCACTCTTCTGTGAAGATCGAATTTGACTGCGCAATTTACAATGAGGCAAATGAGTTATTAACAACTGCGACATTTATTTTAGTATTTGTAGCGTTAAAAACGGGGCGTCCAACTGCTCCTCCAGAATATATTTTGGACATATTTAAAACACTTGATGAAAAGTGTTAAAACAGCCTTCATTTTGCTGTTAAATTACACAATTTTAATATCAATTTCGAACATTAAATCAAAAATGCTGAACACTGTTTCGGTATTTTTTTTTCGCGTTTTTGTCACAATTTTACCAATTGGCAGTCCAGAAATTTCATCCATTTCCATTTCCTGAGAAGTGATTTCTAATTTCTTTTCTTTGATAACTCGCATTACTTTATTCATGTTTTTGTAATCAAATGAAATTAAAAATTGGACATCAATTGTCTTTTCAATAATTTCACAAACTTCCAAAGTCTGTTGTGCAGTTGTTCGATATGCCGAAATTAAACCGCCAACGCCTAATTTTACTCCACCAAAAATACGAACGACTACAACTAGAACGTTCGTTAAGCCAAAAGATTGTATTTGGCCGTAAATTGGGGCTCCAGCTGTATTGCTTGGTTCTCCATCGTCGTTGGCACGATACGAGATTTTATTTCCAACACCAATTTGGTAAGCGTAGCAATAATGTACTGCGTGCGGATGCTGCTTTTTAAGCTCCTCTATAATTGGTTTTACTTCATCTTCATGATCGATCGGAAAGGCATAACCAAAGAATTTACTGCCTTTTTCTTTAAACAGTATTTCTTCAGATGCAGATGCAATAGTTTGATAAGTATCGTTAATTTCCAATTGTAAAGGTTTATATTTTTTAGCCACAGATTAAAAGAATTAAAAAGGATTTTTCTTTTGCTCACATAATAAATCTGTGAAAATCCTTTAATCTGTGGCTGAATATTTTTTAAAAGAATTAAAATGCTTTATAATAATTCTTTGTCGAATAAATCTACAACATCTTCTTTTCCAACTTGAAGATTCCAAACTTTAATTCCTAAAGCTGCGGCACTGTCTGTGTTTTCTGTTTTATCATCAACAAACAAAGTGTTTTCTGCAACTAGATTATTTTGCTCCAATACAAATTGATAGATTTTCGGATCTGGTTTTCTCATTCCTATATCAAACGAAAAATATACTTTTTCGAAACAAGCGTAAAAATCTTTGTAAAAAGAAATTCCGCTTTTTTCTTCAAATGTATTAATGTGAATAGAATCGGTATTACTCAACAAGAACAAGCGGTATTTTTTTGATAATCCCTGAAGAAACTCTAGACGATAAAAAGGGAAATCTGCCAATACTGCATTCCAAGCTTTCAAAATATCTTCTTTAGAAGCATTTGGTAATTGTTTTTGAAAACCTCCAATAAAATCTTCTGATGAAATAGCTCCAGCTTCAAAAGAAAGATTTAATTGATCCAATTCAGTATTCCATTCTTTCATTCCTAGTTTTTGCAAACCAGAAATTGTGGCAGGTTTATCTAAATTGATAAAAATATCTCCAAAGTCAAAAATTATCGCATTAATCATGATTTCTAATTTGTATTAGTTCGTCACTTAATATATTAGTCTTTGTGGTGTTTTTTCTTGTAATAATTGGAGCTCTTGTTCCTTTTAGAAAATTCGTTTTTCCAACAAAAATTCTAGCTTCATCCCATAGGTTTTCATCAATAAAAGATTGGAGCGCTTGTCTTCCGCCTTCAATTATTATAGATTGAATTTGATTTTGATATAAAACATCCAAAATCTGAGGGATAATACTTTTATTAAAATCAAGTTCTTCAAATTGAGTGTTGTATTTTGATGGTTTTGAATCTTTAGAAAAAATAAAAGTTTTTACAGAGTCATCAAAAATAAAACTGTTTTCATCAATTCTATTATTTTGATCAATAACAACTCGAACGGGATTGTTACCGTTCCAATCTCGAGCATTTAATTTTGGATTGTCATCAACAACAGTCTGTGTTCCAACCAAAATCGCCTGCTCTTCAGTTCGCCATTTGTGAACCAATTGTCTTGAATATTGATTGGTAATCCAAATTGGCTTGCGCGCCTGATCGATTTCTTTTTCTGGAGCTAAAAAGCTGTCCTGACTTTCTGCCCATTTTAAAATAATATACGGTCTCTTTTTTTGATGGAAAGTAAAAAAGCGTTTATTGAGTTCGTTGCATTCTTCTTCTAAAACTCCTACAGTAACATTCGCTCCAGCTTCAATTAATTTTAAAATACCCCTTCCGGCTACTTTTTCGTTAGGATCAATTGTGCCGACAACAACATTTGGAATTTCATTTGCAATAATCAAATCACAACAAGGAGGAGTTTTTCCAAAATGACTGCAAGGTTCTAAGCTTACATAAATTGTAGCTTTTTTCAACAGCGATTTATCTTTTACAGATTTGACTGCATTTACCTCTGCGTGAGGTTCGCCTGCTTTTTTATGCCAACCTTCGCCAATAATCTTATCTTCATAAACAATCACACTGCCAACCATAGGATTCGGATATGTTGTCCCAAGTCCATTTTGTGCTAGTTCGATGCAGCGTTTTATGTGTTTTTCATGTATATTCACAGTGCAAAAGTAGTTAATTTTAAGATTATCACTAACTCGAAAAGATTAAGTTGTGAAACAATCTAGATAGTTATAATGGTATCAAAAAAGTATATTTACCTTTGTATTCATAATGATTTAGAATAAAAAATGGTAAATTGGTTTATAAGGACAATTAAAAAAGAAGACAATCAGGCGGTTGCAAGTTTGATAAGATCTGTTTTTGATGAAATGGAAATTCCAAAAGTAGGAACAGCATATGAAGATCCTTACTTGGATTTGATGTTTGAGGAATACAGTAAAACGAAATCGGCCTATTTTGTTGTTGAAAATGATGGAGAAATTGTAGGCTGTGCTGGAGTCGCACCTTTAGAAAACGGAGATCCTGAAATTTGCGAATTGCAGAAAATGTATTTCCTTCCAAAAACAAGAGGATTGGGGATTGGAGCCAAAATGATGGACAAATGTCTGGAGCAGGCAAGAGTTTTTGGTTTCAAAAAATGTTACATTGAAACCATGCCATTTATGCATGCAGCGCAAAAGTTGTATAAAAAATCGGGTTTCGAATATTTAGATGCGCCAATGGGATGTACTGGGCACAATTCTTGTCCAGTATGGATGCTGAAAGCTTTGTGATTTTAATGTAACAAATTTGAAGTACCAAGACTTATTGAAAGATAAAATATCAGTTTTGGACTGATGTAAATGCCCAAAAAATAAAAATGAAAATTAAACAATATCGTACTCAGTTTATTAAAGAATTAGCTCCTTTTTACGATGCGTACGAAGCAGAGAGTTTTTTTTATTTGATTCTAGAAGATAAGCACCAACTTCGCCAGATTGATTTAGCTTTAAATCATGAGTTGGTATTTGATGAGAATGATTTTGTGATATGGGATGAATTGCTGAAACAGCTTAAAAAAGAAGTTCCGATCCAGTATTTGCTTGGAAAAACAAACTTTTACGGTTTGGATTTTGAAGTAAATGAAAATGTTTTGATTCCGAGGCCTGAAACAGAAGAATTAGTCGAATGGATTATCAACGAAAATGCCGGTCGAGATAAAAATAAAAAATTAAGAATTCTCGATATTGGAACAGGAACTGGCTGTATTGCGATTTCGTTAGCCAATAATCTTCCACATGCAGAAGTTGTTGCCATTGATGTTTCTAAAAAAGCAATTGAAACAGCCAAAAGAAACGCTATAAGAAATAATGTCGAAGTGACTTTTGTATTGTTGGATATTTTAAAAGAAGAAGAATTAAGATGCCAGTTTGATATTATTGTTTCTAATCCGCCGTATGTACGAAATCTTGAAAAAATAGAAATCAAGAAAAATGTTTTGGATTATGAGCCGCATTTAGCTCTTTTTGTTGAAGATAATGATGCTTTGATCTTTTATAGAAAAATTGCCTCATTGGCAAAAAAAGCCCTTTTGGAAAAAGGAAAATTATATTTTGAAATCAATCAATATCTTGGAAAAGAAATGATTGAGTTACTCGAAAATATGGATTATAAAAATATCGAATTGCGTAAGGATATTTATGATAATGATAGAATGATTTCTGGTAAGATTTTGAAAGGCTTATAATTAATAACTTGCTTAAAATTTTATGGAAAATCAAGCTGGCGCTAAAGAAAACTATATTGTAATTGATGGTTATTTTTCGTTATACGGAATAAAATCTGTTAAAGAGCTTGTAGAAAAACGTTTTGAAAATAAAGTTAAAACAGATTTCTATCATGATTTTATAAATTGGTCTCAAGCTGAAAATGAAATTCTATTAGGGACTTTTCGACCGTATACTTCTTGGTCTTTAGGTGAAGATTTAGGATGTATTTTTAATTTTCGTAATCCAGAGGAATTTGTTTATGAGGAATTTAAACTTGTTCATTCTTTGGTGAATGGATGGGTTCCAGCAGAAAGCACTTCGATAGGGAATAATCATATTATTGCTATAAAGTTTGAGAGTCAGATACCTGAAATACTTCATAAGCTTTATGAAGAAAATGAGTATCGTCCCAAAGCACCAGTTGGTTGTTTTCAAGTAGGATTATGTCCTAAAAAGGATTTTCCAATTATTTTAGAAAATATTAGAAAGGGTCGTTTTAAAGATAAAAGTAATTATTAGACTGCAAGTTGCGACTGAAATTATTCGTATCGCAAAGCTTCAATAGGATCTAATTTTGATGCTTTAATGGCAGGATATAAGCCAGAAACCAACGCCACCATAAAACTTGTTCCAAAAGCGATAAGAATTGCAAACCAAGGAACAACAAATGAAAAATTCATAGCGGTTGCTATTCCATATCCCATAAGCATACCTAAAACAATCCCAACAAGACCTCCAATTTGCCCAATTAATAGTGTTTCAATAAAAAATTGAAAAGCAACGGTTGATCTTTTTGCTCCTAAAGCTTTACGAACACCTATTTCTCGTGTGCGTTCTGTAACTGAAACAATCATGATATTCATTAAAGCAATAGATGATCCTAAAATAGTGATAATGCTAATAATAGCTGAAGCCCAATCTAGATATTGTGTAATTCCTAATATTCGATTTATTAAATCATCGCTTCGGCCAATTCCAAAATTATTGTCGCGCACTGGACTTAATTTACGAACTCTTCGCATTATACTAGTAGCATTGTCAATAGCTTGATCCAGAACTTCTTTTTTAGAAACCATCACACTAATGGTATAATTAATATTTGGTGCTGTGAATAAAGATCTCGCCACCTGAATTGGAATTAAAATTCTTAAATCCTGACTGTTTCCAAAAGTGGAACCTTTTTCTTTTAATACACCAATGACTTTAAATCGTGCACCGCGAATCGAAATTATTTTATCAATAGGATTGGTGTCTTTTAATAAACCTTTTTCAAAATCGGAACCTACAACACAAGAGTAAGTATTGTTTTCAATATCGAATTGATTAAATGAACGACCTAGAGTGGTTTCCAAACCAGAGTTTGAAATGAAATGTTCGTCAACTCCAACAACTGTAATTTCAGGATCAGTTTTAGTGTCTATATATTTTACTTCGGCCTTAGAAGTGGCTGTAAAAGAAAGTGAAGTTTCTGTAAAAGGATATTTGTATTTGTTCTTAAAAGCAACTGCTTCATGATAAGAAATAATTGGATTTATGATTTCGCGTTCCTTTCCACCACGATTTTTAAGATTGTTTTCGTATTGATTGATATTAAAAGTGTTAGCTCCCATAGAAGCAAAATTGGTAGAAACAGTATTTTCAAGAGCTGTAACAACTGTCAAGATTCCGACCAAAGCCGTAATCCCGATAGCAATAATTAAGATGGTAAGAATAGTACGCAGAATTTGCGTTTTGATAGAACCAAAAGCAATTCGGATATTTTCTTTAAATAATTTTAGCATCATGACCAATTTGTCACGAAAATACGGTTTTTGTTACAAGTTTGTTTTCGAAGTGTTATTATTTATTTTAAAAAGTAAGATATTTGCAGACTTAATAAGTTCAAAGTTTTAAAGTCGAAAGTCTAAAGAACTAAGAATTAAAAAAATCTAGAAATTAATTAATGTTATAAGATTTTTAGATAAAGATTGGAACAATCTAAAATCTAAAATCAACAATCTAAAATCAACAATCTAAAATAGAAAAGATGGCTTCAAAACCAAGTATACCAAAAGGAACAAGAGATTTTTCACCAGCAAAGGTGTCAAAACGTCAATATATTATTCAGACTATAAAAGCTAATTTCGAGAAATTTGGATTTCAGCCAATCGAAACGCCTTCGTTTGAAAACTCAGACACTCTAATGGGGAAATACGGAGAAGAAGGAGATCGTCTGATTTTTAAAATCTTAAATTCTGGTAACTTTTTCTACAATAAAAGTAAAATTGAATTGCCAGAATCAATTGAAGAATTACAATTAAATTCTGCTGAGAAAATTACTTTAGAACAAAGAATTGAATTGAATAAATTCACAGGAAAAATTTCTGAGAAAGCCTTACGTTATGATTTGACCGTTCCGTTTGCAAGATATGTGGTGCAACACCAAAGTGAAATTGAATTTCCATTTAAAAGATACCAAATCCAGCCAGTTTGGAGAGCAGATAATCCGCAAAAAGGGCGTTTTAGAGAATTTTTTCAATGTGACGCCGATGTTGTAGGTTCAAAATCACTTTGGCAGGAAGTTGAATTAGTTCAATTATACGATACTGTTTTTACTTCTTTAGGTTTAGAAGGCGTTACAATTAAAATCAATAACCGAAAAATTTTATCTGGAATTGCTGAGGTAATTGGCGCTTCAGATAAATTAATCGATTTTACGGTTGCTCTTGATAAATTGGATAAAATTGGAGAAGATGGCGTAAAGAAAGAAATGATAGAAAAAGGAATTTCTGAGGATGCTTTAGTAAAAGTACAGCCACTTTTTAGTTTCTCAGGAACTTTTGCAGACAAAATTGCACAGCTTTCAGAATTATTGTCATCTTCTGAGGAAGGTATGAAAGGTGTTGAAGAGCTTAAATTTATATGTGATAATGTCGCTGAATTAGGACTCTCTACTGCTATTTTAGATTTGGATGTGACATTAGCTCGTGGTTTAAATTATTATACAGGAGCTATTTTTGAAGTTGCAGCTCCAAAAACCGTTGCCATGGGGTCTATTGGAGGTGGCGGAAGATACGACGATTTGACGGGTATTTTTGGTTTGAAAAATATGAGCGGTGTTGGAATCTCTTTTGGTTTGGATAGAATTTATCTAGTTTTAGAAGAATTGCAGTTATTCCCTGACACTGTCGCGGCTACCTCAAAAGCATTGTTTTTGAATTTTGGAGACAAAGAAGCGCTTTATGCTTCGCAGGCAATTCAGAAATTGAGAAAAGAAAATATAAAAGTGGAATTGTATCCTGATAGTGTAAAAGTTGGAAAACAATTTCAATATGCAGACAAACGTTTAATTCCGTTTGCAGTATTGGTTGGAGATCAAGAAATTACTTCAAATTCTTATACGCTTAAAAATTTAGTGACAGGAGAGCAGGTTTCTGTTGATTTCGACGGATTGAAAAATGCTTTGCTGGCTTAAGGTTTAACCGCAAAGAGCGCAATGTCTTTTGATATGGCAGATTTCATATAAAAACAAGGTTCGCAAAGCTTTACGCAAATATCATAAAACATAGCCCACGGTTTCAACCGTGGGAAGTCAAAGTTTGTCACAGGTTAAATTAGATTTTTCTGATTTCTTACAAAATTTACAGATTTGAGCAGATTAATTTAATTTTTTAAGTTGAAGACACAGAGAGACTTGGCGTAAATCGACTGAAATCCACGAAAAATAAGTTGGTGGAGAAGAAAAAAAGCTTTTAATTTGCGACCTCTTAGAGTTACGGGCGTAGTTCAAGGGTAGAATAGCGGTCTCCAAAACCGTTGATGGGGGTTCGAATCCCTCCGCCCGTGCAAAAATAGTAAATGACAACTTTGTCATGTAAAGCTCAAACATAAAAAAAAGCTTCGTCTCTATAGGCGAAGCTTTTTTTAATATAAGGTAAACTTGAATTAATAATTATTTAGAGGCCGAAGCCAACCCTTAAATTCAATTTTTGGTGGTAAAAATTTATGTTTATTGGCTTCAAAGATAACATAAACTAAAACGTAATAGTCTTAAAATTATAATAAATTTTTTCTGTGCAAATACGTTTTTTAAATGTCTCATAATTAATAAAGTGACAATTTGACATTTTATAAGATTTGGCAGTACTTTTGCAATCCAACAGAAAGAAATAAAAATGAAGTTTAAAAATATTTTTAAAAATAAAAGTAATATGACTACGGAAAATACAGAATTCGATCAGGAATTAGACGATGTAACGTTAGAGAACAATGCCAACGGAGAACAGTTAATTGTTGAAGAATTAAGTGTTGAGGAGCAATTAGCTAAAGACTTGGCTCATGAAAAAGATAAGTTTTTAAGATTATTTGCTGAATTTGAAAATTACAAAAAAAGAACTTCAAAAGAGCGTCTTGATTTATTTAAAACAGCAAATCAAGAGGTTTTATTGGCTATGCTTCCGGTTTTAGATGATTTTGACAGAGCGACAGTAGAGATCAATAAGTCAGAGGATGAGAATTTGAAAAAAGGTGTTGAGTTGATTCACGAAAAACTGAAAAGTACTTTAGTTTCTAAAGGTTTAGAGCAAGTTGAAATTCAAGCAGGAGATGCTTTCAATGCTGATATTGCTGAGGCAATTACCCAAATTCCAGCACCGTCTGATAAATTAAAAGGGAAAATTGTTGATGTTATTGAAAAAGGATACAAATTAGGAGACAAAATTATTCGTTACCCTAAAGTTGTTGTAGGAAACTAAAAATGCAATAAAAATTTCAAATGCATTTTTGGACTTTGGAATTTTTAAGATTTGGAACTTAATCTAATTATGAAAAAAGATTTTTACGAAATACTAGGCATTTCAAAAAATGCTGATGCTGCCGAAATTAAAAAAGCATACAGAAAAAGTGCTTTAAAATACCACCCTGATAAAAATCCAGGCGACAAAGAGGCAGAAGAAAACTTCAAATTGGCGGCAGAAGCTTATGAAGTTTTAAGTGATCCACAGAAAAAAGCGAAATACGATCAATATGGTCATCAAGCATTTGATGGCTCAGGCGGATTTGGCGGTGGTCACGGCGGTATGAATATGGATGACATTTTCAGCCAGTTTGGTGATATTTTTGGTGGCGGATTTGGCGGTTTCGGAGGCGGAGGCGGGGGCCCTCGTCGTGCGAAAGGAAGTAACCTTCGAATTAAAGTGAAATTAACTTTAGAAGAAATTGCAAATGGAGTTGAGAAAAAAGTAAAAGTAAAACGTAAAGTTCAGGCAAAAGGCGTAACGTATAAAACTTGTACAACTTGTAACGGTCAAGGACAGGTAATGCGTGTAACTAATACCATTTTAGGAAGAATGCAATCTGCATCAACTTGTCCTACTTGTGGTGGTTCTGGTCAGATTTTAGATAAAAAACCTTCTGAGGCAGATGCTCAAGGAATGGTTCAGGAAGACGAAACAGTATCAATTAAAATTCCTGCGGGAGTTGTTGATGGTATGCAGTTAAAAGTTGCTAACAAAGGTAACGATGCTCCAGGAAACAGTATTCCAGGAGATTTAATTGTAGCTATTGAAGAAGTTGAACACGAATTCTTGAAGCGTGAAGGAGAAAATATCCATTTCGATTTATATATCAGTTTTCCTGAAGCAGTTTTAGGAGCTTCTAAAGATATTGAAGCAATCAATGGAAAAGTTCGTATTAAATTGGAAGAAGGAATTCAGTCTGGAAAAATATTACGATTAAAAGGGAAAGGAATTCCAAGTTTAAATGGTTACGGAAGCGGAGATTTATTGGTTCACGTAAACGTTTGGACTCCGAAAACATTAAATAAAGAGCAAAAACAATTCTTTGAAAATGCTTTAGCAGACGAGCATTTTGTTCCAAGTCCAGAGAAATCAGAGAAATCGTTTTTTGAAAAAGTAAAAGATATGTTCTCATAATCTGGACTTCTTTTAAAGGTTATAAAAAATTAAAAACCCATTCTAGCATAAATTAGAATGGGTTTTTTGCGTAATATGCAACAATTTCGCTTCGAATTATTTACTTTTACAGTCGCTGAACCGCAACAGGCAAAGTGACGCAGTAAATCCTTAAAAATAGCATGAGTAACTTACTTGAAGTACATAAAGTCGTAAAAAAATACGGCGATTATGTAGCACTTAACGAAGTTTCATTAAATGTGCCAAAAGGCAGTATATATGGACTTTTAGGTCCGAATGGAGCCGGAAAAACTTCCCTTATCAGAATCATAAACCAAATTACATTGCCAGATAGTGGCGAAGTAATTTTGGATGGAGAAAGATTGCAGCCCAAACATGTGCAAACTATTGGATATCTTCCAGAAGAAAGAGGATTGTATAGTTCGATGAAAGTTGGAGAGCAATGTTTGTATTTGGCTCAAATGAAAGGTCTTTCTAAGGCTGAAGCCAAAAAACAATTGGATTATTGGTTTGACCGATTAGGAATTCAAGGTTGGTGGAACAAGAAAATTCAGGAACTTTCTAAAGGAATGGCGCAGAAAATTCAGTTTGTGGTTTGTGTTTTGCATAAGCCAAAATTGCTAATTTTAGATGAGCCTTTTTCCGGATTTGATCCTGTAAATGCTAATGTAATTAAAGATGAAATTCTGGCATTGAAAGAACAAGGTTCTACTATTATTTTTTCGACGCACAGAATGGAAAGTGTAGAAGAGCTTTGCGAAAACATTGCTTTAATTCACAAATCAAATAAATTGATCGAAGGAAAAGTTGCAGATGTGAAACGTCAGTTTAGAACGAATACTTTTGAAGTTGGAATTTTGACGAATAATGTTGAAGGTTTAATGTACAATATCACTCAAAAGTTCACAGTTTCGCCTGCTAGTTTTAAATCTTTAAATGATGATTTGAAATTAAATATTCAGATTGGAAATGCAAGTCCAAACGAATTATTGAATGTTTTAACACAACGCGGACAAGTAACGCATTTCGTTGAAAAAATCCCGAGTATAAACGATATTTTTATTCAAACGGTTACTGAAAACAAAATTTAAAAATTCCAATATAGAAATTCCAAATTCCAAGTTTATATATTGGAATTTGGGATTTAAAATTTGAAAATTAATTATTTATGAGCATCATCTCGTTGATTATAAAAAGAGAATTTATTGCTAAAGTCCGCAATAAATCTTTTGTTGTCATGACATTTTTGAGTCCGCTTTTATTTGTGGCTATTGCTGTTTTTATTGGCTATCTGAGCTCTATGAAAGCAGAAACAAAAAGAATTGCCATTCATGACGAAACTGGAATTTTTGTTTCAGATTTTTTAAAAGAAAATAAAAAAGGAGCCGAATTTAAATATTTAAATCTGTCTGAAATTGATATAAAGGCTTTAAAAGATAGCATTACAAAAGAAAATTTCAACGGATTAATCGTTATTCCGAAAACAAAAAATATAAAAGATTTAGAAAGTAAAATTGAATTTATTTCTAATAATAGTCCGAGTATTTCTTTTATTGAGAATACTCAGGATATTATTTCGGGTAAAATAACAAAGCTAAATCTAGAAGAAGCGAAACTGGATACTATAGCTATTCAGAAAGCACAATCGGCTGTAAATATTCATTTGGTTAAAGCTTCTGGAGAAGAAAGTTTAAAAGGTTTAAACGAGATTAAAATTGGAATCGGCGGAGCATTTGGCTACTTGATTATGATGTTTATTATCATTTACGGAAATATGGTGATGCGAAGCGTAATTGAAGAAAAAACGAACAGAATTATCGAAATCATTATTTCATCTGTAAAACCATTTCAGTTGATGATTGGTAAAATTGTAGGAACGTCATTGGCTGGGATTTTACAATTTATGATTTGGGCCATAATTGGATTAGGATTGATGTTTGCAACTTCGGCATTTTTTGGCGTAAATGTTGGTCCGACAGCAAGAATTTCGCCAGAATTAATGCAAACTGCGCAGCATGAATTTGCTGGATCGGCGCAAATGTATATTGCTGAATTATGGAATTTGCCAATTGCAAGCATCATAATCGGATTTGTGATTTATTTTATTGGAGGATATTTTTTATATAGCTCATTTTACGCAGCAATTGGAGCAGCAGTGGATAATCAAACCGATTCTCAGCAATTTCTGCTTCCAATTTTAATGCCTCTGATTTTGAGTGTTTATATCGGATTTTTTACGGTAGTAAACGATCCGCACGGAAGTGTTGCGGTTATCTTTTCAATGATTCCGTTAACTTCGCCAATTGTAATGCTAATGCGTATTCCGTTTGGCGTACCGTGGTGGCAAATAGCAATTTCGGTATCATTATTGTTTGCTACATTTTTCCTTGTTGTATGGTTCGCTGCCAAAATTTACCGTGTAGGTATTTTAATGTATGGCAAAAAACCGACTTGGAAGGAATTGTATAAGTGGCTAAAATATTAATTTGAAGATGCTAAGATACTAAGGTTCTAAGATGCTAAGTTTTTAGCCATCAAAGAAAAAGCTTAGAAACTTAGTGTCTTAGAATCTCAGAACCTTAAAAAAAAATGAGTAAAATACTAATTGTCGAAGACGAAGCAGCGATCAGAAGAGTTTTGGTAAAAATATTATCAGAAGAAAATGATACGTATCAGGTTGATGAAGCTGAAGATGGAGTTGCTGGACTTGAAAAAATAAAAAATAACGACTATGATTTGGTTTTGTGCGATATCAAAATGCCAAAAATGGACGGTGTTGAGGTTTTAGAAGAAGTAAAAAAGATAAAACCGGAAATTCCGATGGTAATGATCTCGGGTCACGGTGATATGGAAACTGCAATTCAGACCATGCGCTTGGGAGCTTTTGATTACATTTCAAAACCACCAGATTTGAACCGTTTATTGAATACGGTTCGTAATGCTTTGGATAAGAAACAATTAGTGGTTGAAAATAAAATTCTGAAGAAAAAAGTTAGCAAAAACTACGAAATGATTGGTGACAGCGAATCGATTAATCATATCAAAGTGATGATTGATAAAGTGGCGCAAACAGAAGCTAGAGTTTTAATTACTGGACCAAACGGAACGGGAAAAGAATTAGTGGCACATCAATTACATGAAAAAAGTGAGCGTTCTAGTTTTCCATTAATTGAAGTAAACTGTGCTGCAATTCCAAGCGAATTGATTGAAAGCGAATTGTTCGGACACGTAAAAGGTGCTTTTACATCGGCTGTGAAAGATCGTGCAGGAAAGTTTGAAGCAGCAGACAAGGGAACTATTTTCTTAGATGAAATTGGAGATATGAGCCTTTCGGCGCAAGCCAAAGTTTTACGTGCTTTGCAAGAAAGTATGATTACCAGAGTTGGTGCTGATAAAGATATTAAAGTAGATGTTCGTGTCGTTGCGGCAACAAATAAAGATCTGAAAACAGAAATCGCAGAAGGCCGTTTCCGCGAAGATTTATACCATCGTTTGGCTGTGATTTTAATTAAAGTTCCGCCATTGAATGAAAGACGAGATGATATTCCAGCTTTGATTTCGCATTTTACAGAAAAAATAGCTTTAGAGCAAGGAAATGTAGTTAAGTCGTTTTCGGCGCAAGCCATAAAATTATTGCAAGAATACGACTGGACAGGTAATATTCGTGAACTTCGAAATGTAGTAGAAAGATTGATTATTTTGGGAGGAAACGAAATCTCAGAATCAGATGTAAAAATGTTTGCAAGCAAATAGGTGCTTCGCGCGGTAGGCTATAAGCAGTAAGCTTTAAGCTATGATAACGAAGTTTTTTGCCTATGGCGTATTGCCTAAAGCTTAAAGCTAGAAAAATAAAATAATTTTTGCTTACAGCGTATAGCTTAAAGCTTAAAGCTCAAAAAAAATGAAACTAAAAAAAATAAACGAGAAATTACAAGACGGATTAGTTGAAAATGGTTTAACGGAAGCTAATGCTTTGCAGTTGGAAACTTTTTCAACTATAAAAAGCGGTGCTGATTGTGTGATTATTTCTCCAAAAGGAAGCGGAAAAACAACAACGATTGTTTTAAATGTGATTCAGCAATTGGCTGGTAAAACTGAAGAATCGCCTAGAGCTTTGATTATCGTGGAAGACAAAGCAAAGGTTTTGGAAATGGTTGAGCTTTTTGAGAAGTATGGTAAATACACCAATTTGGAAATTTATGGTGTAAACGAAAAAGGCGACATGGATTACGATAAAAACTACATTTCTACGGGAATTGATGTTTTAATTGGAACTCCAACTAAATTAAATGATATGTTTAGTACGGCAGGTTACAACGTAAATCGTTTAAAAATGTTTATTTTGGATGATGCAGATCCGATTTTGAAATTGCGCCATGATCCAAAAATCACACGTATTTCTAATAGTATCGCCAAAGTGCAGCGAATTATCTTTTCTGAAACTCTGACAGAACGTATTGAAATTTTGGCAGATAAAATAATGGTTGAGCCTTATTTGTTTGATATGGACGAAGACGGAGAGGAACTTGATGAAGACGAAGAAGATATTGAAGAAGAATAATTTACAATAAAGTTTTTAATCCCAATTTTCAGTCTCAGTAACTGAAAAGTGGGATTTTTTAATTAATTATTTGATACTCTCAGTTTTCAGTCTTGGTAAAGACTAAAAATGAACACTGCGACTCAAAACTAATTTAGATATGGAGATTTTAAAAACGTTTAAATTTTTGGGAATAGTACTGTTGTGCTTTTTTCTGATTATTTATGTTTTGATGATATCCTATTTTTATTTTAATCAGGTTGATTTAGTTTTCTATCGTTCAAAATTGCCTAAAGACTATAAATTTGACTATCAGCAAAAATTTGAAGAAATCAATATTTCTTCTTTTGATGGATCTGTTTTAAATGGATTATTGTTTAAAGCTGAAAACTCAAAAGGACTTGTTTTTTATCTTCATGGAAATGCTGGAACACTTGAAACTTGGGGTAAAATTGCAAAAATATATACCTCATTAGGCTATGATATCTTTATTTTAGACTACAGAAGTTTCGGAAAAAGCGAAGGCGAAATAGAGAATGAAGAGCAATTGAGTAAAGATATTTCTATTGTGTATAAGAAAGTGACTGAGAGATATCGTGAAGATAAAATTATTATTGCAGGATATTCAATTGGTTCTGGTTTTGCTGCAAAATTGGCATTAGAGAATAATCCGAAAGCTTTGATTCTTCAAGCGCCGTATTATAATTTTCTAGAATTATCTAGCTCTAGAGTGCCATTTTTTCCTGACTTTATGAAGAAATTTAGTTTGGAAACGAATCTTTATCTTCCAAAGATAAAAAGGCCAATTTATATTTTTCATGGAACTAAAGATCAGTTAATTCCAATTGATAATTCAGTCAGACTAAAGAGGTTATTAAAAGCAAATGCCTATTTTTATCCGCTTAAAAATCAAGAACATATTGGAGTGAATGAAAATGAAGATTTTCAAAAACAATTAAAAAGAATATTAGAATAAAAAAATAAAACGCTATGGGATTAATGAAAGTATTTTCTGGAAGTGAAGTATTAGCAATTGCTTTGCAGGAAAGATTAGAAGAAGCTGGAGTAGAAACAGTAAAAAAAGATAATATTCAATCTGCACGTTTAGGAGGTTTTGGCCAGACAGATTTGGCGATTGAAGTTTTTATTCAAGAAACAGATTTTGCAAAAGCAAATCCAGTTATAGAAGAATTTAGAATGAGTCTTTAAAAGTTTTCAGTTTTCAGTCTCAGTTTTCAGTATTTACTGAGACTGCGACTAAGAACTGCGACTGCAAATTAAAAAAAATGCAATACAAAATGTTAGTGCTCGACATGGATGACACCTTGTTGACAGACGATCACAGAATATCAGACTTAAACAAAAAAGTAATATTACAAGCCCAAGCAAAAGGCGTTTATGTTGTTTTGGCTTCTGGAAGACCAACCACAGCAATGACAGCTTATGCTAAGGAGTTGGAATTAGATAAAAACGATTCATATATGATTTCGTTTAATGGTGCAATAATCAGCCGTGTGAAAGATGATTTAGTTTTGTTTGAACAAAAGTTAACTGTAGAGCAAATTCATGCGTTATACGATTATAGTGTAAAAAAGAATGCACACATCATTACCTATTTAGATGACCAAATCATTAGCGAGACAGATTCTGAATTTATTGAGGTAGAAAAAGAAATCACAGGAATGGCACATCTTAAGGTTTCAAGCTTTAAAGATTATATAGACAGACCAGCAGTTAAATGTATTTTGTTGCAAGAGCCCGCTTATTTAAAAACTTTGGAAAAAGATTTAATGGAGGCTATGCCGCATTTAAGTGTTTCGATGTCTAAACCATTTTTCTTAGAAGCTGCACAGCAAGGCATTGATAAAGCGGCAAGTTTGAAACTTTTGGCAGAAAAGCTAGGTATTCATCAAAGTGAAATTATAGCTGTCGGAAACGCAGGAAATGACTTGACAATGATAGAATATGCAGGTTTAGGAGTTTGGGTAGATAATGTGAATCCTGAATTGCGTGATAAAGCAGATTTAATAGTAGCTTCAAATAATGATGATGGTGTTGCTGAAGTGGTGCAAAAGTATATTTTAAATTAAATAAAAGATGAAAAAACCAATTGAAACAGAGCGTTTGCTTTTAAGAGAATTAGAACTTTCTGATGCAGAAGGAATGTTTGAATTGGATTCGAATCCGAATGTGCATTTGTTCGTTGGGAATAGACCAGTAAAGCATATTGAAGAAAGCATCGAGTATATCAAATTTGTTCAAAAACAATACAAAGATCTTGGTACAGGAAGATGGGCTGTTGTTCTTAAAGAAAATAACGAATTTATTGGCTGGTCTGGAATCAAATTTATTACAGACGAGATAAATAATCATAAAAATTTTTATGAGTTAGGATATCGTTTTATCGAAAAGCATTGGGGAAAAGGTTATGCAACCGAAGCAGGAAGAGCTTTTATTGATCATGCTTTTAACGAAATGAAAGTAGAAGTGCTTTATGCTTACGCAGATGCAGGAAACGAAAACTCAAGAAAAATTCTGGAGAAATTAGGCTTTCATTTTGTAAATTCTTTTGAATACAATGAAGAATTAGAAGTTTGGTACGAACTTAAGAATCCAAACAGAATTTAAAGAAAAAACGAATTCCAAATCTTTACATACTTAAAAGTCAGTAAAGATTTGGAATTAATTTAAGAAGTAATATTTGAGAATATTATTTTTTAGCTACAGAAACAAAATACTTATTCCCGTCACCCATAGTTAACTTCACACGCTCGTCGCAAAGATCGATTGCAAAATTGGCACTTTCGTAACAGCTGCAAGTCGTATTTTTGTCTTTAGACATTTCTGTTTTACAGTTGTTGTTTTTAAAGCTTGCTAATTGTGGAGTGTATAAACTAACTAAGTCAGTAGAAGCGGTTACTAAAGAGATAATGCTTGCAGAATTGTTGTTTGTAATTCTGTATACAATTCTATCTGTATAATTTACTTCGTTAACTGTTACTTTACGAATGTAGGTATAAGCTGTAGATCCTTCACCAGGCTCTTTAACTTCAAACTTAAACCCAACTGCACGAATAGCAACATCAAATTGCTGTTGTGAGTTAAAGCTAGCCCAAGTCGTCAATGTGCTAATAGTAGGAAATGGATTTGCATTTGCGGCTGGAGCATTAGTTTGCGCTTGCGAACTAAATACGGTTAAGAACATCAAGCAGATTGTGGGTAAAAATGCTTTCATAAAGCGTGGTATTTGTATTTTAATTTTGCCTACTCTCTTTGGTTTTCGGCTTTCCCATTTCATTTTGTAACACAAAACAACAACATAACGAGTAAAATTCAAAATTGTTATGCCCGAATTATTATTAAATTAATAAAAGCTTATCAAAATTCTTTAATGTAAATTAATTTTGAATTACATTCATAACAATGGTAAATGTAAGAAATTTAGAATTTAAAACCCGAGAAAAATGTATTTAATCGATAAAATTTGCATTTAGTCGATCATTTTGTCATTTAATTCTTATCAGAATGTTAAAATTTCAAGAATATCAGGCTCACATTTTTTTTAATAAAAATAAACAAAAATAGCTTTTGAATGTTTCTAAATTACCATGAGTGCCAAATTATTGATTCGAAGTGCATTAATTGCTTTCTTTTGATGAATATTGTTTGTAAATTTGCAGCCTTAAATTTTTTGACAACGATTTCATTAATTTAAGCAGATTATGGAAAATAGAAAAAAGGTTGCCTTTTATACGCTGGGTTGTAAACTGAATTTTTCAGAGACTTCTACAATTGCCAGAAATTTTAACGACGAAGGTTTTGACCGTGTCGATTTTGAAGAAATAGCAGATATTTACGTTATCAATACTTGCTCTGTAACAGAAAATGCAGATAAGCAGTTTAAGCAGGTGGTTAAAAAAGCAATGAAGCTGAATGAAAAAGCCTTTGTTGCCGCCGTTGGCTGTTATGCACAATTAAAACCAGAAGAGTTAGCAGCCGTTGATGGTGTTGATTTGGTCTTGGGCGCAACAGAAAAATTCAAAATCACTGACTATATCCATGATTTGAGCAAAAATGATATGGGCGAAGTTCACTCATGCGAGATTGCTGAAGCAGATTTCTATGTTGGAAGTTATTCTATTGGAGATCGTACGAGAGCATTTTTGAAAGTTCAGGATGGATGCGACTATAAATGTACCTATTGTACAATTCCGTTGGCAAGAGGGATTTCTAGAAGTGATGCTTTAGAAAATGTATTGAAAAATGCCAAAGAAATTTCGGCTCAAAATATTCGTGAGATTGTTTTAACGGGTGTGAATATTGGTGATTACGGGAAAGGGGAGTTCGGAAACAAAAAACACGAACATACTTTTCTAGATTTAGTTCAGGCTTTAGATAAAGTAGAGGGAATTGAGCGTTTGAGAATTTCTTCAATCGAACCGAATTTGTTGAAAAACGAAACGATCGAATTTGTTTCAAAAAGCAGAACTTTTGTACCGCATTTTCATATTCCGCTGCAATCAGGAAGTAATGATATTTTGAAATTAATGAAACGCCGTTATTTGCGTGAAGTTTATATTGATCGCGTGAATAAAATACGCGAAGTAATGCCACACGCTTGTATTGGTGTAGACGTTATCGTTGGTTTTCCTGGAGAAACAGATGAGCACTTTTTAGAAACGTATCATTTCTTAAATGAATTGGATATTTCGTATCTGCACGTATTTACGTATTCAGAAAGAGATAATACAGAAGCTGCTGATATGGAAGGTGTAGTTCCTTCAAATGTTAGAGCAAAACGCAGTAAAATGCTTCGTGGTTTATCAGTTAAAAAACGTCGTGCTTTTTACGAAAGCCAGTTAGGAACAAACAGAACGGTTCTTTTTGAAAGCGAAAACAAAGAAGGATACATTCACGGATTTACAGAAAACTACGTAAAAGTAAAAACACCTTGGAATCCAGAATTGGTAAATACTTTGCAAGAAATCAATTTGACAAAAATAGACGAAGACGGAAGTGTACGTTTGGAGTTTTTGAATAAACTTGCTGAAATCTAAAAAATGTACTCAAAGTATTGTCATTCCGAGGAACGAGGAATCACACTCGGAGCTCGACAAAGATTGGCGATTATGTATACGGAATTACGATTGTGATTCCTCGTTCCTCGGAATGACAAAAAACAACAAAGCCCTTTTCAAAAGGGCTTTGTTGTTTTAAAACATCTTACTTCTGATCCTCGGAAACCACCAATTTCAGGGAATTAATATAATCGGTATCAAACTCTATAACTCGAATTTTTTCGGGATTAAAACTCAATTCTCCTCCAAACTGACCTTGCGTATCTAAAAAATCGATAGTCAATTCTTCATTATTTAATTCGATTAATTTTCCTAAATAAGCAGATTTGGACGATTTTTTTGCAATCTGAAAAATGCCATATTTCTCAGAAATAAATTTTATGATCGAAGCCAAATCTTTAATCGGGATAATATCATCAGAATTAATTTTTAATCCTTTCAGACGTATAACTTTTTCTGTAAAAGCCAGATCATGATCTCGGTTTACAGCTTCAATGTTTTTATTTCTCAAAATGACAAAACCGTCCAAAATAAAATCTACAGGATTATTTCGAAGCAAAATCCATTCATCAGAATAATCAATAAGAAATCCGGAGAAAATCTGTTTTTTATCCTGAAATTCTATTTCGACCAATTGTCTTAAATATTGTTCCATAATTTTAGTTTTTGAAATTCCAATACCAAAATTCCAAATTCCAATCTCAAAGCAATTGGAATTTGGAATTTCAAAAATTTGGAATTTAGTTTTAAGGATTTGTAGACCAGATACTGCTGTTTTTAATAAACACTCTTCGGTTTAATTTTAACTGCGCAATAATTAAATCTGCCATATCTTCAGACTGCATCACTTTTTCTGGATTTCCGTCAGTCAGGTTTAAATCTTTAGCCATGTCAGTAGCAACAGTACTTGGCGTTAAAGCCGTAACACGAATATTGTGTTTTCTCATTTCCTGCATTAAAGAATCGGTTAAACCTAGAACAGCAAATTTAGAAGCGCTGTAGGCACTTGTTAAAGCGTTTCCGTTTAATCCAGCAGTCGAAGAAATATTGATAATGTCTCCAGTTTGTCTTTCGATCATATTTGGAATAATCGAACGAGTCGTGTAATACGTCCCCATTAAATTTACCTGAATAATTCTTTCCCAAGCTTCTGGCTCTAATTCTAAGAATTTTCCAAAAGAAGCAATTCCGGCACTATTGATCAAGATATCAATACTTTTAAATTCGGCAATTGCTTTTTCAGCAGCAGAATTGATAGAATTAATATCTGAAACGTCAGCAGACAAAGCCAAAGTTTTTACGCCCAGTTTTGCCGTTTCTTCTGCCAATTGATCAATATCACTTTTTGTTCTCGAAACTAAAATTAGGTTTACGCCTTCTTTAGCCAAAGCAATTGCTACAGCTTTTCCTATTCCTTTTCCTGCGCCAGTGATAAAGGCATTTTTATTTTTTAAGTCGGTCATGATTGTGTTTTTAGAAATGCAGAAAGCATCATTTTAAGTCTTACAAAAATAAGGTTTTGAAAACTAAAATGATGCTTTAAAATATATTCTTAATCTAAGTTTAACAACTTTTTGTTATTCTTTCAGAACCATATCTATACACATTACGGCTCCTAAAATTAACTGTCTCAACGGACTATCATCTGGTACGATCTCTTCAATTTGAAGTGCATAGTTATCGGCACTTGTAAAAAACTCTTTTCCTAATCCAGCCCATTTTTTATTTACTTGAGCCAATTGTTTACCTTCATGAGAGAATTTAAAATCCCAGCCAGTCCATTTTCCTTGAAGCGTTGCAACTGGTTTTTCGTTTTTATCCAGAATATCAAACTTTCCTCCAATAGAAAAGAATTTTTGTTTGAAAGTTCCAACCAAACGATCTTTTTCGTCCAATACTTCAACAGTCGATCTAAAGATGGCAACACCTCTTCTTACTGTAATTAATTTTTCTCCAGAAGCAGTTGTAATTTCAACATTAAACGGAGTTGCTCTTTTATAATCTGTAAAACGAAATACTTTTGTGAAAAAACCAAGATTGTTTTCTCGGCAGTTCATTATGATTTGATTGGTTTCTGGATGATAAATATCGTAATTGTTTGCGGCTTTGAACATTCCGACATGTTCTTTTACTAAAAATAGATTTTGGCTTAAAATAGGATTCATACGTATGTAAAATAAGTTTTAAAAATAAAGGCGCAAATGTAATATAATTTTTATTAATTGAATTGTTTTGCACCTTCAACCAAACGAATAAATTCTGCTTTGTAACCTTCACCATCGTTTGAATTTCCTTGTTTTGCCAGTTTTATAATTTCTTTAGAAGATTTGTCAGCGATTAATTTTGAATCTCGCAGTTTTAATCCGAACCAAGCTACGGCAGAACTAAATTTCATGTCATCACTTGCTTTCTCTAAAATCACCGATTTATTTTCGATTACCTGAACCATTTCGATACTTTTTTCTCCATCAGGCTTTTTGTAACGGAATTTTATTGTTGCCAATTCATTAGTGTAATTGCTTGAAGTAGTTTCTGTTTTAGTATATTTTAAATCATCTGGCTGTACATTTAAGAAATCGCTTTTTACACCAACCGGAATTATTTCATACAAAGCCGTTACGGTATGATTACTTCCTAATTCTCCAGCATCAATGGCATCATTTTTAAAATCTTCTGGGCGAAGTTTTCTGTTTTCATAACCAATCAATCTATACGCTTGGACTTGTTTTGGATTGAATTCAATCTGTATTTTCACATCTTTCGCGATAGCAAACATCGAACCTTTAAATTCTTTTCCTAAAAAACGATTCGCTTCTTGAATATTATCAATGTACGCATAGTTTCCGTTTCCTTTGTCAGCCAAGATTTCCATTTTGCTGTCCTTGTAATTTCCCATTCCGTAACCTAAACAAGTTAAGAAAACCCCTGTTTTTCTTTTTTCTTCAATTAGTTTTTCCATATCAGAATTAGAAGAACTTCCAACGTTAAAATCTCCGTCGGTAGCCAAGATTACTCTGTTGTTTCCGTTTTTAATGAAATTTTCAGTTGCAATCTTATAAGCTAATTCAATTCCTGCTCCGCCAGCTGTACTTCCTCCAGCTTGCAAATTATCCAATGCATTAATAATTGTTTTTTTATCATCTCCAGAAGTTGGCGCCAAAACCATTCCTGCTGCACCCGCATAAACCACAATTGCTACTTTGTCTTTTGGTCTTAATTCGTTAACCAAAATTTTCAATGATTGTTTTAATAAAGGCAATTTGTTCATGTCTTCCATAGATCCCGAAACATCAATTAAGAAAACTAGGTTTGAAGCGGGTAAATCTTCAGTTGGAATGTTTTTTCCTTGTAAACCAATTTTCAAGATTTTGTTATTTGAATTCCAAGGTGAATCGCTCACTTCGGTATTGATCGAAAATGGATGTTCATTTTTGGGTTGTGGATAAGTATATTTAAAGAAATTAACCATTTCTTCTACACGAACTGCATCTTTTGGAACTTGCTGTCCGTTGTTTAAAAAACGTCTGATATTCGTATAAGAAGCATTATCAACATCAATAGAAAAAGTAGAAAGCGGTGCTGTTTTAGGGCTTTCAAAAGCATTCTCAACAAAAGAATCATAATCTTCTTGAGTTGGTTCAGTCGGAATTGGCATAATGTTTAATTTTTTGTCTAATTCTTTTTCTGAAAGATTTTTATAAAGTTCATTTTTAGTCGAAACTACCACGACGCCATTTGAACCTTTAGTTCCATATATAGAAGTTGCTGCTTGGTCTTTTAAAACAGAAACATTATCAATATCATTAGGATTAATTTTAGCTATTTGATTGGACGTTGCAGGAACCCCGTCAACAATATATAAAGGTTCATTTTTTGAAGAAACGGATGCTGTTCCGCGAATTGCAATACTAGGACTAGGACTATATATAGCATTACTTTGAACTTGCATTGCCATTTTTCCTTTAGGTGCTAGCGATTTATCTCTTTTTTCTTTTTTTCTTTCGGCACGTGCATAACTGCGGTCTTCATATTCAGCATTACTTGTACCGTAACCCATAACCACAACTTCGCTTAAAGTTTGATTGTCTGGAAGAAGTTTTATATTGATAATATTTGAGTTTTCAACCTTTTGACTTTGTTTTTTGTATCCAATGAAGCTGAAAACCAGCATATCGCCAGTTTTGGCTTGAATACTGTATTGCCCGTCAAAATTGGTTAATGCATTTGCTTTTGATGTCTGGTTGTAAATAGTTACACCTGGAATTGGCTGTTTTGTTTCATCTGAAACGATTCCAGTTATTGTTCTTTCCTGTGCCATGGTTACGAAACATACAAGCATAGCAATGGCTGATGAAATAAGTTTTAGACTTTTCATGATAATAAGTTTTAGAATTAATGTTTTGATTTTGCTTTGTCAAAGCTGCAGACTTTGACAAAGCTTGAGATTATTTTTTCGGAGCTGGTTTTCCGTTTTTAGTAGTGATAATAAGAACTCCTTTTTTTCCTCGTTCGCCATATTTAGAAGTGGCTTCAAGGTCTTGTAAAACAGTTATAGTTTTAATTTCCTGTTTGTCTAAAGGCGCATAAGGACTTGTAGGGTTCTTGCCAAACAGATCTTCTTCAGAATAATAGATGCCATCGATAATGTATAAAGGATCGTCTAAAACTACTAGAGACTCAACATTTTCAGGCTGTAAATTAGACATTTCGGCCTGCATCATTTTATCTCTCTTTGCATCGTCACTATGTGCCATAGCATTTCCGTTAAGAATTACCAAAGGAGCATTTTTCTTGGCTTTTTGAGCAGGTGCCGCTGCGTAAGCAACTTTTGCAGATTGTCTGAATTTTGTATCTGAATAACTTCTTTCTTCAAAGGCATCTTTTTGTGAAGAAATATTATCTTCTTCATCAATACTTTCATTTGCAATTGCTTTTGCAGGTATCGCTACAGCTGTTTCTGCTGAAATTTTAGGTGCAGGTACAAATTGAATGGATTCTGCTTTAGGAATCAAGGTTTCCTGAACCGCAACTCGTTCTTTATGTTTAGTCTGATTTTCTATAATTTTAACCGCTTCTTCGTTAGAAACTATTTCGGAATTTGAAGATGGAGTCGCAACTTTTTTGTCTAAAATGGGTTTCTCAGGTTGTTTGATTTCTTTTTCTTCCAAAACTACTTTTGGAGTTTCTGTTACAGCTTCTTTATCTGAATGTAAAAATTGATATCCTAAAGAAATAACCAAAAGGAGGGAAGCAGCAACTGCAATTTTCTTCCATAAAACAATTGTTTTTTTATCTTCCTTCTTGTCCAGTTTTTCTTCAACGCGCGACCAGACTTTTTCCATTCCTGGAAAGTCTTGAAACTCGACTTTTTGCGAAGCTTCTTTTATTTTATCGAATAATTTATCTTGATTGTCCATGACTATTTTGCTTTTTGATAATACAGTTTATTAACCAGTTCTTTCAGTTTGGTCTTAGCGGCATTCAATTGTGATTTTGAGGTGCCTTCAGAGATTTTCAGCATTTCGGCTATTTCTTTATGTCCGTAACCTTCTATCACAAAAAGGTTAAAGACCGTTTTACAGCCATCAGGAATATGGTTTAATAAATTAAGTAGATCTTCTTCTTCCAACGTATTTAGTTCATCGACAGAAGGCTGAGAAATCAGCTTTAGGTCGTCTAAATACATGTTGAAATTGGTTGCTTTTCGAATTGTCGCCAAACAATGGTTTACGGTTATTCTTCTGGCCCAGGCTTCAAAAGCATATGCTTCTTTTAATTGGTCCAGTTTGGTAAAAATGGTAAAGAAAGAATCGGCAAGTGCTTCTTCAATTTCCTCTTCCTTTTTTAGATATCGTTTGCAAAGGCGGTACAATTTTGGCGCCATGTATTCGTACACCTCACGCTGCGCATCGCGGTGCATTTTTTTACAGTTTGCTATTTGAGTCTCGTTTATCACAATTGTTGTCTTTCTTATATAGAGAGATAAAAAGATAAAAAGGTTGGGACGATGATGAATTTTTTTTTTAAAGGTTCAAAGTTGCAGAGATTCAAAGTTACAAAGGTTTGTTGTAGAGACGTACAGTAGTCTGTAAATAAATACTTTGTGAATCTTTGCGGTAAAATTATTACACAGAGATTCACAAAGAATTACGCAGAGTAAAAAGTGCATTTAAATTTGAGCTGTTGATTACTTCGCCATCTGAAATTTTGAATTTCCAACCTGCCACAATGCAAAAGCAAACATATCAGCACTATCGTTGTAAGTTACATCCAGATCGTTAGAAAAATGTCCGTTTGCATAATTTACGTGTAATAATATTGGTCTGTCAGAACTGTTGTAATTTTGTAAAATAGCAGCAAATTTTCCTGGAATCCAAGAATCTACTCGCGCATCATTCATTCCGGTGTGAACTAAGACTGCAGGATATTTCTCTCCTTTTTTTACCTTGCTTTGCGCATCCATTTCTAAAAGATATTTGGTATCTGTTTCGTTTTTTAAAGTGCCGATTTCTGGTATTTGATTAGGACCATTCGGAGTAATTTCACTTCGTATAATATTAGTGTCGCCAACTTCAATAAGTGCAACTTTAAAAAGATCAGGACGTTCTGTAATTGCTCTTCCAATTAATACACCGCCCATACTTGCGCCATTTCCAATAAGTTTGTCTGCCGAAGTGTATTTTTCTTTGATCAAATATTCAGAACAAGCAATAAAATCTTTCCAAGTATTAGGTTTCGTCGCTTTTTGGCCTCCTTTGTGCCAATTTGCTCCTTTTTCTCCACCGCCTCTAACGTGTGCAAAAGCAATTACAGTATTCTGCTCCAGCAATGCCATTAAATTATCGCCAATATAATAGGGTGACCTGCTTAATCCATAAGCACCATAACCACTAATATAGCAAGGAGTAGAGCCGTCCATTTTAATGTTTTTTGGATAAATAATAGATAACGGAACCATTACGCCATCATGACTTGCAATTTCAACTTCTTTTACACTATATTGCTTTGAAAAGTCAGGATAATTGCCGCTTGCAATAAATTGTTTCGACTTTTCTAAACGATCAGTTGAACCATCAAAATAATAAGATGTAGAAGGCGTGATCCAGCCATTGTTAAAAAACAAGAAATTGTCGTTTTCACGAGAATTTAAAGCATAACCTCCATTTGACCCTTTTGGAAGAGCGATTACTTTACTTTCTAATGTTTTTGGATTAATTTGATATTTATCCTGTACAATTCCGTCACTTAAAGTATAATAAATGAAGTTTTTAGATTTCTGTATTCTTCGTAATACTTTATTGCTCTCCGGGATTATAATTTTTGCATTATCAATATTTGGATTTTTAATATCTGTTAATCCTATTTTATAATTGGGCGCATTTTTATGCGAAAGAAAGAAAAATTGGTCTCCAATTATTTGATAGCTTGTGATCTCATCTTCATATTTAATAAGCGGTTTCCAATTTATTTTAGGATTATTAAGTTCTGAATAGGGAGCAGAGAATGCTAATATTTCGCTTTTTGTAGATCCGATTTCTAAAATTATGTATGAATAATTGTCTGAGAATGCAACATCAGGAAACTGTTCAGCAAGAAGATTCAAATTGGGATTGTTTTCTTTTGATGCCAGTATTTTATCGGTCTCCGGATTAGTGCCAATAACGTGAAGTAAAGATTTCATGTGTTTTAGAAAATCATCACTTTTATTATCATTAGTACTCATTTTGGTATAAGTAATTGCTTT
Source organism: Flavobacterium humidisoli (assembly GCF_023272795.1). Taxonomy (NCBI): domain Bacteria; kingdom Pseudomonadati; phylum Bacteroidota; class Flavobacteriia; order Flavobacteriales; family Flavobacteriaceae; genus Flavobacterium; species Flavobacterium humidisoli. The sequence goes on along the minus strand of NZ_CP096829.1, from coordinate 5,608,319 downwards.
GCTGTCAGGTGTAAACTCAAAACTAAATTCACTCCAGACAGGATTTAAATTGTCTGGAAGAAAAGTTTTAGATTCAATATCCATAATTCGGAGATCACAAACTTCGGCACCATCTTGAGATAATGTAACCGCTAATTTTTTCTGATCTGGACTAATATTGAAACTTGTAATCGTTGCATCTTTTTTATAAGTATTCGGGTCTAATAATAAAACCTCAGTTCCGTTTAAGCCTTTGCAGATATATAATTTATAAATACTTTCTCCTTTTTTCTTTTTGGTGTAATAGTAATTATTTCCTAACTGTTTTACGTAACCATAATCATCTCCGGCCAAAGTACTAATTTCTTTCATTCTATTGAAAAGAGCATCACGGCCAGATATTTTTTTAATAAGAGAATTGGTAAAATCGCCTTGATCTTTAAACCATTTTTGCACTTCTGGTTTTTTCATATCTTCTAGCCAACGGTAAGAATCTGTGATTTTTGTTCCGTAATAATCATCTACTACAGGTTGTTCAAGTGTAGAAGGATATTGATACTGAGCCTGTGATATTTGACTGGTAATAAAAGCTAAAAGAGTGAAAGCGGTTTTTCTGATCATTATTTTTTCTGTGGTTTATAATTATTATTTATGGTTTGTTGTATAGTTAAAGACTCAATAAGCAGGAAATCGCTGCATTATTTAGCCGGAATTGTCAATTTGTAGATTTTCGTTTCCAAAAGATCCGTGTCATTATCCTCACAAAGCAAAAACTCAATTTTATTGTTTTCTTTTTTGTAGAAAGTTAAACCTTCAAATTTATTGGTTGAGGTTATTTTTTGAGTGAAATCTATTTTCATCGTTTTAATATCGATTCTTCCAATGAAGCTTCCTAAGATTTCTCCGTCATCATAAGTTGATTTGGTATCTTCTGCGGTTGAAAGGAAATAGATTTTATCATCGACCAAAACAGCATCTGTAAAACTGGAACGAACGCCTTTTATTTTTGGAAGTTTGTAATTGACAGAAATCAAAGCGAATTCTTCTCCAAGGTTTTTGGCGTGAATGGTAAAAATGGTGTTTTTGTTTGAAATTCCATTTCCTCGATTGAATAAATACCAATTTTCGCCATCGAAAATAGCGCCTTCTAGATTAAAATCTTCGGGTTTTATTTCTCCGAAATTCTGCATTACAGCATACAAATCGACTAAATTGTTTTTCTGTAAAACAGTTTTGGACTTCAAATCAAATTCAATCATTTTGTTTCGGTTTTCGGTTGAGCCGGAGCCAAAAATATACAACGTATCGTTATGATGCGTTAGCGATTCAAAATCGGGTTTTAAGTTTTTCGGAATATTTTGTGTCGGATTGTCAATTAAAGCGTGCTGGTTCAATTGATGATTCTGCATATTGTATTCGTATAAGAATCCGCTGTTGTCGCCAATTACATAAAGTGCGTCATTGTTATAAAATAAACCTGATGCCGAACCGATTCCGATGATTTGAAATAATATTTCTAATGTGAATTTTTCCATGAATGTTATTTTGAAAATAAGTGCCTAGCCCTGATAGCAATGAAAATACTTTGAAAAGAAATGGCATTTTTCCTGACAGAATAAAGCGACCAGCGGAAGCTCTTGTTATGGCTTTGGAAAAAAGCGATTTATTGAAAAGTATTGCAATGAATAGCAGGAATATGCTTCGTAAAAGTAGTATATTTATGATATAAAATTTGAAAATATGAAGTCAATAGACCCAAAAGATTTTAAAGTTACCGATAAAATAAAATTAAGCAAGCTTCCGACATTACTAAATGTTGATGCGGATGATGACGAAAAAGAAGAAAAATTAGATAAGGTACAAGCCAAATTAAGCGATTTGCAGGATGTAATGTATGCGCACAACAAATACAGCGTTTTGATTTGTCTGCAAGGAATGGATACTTCGGGGAAAGATAGTTTGATTCGCGAAGTTTTTAAGGAATTTAATCCGCGTGGAGTAGTAGTGCATAGTTTTAAAACGCCAACTTCAACAGAACTGGAGCATGATTATTTATGGCGCCATTATATTGCATTGCCAGAAAAAGGAAAGTTTGCGATTTTTAATAGAACTCATTATGAAAATGTTCTCGTGACACGAGTGCATCCTGAATATGTTTTAGCCGAAAACTTACCGGAAATTAATTCTGTTGATGATATCACTCCAGATTTTTGGGAAAACAGAATTGAACAGATTAATAATTTTGAAAAGCATATTTCTCAAAACGGAACAATCGTAATGAAATTCTATCTGCATTTGAGCAAAGAAGAACAGCGCCAGCGTTTATTACGTCGTTTGGAGGAAGAAAAACACAATTGGAAATTTTCGCCTGGAGATTTGAAAGAGCGTGGCTATTGGGATGAATACATGAAATATTATGAAGAAGCAATCAATAAAACATCGACTTCGCATGCTCCATGGTATATTGTTCCTGCTGACGACAAAGAAATGTCACGCTATATTGTAGCAAAAATTATCTGGGAAGAAATGAAAAAACATACCGATATTAAAGAACCTGAGCTAGACGAAAAAACCGCTTCAAATATCGAATTGTATAAGAAAGAATTAGGAGAGAAATAGTTGGACAATTGAGATAATTTGTCAATTTGATAATTTATTGAACCCCGATAGGTTTTTAAAAACCTATCGGGGTTGTTTTATATTTATATATGAGAAAGTTTTGAACTGTTTTGTAAATGCCATTAGTCAAAACAAAAACGCAGTTCGTCAAACTAATTTTAATAGTGCTTGCGGTTTATGCTCCTTTGCTATTTGTTTAAAAAAATATAGGATTAATTTTGGAGTCAAATTTTCTCAATAAATTATTTATAGATGGTTGCGATCAATAAAAATAGACATTGGATGTTCCTAGTCTTTTTTTGGTGTTTATTAGGTTTTACAATTTGGGGTCAGTTAATAGAAGATTATAGTTTTTGGTCGGCATTTTCTCAATCTGTTTTAATCTTGTTTTGTTCGACAGCTTTAGCACATTTTTTAAGTGATGTATTATTGCCTCGAGCTTTGCGAAAAAATAAAATGGCTTTGTTTGCTTTTCAAGGCGTTATAGTTGTTCTTCTTTTGTCATTTTGTCTTGCAACAGTTTATGCTGTTTTTTCAAATCCAGAAGCACGAAGCAGAGTGTATCCTGATGGAGAAGATCTGAGTACATTGCAGTTTTTATGGGTACAATTTTATGGGAGTATTCCAGCGGCAATTTTGATAAATGGTACAGCCTGTGGACTGCGATTTTATCAGGAACATAATGTTATCGAAAGAAATCATGCGCAATTACAGCAAGTTCATTTAGAAGCGCAAATCAAGATTTTACAAGATCAAATTAATCCGCACTTAATGTTCAATGTTTTGAATCATATTCATATTCTGATGCAGAGCAATGTAAAATTGGCTTCAGATTTATTGGTTCAATTTTCGGATATTTTGAGGTATCAATTGTATGAATGCAACAAGGAATATGTGCCTCTGCATCTTGAAATTAAGTATTTGAAAGATTTAATTGCTGTTGAAGAGACCAGATGGGGAAATGAATTAGAGGTTAAAAGTAAATGGAGCATTGAAAATGGACAGCTTCAGATTGTACCTTTACTTTTAGTTCCGTTAATTGAAAATGCTTTTAAACACGTTTCTAGGCTTCCAAACCAAAAAAGATATGTGCATTTGTCCTGCAAACAACTCAACAATCAATTGAATTTTAAAATTGAAAACTCTTATACCGAGCAATATAAAGCACCTTCAAAAAATCAAGGGTTAGGTTTGGAAAATGTAAAGAAAAGGCTGGAAATACAATATCCAGAAAAGCACAAATTAAACATTCATAAAACCGATTCTGATTTTACCGTTACAGTAGTTTTAGATTTAAAATAAAAACACAGATGATTATGAAATGTCTCATTATCGATGATGAACCCATAGCAAGAAACGGAATAGCAGATTTCGTTTCTAAAATTGATTTTCTAGAAACTGTAGCGACTTGTGCTTCGGCGCTAGAAGCGACTTCATATCTTCAGGAAAAGCAAATCGATTTGATGTTTCTGGATATCAATATGCCTTATTTATCGGGACTGGAGTTTTTAGAATCTTTAGAGAATCCACCGTTAGTGATTTTTACAACTGCTTATTCAGAACATGCTTTAGATGGATACAGACTTCAGGTTGTAGATTATTTATTAAAACCAATTACATTTCAGCGTTTTTATCAGGCTTCGTTAAAAGCAAAGCAATGGCATCAGATGATCAATTCTCCAAAACAAAATCAATTGGATCCTTTTTTATATGTGCGTCAGGAAGAAGGATTTCAGAAAATTTCTTGGATCGACATTTTATATATCGAAGGAATGCAAAATTATGCTAAGCTTCATTTTAAGGACAAAGTACTGATTATTCATCAGACCATGATTTCCTTAGAAGAAACACTCCCTGCAGAAATTTTCTTTAGAATCCATAAATCATTTTTGGTAAATATTACCCATATAGATTCTATTTCTGGCGGACGACTATTAATAAAAGGACAAGAACTACCTATTTCAAGAACTCGCAAAGAAGTATTATTGAAAGAGGTAGTCTATAAAAATTTATTAAGCAGATAGCTCTAGAATTTCCATTTTAGAGCTATTGCTCCATAAAAGGTAGTGGTGAATTTTGGATCTGCAATATCTTTTTCCTTAAAGATTTCTTTAATTTTTCGGTTAGTCGTCGAAAAACTTCGAACAAGAGTAGTTCCGCCAGTTGGTTCTAAAATCCAATGTTTTCCTAATTTCATCTGAGGTCTTAAGCCTGCAATTATTTGCTGATATCCTAATAATGTAGATTTATTTCCAATTTTGGTTTCAGCTGTCATTCCGCTTAATTCGGCTACTGCTTTTAGGTCAAAATGATCAGACATTCGATAACCTATTTCTACACCTTCTGGAAAAGCAACTTTAAAATGTAAAGCGCCAGTAGATTCCCAGTTAAAATAAATTCCAGGAAGAACCATTGGGACACCAAAACTATTAGTTAAAACAGGACCTGCACCCAAAGCCAATTTAGGATTAAATTGTTTGATAAAAAGAATTCCCCCTTGAATCAGGACATCATCTTTATTAATTTCGACCATGTCTGTATAAACACCAACGGAAGCCATTATTAATAAAGACCACGAAGGAGAAATGGAGCGTAAATGCTTAACTCCAATTTGTGTATTGAGTAATTCATTCGGGAATCCGCTTTGAAATTCTACTGGTAAATCTTGGATATTGTAGTTTCTGTTTTCCATTTTGGCGTAACTGCCATTAAAAAATACAGACCAGAGTTTTGGATGATCGTATTTATCCATTTTTAAAGATAGTGGCACTTCAAAAGCGATCTGTGCTCTTTTAAAATTGCTTTCAGCATTTGTTTTAGTACTGTCTATTGGCCTTACATATCTAGAAAATGGGACAAAATCGAGTTTAAATTCGCCTGAGATTCCTGATTGTGAGCGTGCAGCAACTGTGGCAAGTAAAAAAAGTAAAAGTTGCGATAGATAAAAGATTGTTTTGTTCATGATTTGATTAAATTTTCTGCGAATTACCGCGTTCCAAATCAATCCTGAAAAATCATTTGACTACTAGCGCTTTTGTTTTGACCAATGGTATATTATAAAAATAAAAAACCCGACAGACTCTCCAGACTGTCGGGTTTTTACCAAAAACAAAATAATAAATTAAACCTATTTTTTATAGTTTAAAACCATAAGCAACACGCAATGCTACTTGATTGGTTCTAAAATCATGATAATCTTCGTAACGAACACTTAAGTCGATGTACTTGTTGGCATAACCAATTCCTGGAGCCCATAAAAAAGTTGTTTTATCGTAACCATTTGTTACCGCAAAACCAGCACCCAATTCTCCTAAAACATAAAATTGATCTTTTAAGACAAAAGCTTTAAAACCAGCTTTGGCCGGAATAAATCCAAGATCTTTTACGTTATTTCCAAGTTCATCTTTCCCCATAAATAAATTTGTAAATCCCGTTGTTAAGGTTAATGATGTTTTTTTAGAAAGATCGTACTGTAAACGTACATCTCCACCAAGAGACCAGTCATAATCGTTATCAGTTGGAATACCTCCATTTAATCCGACTCCTAATCTAAAACCCTGATCGTAATTTTCTACTCCGCTCTCTTGAGCAAAAGTTGTGTTGGCAAATAAAAACGTGAACGCAGCTAGGCATAACATCTGTAATTTTTTCATGGCTTATATTTTTGAAATTTCTATGTTGTAAAATTATAAGCAAGGCATTTGGACTTTGTTATACAATTTTTAAAAATCGTTACATAATATTGAGTTCGTCTTATTTTTGTCTTAAAATTGGGATATATTTTTATTGATAGGATAGAATTCGAAGCTTCTGATTATCTTTGCCAACTAAAAAAGAATATCAGTGAATTTGAAGCAGTACACCAAAGAGTTTTCGTATAATTTAAGACTAGCCTATCCCGTAATTTTGGGTATGGTCGGACATACTTTAATTGGTATTGTCGATAATATAATGGTTGGTAAAATTGGAAGTACAGAATTGGCGGCAGTTTCACTTGGTAATAGTATGATTTTTATTGCAATGTCTTTAGGAATCGGGTTTTCTACAGCCATTACGCCAATCGTTGCCGAAGGCGATGCAGAGAAAAACGATACCAAAATTCGTTCTGCTTTTCATCATGGATTATTTCTATGTACCATTCTAGGACTGGTACTTTTTACCGTTATCATGTTTGCTAAACCCATTATGGAATTGTTAAAACAGCCAGAAGATGTTATTGTACTTGCAAAACCGTATTTAGGATGGGTAGCTTTTTCTCTCATTCCGCTTGTGATGTATCAGGGGTATAAGCAATTTGCAGACGGAATGTCTTTGACAAAATATTCCATGTATGCGATGGTAATGGCAAATGTACTTCACGTAGGTATAAATTATGTTTTGATTTACGGAATCTGGATTTTTCCAAAAATGGGAATTATTGGTGCAGCATTAGGAACCGTAATTTCAAGAATATTTTTGGTAATGTTCATGCATATTATGCTTTCGCGAAGAGATGATTTAAAGCGATTTTTTAAAGGTTTTAGTTTTAATGAAATCAAAAAAACTATGATCAAAAAAATTATAAGCATCGGATTTCCTTCTGCAATGCAAATGCTTTTTGAAGTGGTTTTATTTACGGCTTCAATCTGGCTTTGCGGGAACATCGGAAAAACAAGTCAGGCAGCCAATCAGATTGCTTTGAGTTTGGCTTCGATGACTTTTATGTTTGCAATGGGATTAAGCGTAACTTCTATGGTGCGTGTCAGCAATCAGAGAGGTTTAATGGATTATAAAAAGCTAATTGTTGTTGCACGTTCTATCTTTTTGCTTGCTATAATCTTAGAGACTCTTTTTGCAATCTTCTTTATTATTTTCCATGATTATCTTCCATATATTTTCTTAAACATGGAAAATACAGGGCAGATTTTAGATAACGAAGAAGTTATTGGTATTGCCTCAAAACTGCTTTTAATTGCAGCTGTTTTCCAGATTTCTGACGGAATTCAAGTTGTGGTTCTGGGCGCTTTACGCGGATTGCAAGACGTAAAAGTGCCAATGTACATTACTTTTGTAGCGTATTGGGTTATTGGTTTTCCGATTTCATATTATTTAGGAGAACATACAGAACTGAAAGCGCAGGGAGTTTGGGTTGGACTTTTGGCAGGTTTGACCGCAGCGGCAATTTGTCTTTATATTCGTTTTCATTACTTGACAAAGAGATTAATTGAGAAATCAGATATAGAATAATTAAATTTGAAAAAAAAATTTCACTGATTTTGAAGATTAAAACAAGTGAAATCAGCAAATAATAATCAATTACTAAAAAAATAGACATATATGGAATTACCTAAATTTTTACTTGGAGATAACACAGATTTTCCAGACGATATTTTTATCATTCACTTAGATTATCCAAGATTTATAATCAATTTGAAAGATGATGAGGTTGAGTTCTTAGAAGAAGCTGAAGATCTTGACGAAGCAGAATTAAATGCCGAAATGGAAGATTTAATTGAAAAAGCAAATGAGTTTTATGACAGAGAAATAAACCGTTACGAAGAGTAATTTGTTTGTCTGATTTTACGTTCTTATAACTATCCTAATGAAAAACTTACGTTTCTTAAAACCGATTTTTAGTTTCATCGCAATCGGATTACTGATTACAACTCTAAGTCGAGTATTTTTATTTTTTCTTTTTAAAGAAAGAGTTGTTCAAACACCAGATTTCTGGTATATTTTTCCAATCGGTCTTCGAATGGATTTGATATTACTTTGCTATTTGTCGTTTCTTCCGGCACTACTGATTACCTTTTTGCCGAATAAATGGATAAAATTTACCAATAAATTTCTGGTAATTTATAGTTTTCTTTTTCTGTTTTTAATTCTTTTTGTAGAATTAGCCTCGCCAGATTTTGTAAAACAATATGATACACGTCCAAATAAGATTTTCTTAGATTATCTTATTTATCCAAAGGAAGTAGTAGGAATGCTTTTAAAAAGTTATCTGACTTCTATAATCGTAACATTCCTAATTTTAGGAGTTGCGCTTTATTTTGCTGTCAAAAAAGGAAGACAATTGTTCTATACTTCAAGCGCAGAATACAAATTCAAGTTAATGATATTTCCATTATTGGCTTTTTTATTGTTTTTTGGAGCACGTTCTAGTCTAACTTCAAAGCGACCTATTAATGCGAGTAATGCTGTTTTTTCTACCGACCAATTAACAAATGCTCTTGGATTAAATTCATTTTATACGGTTGCTTTTGCTGCTTATTCAATTAAGAACGAAGGAAATACCAAAATGTATGGTAAAATGGATGAAAACGAAGCAATTGCTCGTGTAAAAAAATACATGATCGCTGGTCCAAATGATTTTACAGATAAAGAAATTCCGTTTTTACATGTACAGCAACCCGATTCTTTATTGAAGAAGCCCTATAATTTAGTAATCTTTTTGCAAGAAAGTTTAGGCGCAGAGTATGTTGGAATTTTAGGAGGAAAACCTTTAACGCCAGAATTTGATAAATTATCGAAAGAAGGAACATTATTTACCAATTTATATTGCACAGGAACCAGAAGTGTCCGCGGAATTGAAGCAGTAGTGACTGGGTTTTTGCCTTCGCCATCTGAAAGTGTCGTAAGATTAGGAAATTCACAGCAAGGCTTTTTTACATTAGCAGATGCTTTAAAACAAAAAGGCTACGACACAAGTTTCATTTACGGTGGAATGGCCAATTTTGATAATATGGCATCATTTTTTAATGGAAATGGTTTCCAAGATATTGTCGATCAAACCGATTTTGAATCTGATGGGAATAAATATGCTTTTAAAGGAACTTGGGGATATTCTGATGAAGATTTGGTAACCAAAGCCAATCAGTATTTTAAATCAAAAGGAGACAAACCGTTTTTCTCTTTAATGTTCTCGACTTCAAATCACGAACCTTTTGAATATCCAGCGGGAAGAATTAAACCTTATGATAAAAAGCCTAATACGGTAAATAATGCCATGAAATATGCTGATTTCTCTATTGGAAAATTCTTTGAAATGGCAAAAAAAGAGGCTTACTTTAAAAACACAATTTTCATTGTAATCGCAGATCATAATACAAGAACATACGGCAAAAATTTAGTTCCAATAAACAAATTCCATATTCCAGCATTTATTATGGGGCCAGGAGTTCCAAAAGGAGCAGTTTATGACAGACTGGCAAGTCAGATTGATATTCCACCTACATTGTTAAGTTACTTAGGCCTTCCGTTTGAAACACCAATGGTAGGTAGAAATTTAAGCAAACTTGATCCGAAAGTACAAGGAAGATCTATTATGCAGTTTAATGATATCAATGCATTTAGAGTAGAAAATCAGGTTGTAATCATGCAGCCAAATTTGAAGCCATTGCAATTTGAAATCAAAAATGATACGACTTTAATTCCGGTTAAATTAAATGAAGAATTAGCTAAAGATGCTTTGGCGCATGTAATTACAGCTGGAAATTTGTATAAGGAAAGTAAGTATAAATTAAGACGCTAAGATTCTAAGATACTAAGGTTCTAAGTTTTTTATATACTGTCAGTTTGATCAGAGAACTGCAGACAAAACTAGACAATTTCCTAAATTAAAATCTTAGCAACTTAGTATCTTAGTCACTTAGAATCTTTAGAAAAATATAATTTCAATAATTCAGAAGCAGCTGCAAAAGGTGAAATCTCATTTTTTTGCACTGCTTTTTTATTTTGTTCTAAAAGCGAAATAATTTCTGGCTGATTATAGAAGTTCTGCTTTAATTGTTCATTTATGGTTTCCATCATCCAAAAATGATTTTGTTCGTTTCTTTTTTCGTCGAAAAATCCGCTTTCTTTAGTTAATTCAAAATAATCAGAAATAGTATTCCAGACTTCAGGAATCCCGTCTTTTGTTAGCGAACTGCAAGTGGTAACTTTGGGTTGCCAATTTGATTTTTTTGATGGAAATAAATGTAAAGCTCTATTGAATTCAAGTTTGGCCTGATTTGCTTTTTTTATATTATCACCGTCTGCTTTGTTGATTACAATCGCATCAGCCATTTCCATAATACCTCGTTTGATGCCTTGGAGTTCATCGCCTGCACCAGAAATTTTTAAAAGTAAAAAGAAATCGACCATACTGTGAACAGCAGTTTCGCTTTGGCCAACACCAACAGTTTCTATAATAATAGTATCAAAACCTCCGGCTTCACAAAGAATAATTGTTTCTCGGGTTTTTCGAGCTACACCGCCCAAAGTTTCACCAGAAGCACTTGGTCTGATAAAAGCATTTTCATCTTTAACCAATTCTTCCATTCTGGTTTTGTCGCCCAAAATACTTCCGTGCGAAAGCGAACTGCTAGGGTCGACTGCTAGAACCGCTACTTTTTTTCCTAACGCAGTAAGTTGTTTTCCAAAAGCTTCAATAAAAGTACTTTTTCCAACACCGGGAACGCCTGTAATTCCAATTCGAATAGATTTATTGGCATGAGCCAAACAGCCTTGAATGACTTCGCCAGCTTTTTCAAAATGATCTGGATTGGTGCTTTCAATTAAAGTAATGGCACGGCTTAAGGAAGTTCTATTTCCTTCTAAAATTCCACTAATTAATTCTTGAGAAGAGGGTTGTTGTCTGCGTTTGCTTTTAATTTGATTGATAGCCAAAATATTGGTGATTTCGGGTGGTGAAATTCCAGCTTTTTCAGATATGCTACCAGTTTGTTTATTAGAATTTGACAAAACGCACTTTTTAGAAATGTAAAAGTACAGAAAACAAAAACAGTTTCAAAAAGTTAGTTCGCCACGAATTACACGAATTTCCACTAATTTGTTATTCTCAAAAGGAGCAAAAATAAGTTTGCCACGAATTCACGGATTTTCTTTTTAAAATCTTTGATATTATTTTTTCAAATTAATTCGAATAATAATATCCGATATAGTTTTTCAAAAGAAAATCCGTGAATTCGTGGCAAAAAAACTTAGAATCTTAGTGTCTTAGTATCTTTTTAATATCCAGCTGTAAATCTAACTTGATGGTGTTTTGGAGTTTCTACTTCATCGGCAATAACAACAGCTAGATCTTCTACAGATAAAATACTTCTCTGCTCATCGTTAAAAACCGGATTTTCTAATCCTAAACGATATTTTCCTGTTCTTCCTGTTGTAATTCCGCCATGCATTTCAAAAGCAGGACTAAAAAATGCCCAATCTAAATCTTTTTCTTCCTTAATTACATTTAAATAATCTCTTGCCGCCGTAGCTCCTGCATAAAATTCTTTTGGAAAATCTGGAGTATCAACTGCTTGTAAACCTGGAGCTACAAACAAACTGCCGCCCCCGCCAATAGTAATAAAACGTTTTACGCCCGATTTTTTAACTGCTTCTTGAATAGCTTTAGAACCTGCTAAAAATTCATCATAGATGTTTGGGTTTGTCCATCCTGGATTATAAGCATTCACTACAGCATCGTGGCCTTTTAAAATTTCTGCCAATGCGTCTACATTAAAAATATCTGCAGCAACCCAAGTGGCGTTTGCAGTATCTTTTGGAGTTCTTGCGATTGCAGTAATTTCATGTTTTCTATCTGCTAATTCGTTTAAAATTGCTGAGCCAACAAATCCTGTTGCTCCAATAATTGCTATTTTCATAATATATAAATTTATTTAGTAATAAAAAATATTACAGTTTTGGCTAAAAAAATAGTTTTAAAATTGATTCGAAAAATCTTCCAATGAAATTCCTTCCAGCTGTGTGCTAACTTTTTGGTTCATTTCGCTGTATAAAGCCTCTAAATGCTGATTGATGTTTTTTCCAACAGGACAATCAGGATTCGGCTGATTTTTGGCAAAACCTAAACCAATAGTTTCAAAGGTCATTTCGAATATTTGTTTTAAAGTAAGCTCGGCAGCATTAACTGCCAATTTTGTACCGCCATTTTTTCCTTCTTTACTTTCTACAACATGATGAGCTTTTAAGTTGGCAATTTCTTTTCGAACCAAAACAGGATTTAAATTAATACTTCCTGCAATAAACTCCGATGACAAAAAATCATTTGGGAATTTATGGAGCAAAGTAAGAATGTGAATCGTTATGGCAAATTTACCTGAAATCATACTGTAATAAAATATGTTACAAATGTAAGTGGCTTTTTTGAAATAAAAAAAAGTTTTAACTAAAAATTAATTTTTGGCAGTTAAAAGTCACTTAACCAGTTAAAAGCGAAAAAAATGCACATCATTAAATTGAATGATGCGCATTTTCCTGATTGACTATTTTGATTTTTGATTATTCCTAATAGAAGAAAAATATACCCAAAGTATAAAAAAAAGTTGCATTGGTATTCTAAGCCATAAATAGGAAAGGCCTTTGCCTGTATAGTCTGCAGTTTGCAAATTGATATTTTTACTAGCTGCATAAATGTTAGCCGGAAGTAGCAGTATAAAAAATAAAATAAGCAAATTTCCGGTAAGCACTTTGGTACTTGGCAATAGGAGTCCAATTGCAGCGACTAATTCTATAATTCCTGTAGCCAGTACAATGGCGTTTGCCCAAGGTAAAAAAGAAATCATCATTGCCATTCCTTTCGTAAAGACAAAATGACCTATAGCTGTAAATACTAGCATAAGTGCCATGGCAACGCTTCCTGAGAATGATAGTTCAAGTCGTTTGGTTGTAAGCCAGATAATAAGTAGAGTTGCAGTAAAAGCACCAAATAATACAATTAAGGTTTCCATATCTTTCTGTTTTTATTATACAAAGTTGCACAGTAAAGAAACCTAAAACAATGAACCTGGGTTAAGAAATGCGCTTTCTAATTCGGCTTAAAGCTTGTGGAGTAATACCGATATAAGAAGCAAGGTATTTTTGAGGTATTTTTTGAATTAATTGAGGTTGCTCTGTAAATAAATTAAGGTATCGCTGTTCTGCAGAATCATTTAGTAACGACAATTCTCTTTTTGATTTTTTAAGAAATAATACTTCGCTTGCCAAACGGCCGATAGTATTGCCGATTTCGGTTTTGGCATAAATATACTGAAGATCATTATAAGAGATACGCCATAATATGGTATCTGCAAGAGTTTCAATAGTATAATTTACTGGTAATCGGGTAATAAAGGAGTCGTAACCGCTTGTAAATTCGCCATCAAATACAAAAGTAAAAGTAAGATCTTTATTTTCTGAAGGAATGTAATATCTAACGATTCCTTTTTCTATAAAGGAAAGGTAACTTTCAACGTGGCCAATATGGAGAATTGCCGTTTTCTTTGAAAATTCCTGACGGATAAGTTTTGACGAAAAGATATTCCAGTCTTCATCAGAAAGTTTTACCATTCGTTCTAAATTGTCTCGTATTTGCTGCATTACTTTTTTTTAATATTTAAAAGTAACAAAAAACTTAAAGAAGTGCTATAATTTGTTCAGCATCGCAATTTATAAATTCCTATTTTTGTGCGTAAGCCATCATATGAACAACTTTATACTAATATTTTTCTTTCTTTCGCTAGGTTTAGTTTTACAACACTTAAAACAGTTTCCTACTCCTATTTATAAGACGCTCAATAAAATTGTTATTTATTTCTGTCTTCCTGCGATTACTTTATATCATATTCCAAAGATAAAATGGAGCAGTGAGTTGCTGTTTCCAATAGGAGCGGGGTGGATTACTTATATTTTAGCTTTTATTTTTTTTCATTTTTTGGGAAGAAGAAATGGCTGGTCGAATAAACTGATTGGATGTTTGATTCTAACAGCGGGATTAAGTAACAGTTCTTTTCTTGGTTATCCGATTATTGAAGCTTTGTTTGGTAAGAAAGGTTTAGAAACGGCTGTATTGGTTGATCAGCCTGGGACTTTTGTTGTTGTATCGACACTTGGTGTTTTTACTGCGGCTTTTTATTCAAAAGGAAGCCCAGATGCTTTCGGGATTTTCAAGAAGATTATTTTGTTTCCCCCTTTCATAATGTTTGTTGTCGCTTGTTTAATGAATATTTTTCAAGTTGATTTAAATGAAAATCTTCAATCAGCATTATTAAAAATTGGAAGTTTGGTAACCCCTTTAGCTTTGCTTTCGGTTGGTTTGCAGTTAACTTTCGATAGAAAAAGCCAGCATTGGAAATTTTTGCGACTGGGGCTTTTCTTTAAACTCCTTTTAATTCCTTTTGTGATTTTTGTTCTTTACGTTTTCATTTTTAACCAGCATTCTGAAGTTATAAAAATTACTATAATGGAAACCGCTATGGCGCCAATGATAACAGGCGCAATATTAGCCTCAACATACGGATTGAAACCAAAATTAAGCAGTATGATGATTGGTTTTGGGATACCGATTTCGTTTGTAACGCTTGCTTTTTGGTACTTCATTCTAAGTTTTATCTAAGAGTAAAATACTAATTATATCGACAAAGTAGAATTTTAACTTTTTTTTACCTTTTAAATGTTTTCTAAATGCATTTTTTGGTTAATTTTAGAGGAACTAAAAAAATATAAATTATGTCAACATTAAGATTAGGTGATATAGCTCCAGATTTTCAGGCAGAAACCACACAAGGACCAATTAATTTTCACGAATGGTTAGGAGATTCTTGGGGTGTTTTATTTTCTCATCCAGCAGATTTCACACCGGTTTGTACTACTGAATTAGGAACTGTAGCGAACTATGTTCCAGAATTTCAAAAAAGAAATACTAAGGTTATTGCTTTGAGTGTAGACGGTTTAGACTCGCACAAAGAGTGGATTAAAGATATTAACGAAACTCAAAATACAGAAGTAAATTTCCCAATTATTGCTGATGAGGATAAAAAAGTAGCAAATCTGTATGATATGCTTCATCCAAATGCAAGTGATAAATTTACAGTGCGTTCTGTTTTTGTTATCGGTCCAGATAAAAAAATCAAACTGACTTTAACGTACCCAGCTTCTACAGGAAGAAATTTTGATGAATTACTTCGTGTAATTGATAGCTTACAATTGACAGCAAACTACAGCGTTGCAACTCCTGCAAACTGGAAAGATGGAGAAGATGTAGTAATTGCACCAGCAATTCCAGACAGCGACATTCCAGCGAAATTCCCAAAAGGACATACACCAATTAAACCTTATTTACGTTTGACACCACAGCCGAATAAGTAATTTTTGAGGTGCTAAAATACTGAGATGCTAAGGTTCTAAGTTTTTAGCTTAATTCCTTCTAAACTTTATAACAGAAAAAGCGGTAAGATTCATAAATTAAAATCTTACCGCTTTTTCTGTTTTTTTGCCTTAGTCCCTTAGAATCTTACTTGGCTGCCAACAAAGTATTCATTTTTTTCTTGTCTCCTACAACCCACAGAATATCATTTTTCTCTAAGATTAGACTTGATTCTGGGTTTAAGATGCGATTTCCGTTTCGTTCAATTCCTACTACCATTCCATCTGTTTTGGCTCTGAATTGTCCAATGCTTTTTTGAATAAATTCGTCTTGTGAAACTTCAAGCTGACGTAAAACAATATTCGTTTCTTCTACTTTTGTAGGTGGTTCTGTTTCATTTTGAGTTAAGAATTTTGTGAATTCTGTAATTTGAGCATCGGTTCCAATTACGCAAATTTCGTCACTTGGAAATAAACGTTCGGTTTTGGTAGGAATCGGAATTGTGACTTCTCCTCGTTTAATGTAAGCGATATTAATTCCTAATTGCTCACGAATTTTAAGTTCTTGTAAAGTTTGTCCAACCAGATTCGATTCTTTTTTAATTTCGAAGAAAGACATGTGTCCGTCCCATGGCATTAAATTAGCATATCTTCTGTCGATTTTTTTGTTCTCACGATCGTTAAGATTTTTTAAAAAGTGACTTTCAATTCTATGGTATTGCTCGTTTAATTTTTTAGGAAAAATTTGGTAAGCTCCAATTGCAATAATCAGGGCGACGAAAGCAACCAAAGGAGAGAAGAAAATATTCAATAAAAACCCAACAAAGAATAGACCAAGGCTCATTCTAATCAAAATAAGCATTAAAAGTGCGCCACGATATTTGCGTTCTTCCCAAAGAGTTTCAACTTCATCTACTTTTACACGACGAAGCGAAAGTGCCCATAAAAAGGGTGCAATTACAACCAAAGTCAGTAAAGCGGCCAAAGTATTTCCAAATCTTGTATCGGCTACTAAAGGTGCTACAAATTTGGATGACAATAATATGATAGCAGTAATAATGATCGTATGAAGAACAATTTGTGTAATCGAAGAACGAAGAACAATCTGCCAAGTGCTTACAGATTTAATAGCTTGCGCATTCACACTATAACGGTTAATATTTTTAACCCATCTTTTAGGCATTTTTGCTTCTAAAAATAGTGCAAATCTCTCCGAATATTTAATTAAAAATGGAGTAGTAAATGTTGTAATTGCAGATACTGCAACAATAATAGGATATAGGAAATCGCTGGTAACTTTTAAAGTCATTCCAAGAGTTGCAATAATAAAAGAGAACTCTCCAATTTGTGCCAAACTCATTCCGGTTTGAACAGATTGTTTTAAAGGTTGGCCAGAAATTAAAGCTCCGATAGAAGAACTGAATGCTTTTCCGAATATGGTCAATAAAGTGATTATAGCCACCGGAAGTGCATAATTAACCAATGTTATAGGGTTGATTAACATTCCTACCGATACAAAGAAAACAGCACCAAAGAAATCTTTTACTGGCTGAATTAAATGCTCAATTTTTTCTGCCATTGTAGTTTCAGCAATAATAGATCCCATAATGAAAGCGCCTAAAGCTGGAGAGAAACCAACATTTGAAGCAAAAATCACCATCATTAAACATAAGGCTAATGAGATTATTAAGAGCATTTCGTCTGTTAAGAGATGTTTTGCTTTCTTGAAAATAGTTGGAATAATAAAGATTCCTCCTAAAAACCAGATAATTAAAAAGAAAACAAGTTTTAAAACAGATTGTAATAATGCAGTTCCAGAAACCTGATCGCTTACAGCAATAGTTGATAATAAAACAAGCATCAAGATGGCAACGATATCTTCTACAATTAAAGCTCCGAAAACAATCCCGACGAATTTTTTTCCTTTAACTCCCAATTCGTCAAAAGCTCTAATAATAATGGTTGTGGATGAAATAGAAAGTGTGGCTCCTAAGAAAATACTATCCATTTTCCCCCAGCCCATCCATTGCCCGACGCAATAACCAATTACGGTCATAAATAGAATCTGGGTTATGGCGGTAACAGACGAAGTTCCTCCAACCTTCATTAGTTTCTTAAAGCTGAATTCGAGTCCTAAACTGAAAAGTAAAAATATAACCCCGATTTCGGCCCAGACTTCAACACTTTTCATGTCGGTTATTGAGGGGAAAAAATCAAAATGGTTTCCAGCCAAAAAACCTGCGATCAGGTAGCCTAAAACCAAAGGTTGTTTCAATCTTCTAAATAATAGAACGGCAATTGCGGCAGTCATTAGGATTAAACCTAAATCACTAATTAAAGGTTGTAAGTGGTGTGTACTTTCAGCAGCGGCGCTTAGTGCAATCATATGTGGTATTTTAGTTTCAGTGAGCTTGATCCAGCTTTTTATTTAAAGTGTTTTGTTCAAACTCTGGCTTTCTAAACAAAAAGACTTTTTTAATATAATTCACTGAACTTCAACTAAAATAAAGTTAAGTGAAGTAATCTGGACTACTCCGGGTTAAATAAAAAAAGCTATCTCGATAAAGATAGCTTTTTTTGATAAAATATTTGGTGTTTTTCTTAAATTCCTGTGTAGTTACTAGGTGTTATCGCTAATAATTCTGCTCTAACTGCATCTGAAACTTCCAAGGTTGCAATGAAATTATGAATCGCATTTTTATCAATTGCTTCATTCGTTCTAGTCAAACCTTTTAGAGCTTCGTATGGATTTGGATAAGCTTCGCGACGTAAAATAGTCTGAATAGCTTCGGCCACAACAGCCCAGTTTTTCTCTAAATCTTCAGCAAATTTGCTTTCATTTAAAAGCAACTTGTTCAAACCTTTTAAAGTTGCTTCAAAAGCAATAATTGTATGTCCAAAAGGAACTCCAACATTACGTAAAACAGTACTGTCAGTTAAATCGCGCTGTAATCTTGAAACAGGAAGTTTTGCCGATAAATGTTCAAAAATAGCATTTGCAATTCCTAAGTTTCCTTCAGAATTTTCAAAATCGATTGGGTTTACTTTATGAGGCATTGCAGACGAACCAATTTCTCCAGCTTTAATTTTTTGCTTAAAGTAATCCATTGAAACATACGTCCAAATATCACGATCTAAATCGATAAGAATGGTGTTGATTCTTTTTAAAGCATCAAAGAAAGCTGCAAAATGATCGTAATGTTCAATTTGAGTTGTTGGGAAAGAATGTTTTAAACCAAGATCGGTTTCAACAAATTTGTTTCCGAATTGTTTCCAGTCAATTTGCGGATATGCAACGTGGTGCGCATTAAAGTTTCCTGTTGCTCCTCCAAATTTAGCTGCAAACGGAATATTAAATAGCAAACGTAATTGTTCTTCTAAACGTTCTACGAAAACCAAAATCTCTTTTCCTAAACGAGTAGGAGAGGCTGGTTGTCCGTGCGTACGTGCTAGCATTGGAATGTCTTTCCATTCAACACTTAATTCTTTTAATTTTGCAATTACAGCAATTAAGGTTGGCATATAAACTTGCTCAAACGCTTCTTTTGTAGAAAGCGGAATTGCAGTGTTATTAATATCTTGAGATGTTAATCCGAAGTGAATGAACTCTTTGTATTGAGATAAACCTAATTTCTCAAAAGCATCTTTAATGAAGTATTCAACCGCTTTTACATCGTGGTTGGTTACTTTCTCTGTCTCTTTAATCCAAAGGGCATCTTCAGTAGAAAAGTTTTTGTAGATATTTCTCAAGCTTTCAAACAAACTTGAGTCAATACCTTGCAGTTGAGGCAATGGAATTTGGCATAAAGCAATGAAGTATTCCACTTCAACCAAAACGCGGTATTTTATTAAAGCTTCTTCAGAGAAGAAAGGTGCTAAATTTTGAGTTTTATTTCTATATCTTCCATCAATTGGCGATATAGCATTCAATTCGTTTAGAGTAGTCATTATGATGTCGTTTTTTCGAAAGGTGCAAATATAAGCTATTGTTAAAACTTCTGAAAGCTATATTGATGCTTAAATTATGGTTTTGAAAATTTTATCCCAGATTGTAAAGTAAAAACCGTAATTGTGAGATTCATTTTTATGATGATCATTATGAAATTTAGTAGTCGAAATCCATTTTGTGAAGTAATTTTTATACCAAAAAGATGGAAATATGTCTTTTTTTAAATGTCCAAATATTCCATAAGAAAGATTTAGAATCAAATAAATAATGATACTCAGATAATTAAACTTTAAAATCGTAATTAAAAACAGCCATATAAAACCAAAACCTAGAGTTTCCATGGGATGAAGCACATACAAACTATAAACATTCGTTTCAACATGAGTATGATGCAGTTTATGAATGGGATAAAGCCATTTTAAATGATGAACCAGAAAATGAAAAAGGAACATAAAAAGATCCATTAAAAGAATTAATAAAAGTGTATCAAAAATGATAAGTTTTAAGGATCCAGAAAAATCTATTTTCAAGATTCCGTAACGGTATAATTCAAATCCTATTAAAGTGATGAGCGTGTTGCAAAGTAGGGTAGAAAACACCCATTTTCGATCTTTATTCTTTAAAAAGGTATTTTCAGATTCGATTGCTTTTCCAATTAAAACAGATAAACCTACTAACGCTGCATTTTCTATTAAAAAGAAAACAAAGAGCCAGAATATATGAAACTGAAATAACTGTTGTAACCCGCTTTCAAAAATCATGTTGTTTTTTCTAAGATCAGTAATTTTTCTCTTAAATCTGAGACTCCTTCAGAAGCAAATTTGGCAATGGTTTCGATTTTATTTCGAAGGTTCGGAATCGAAATTGGTTTCGGATCAATATAAAAAACAGGTGTTGTACTTGGTGTATAAGAAATTAAGCCAGCAGCTGGATAAACTTGCAGTGAAGTTCCGATTACAGCAAAATAATCTGCTGTTTCTGTAATGTCAATAGCTTCTTCGAGTGCAGGAACTTCTTCGCCAAACCAAACAATATGAGGGCGCAATTGATGTCCGTTTGTATCTAAATCTCCAGTAAGCAAATCTTCTGTCCAATCTAAAATCAAATTTTTATTCTGTGTGCTTCGCGCTTTTAATAATTCGCCATGCAAATGCAAAACATTTGTGCTTCCCGCACGTTCGTGTAAATCATCAACATTTTGAGTGATAATTTGTACGTCAAAATCTTTTTCCAATTCAGCCAAAATGATATGTCCAAGATTTGGGTTTACTTCTTTTAACTGTTGGCGTCTTTTGTTGTAAAAATCGAGAACCAATTCCTGATTTTTATGCCAGCCTTCTGGAGTTGCAACTTCCATTACATCATGCCCTTCCCATAAACCATCACTATCTCGAAAAGTTTTAATTCCGCTCTCGGCACTTATTCCTGCTCCTGTTAAAATAACAAGTTTCTTTTTCATTTTCAGTTTAATTAAAAGATAAAAATAGTGATTTCTTTGTTCAAATGTCTAGTAAATGCAAAGCATTAATAATGCTTTTTTATAGAAAATAAAGGGTATTTATACTCTTTGCCTCTCGTTCTAAATTACTTAGTTTTAATGTCGCGTTTTATAAAAGTGATGCTAAAATGATTTTAATTCAATTTACAGGGTTATCTGGTTCGGGAAAAACGACATTGGCAGAAAATGTCAAACATCTTTTGCTTCAAAATAATTATGAAGCCGAAATTGTAGATGGTGATGTGTACCGACAAACGATCTGTAAAGATTTGGGATTTTCTAAAGAGGACCGTTGCGAAAATGTAAGACGTCTTTTTAATGTTGGGCGAAATCTAATTCAGGAAAAGAAAATAGTTCTCATGTCGGTTATTAATCCATATGAAAATCTTAGAAATGAATTAAGGTCTTTTGAGTTTGTAAAAACGGTATTTCTGGATTGTGCCATTTCTAGTTTGATCGAAAGAGATCCAAAAGGCTTGTACAAAAGAGCCTTGTTGCCAGACAGTGATCAAAATAAAATTAGAAGTTTTACAGGTATAAGCGATGTTTTTGAAATTCCGAAAAAAGCCGATTTAGTATTAAAAACAGATTCTGAAAACGTTTCAATTTCTACCAATAAACTCTACAATTTTATACTTAGCAATTTAAATTTTTAAGGTTATGAATCCTTCTTCTTGTCAGCTTCCGATTTCTTTCTCAATAGAAAAACTGCAAAATGATTTATTGATTTGCGAAACCAATTTATGGACACCACATTTTAATACCAATCGGTATGAAGGAAAATGGACAAGTGTTTCTTTACGATCGCAATCGGGTTTAGAGAATGATATTTTTTCTTTTCCAGACAAAGCCTATAAAAATACGCCTTTACTTGACAGTTGCTCTTATTTTAAAGAAATAATGGATTGGTTTCAATGCGAAAAAGAAGCTGTGAGATTATTAAGACTTGGGCCTAATAGCGAAATTAAAGAACATGTTGATAATGATACTTCGTATGAAGATGGATTTTTTAGAATTCATGTTCCAATTATTACAAACTCAGAAGTTTATTTTTATGTTAATCATCAGCTGGTTCCAATGAAAATGGGAGAGTGCTGGTACGCCAATTTTCAGTTGCCACATAGCGTGCTGAACAAAAGCCTAGAACCTAGAATTCACTTAACTTTGGATTGCATTAGAAATGAATGGTCTGATGAATTATTTTCTAAAATGGGTTTTGATCTGAATTATGTGCCAAAACATGAATGTTCAGACGAAGTGAAAAGAAAAGTTATTGCTGAGCTTTCTAGAAATCCATCGGAGACAAATGCCAAGATTATTGCCGAACTTCAATCACAAATGGAATAACAAAATGGAAAATGTAAAAGATTTTATTTCAAATTGGATTCCGATTAAATTGATCGAAAAAGATGATGAGGTTTATTTCGAATGGATTTATTTTGCAGATATACCATTTGCAGAACCTTTTTTTGAAGAAACCATTGTAAAATGTAAAAGCCATGACTTTAATTCAAAATCATTTAAATTAATAAGTACAGCAGAAAATATTATGGACTGGTCTGAAGAACTCGATTTTGTAGAATTAAAAGGATTGGTTTTTCATGTGTCAAGATGCGGATCTACAATGTTAAGTCAGTCTCTTGCCACTTCATCTGAAAATATAATGGTTTCTGAAGCTCCTATTATTGATCAAATTTTAAGAAGTAATGCTTTTAATTCAGCAATCAAAGCCGATTTACTGAAATCGGTTTTGAAATTTTTGGGGCAAAAAAGATTTTCCGAACAAAAGCATTTGATTATAAAACTAGATGCTTGGAGTATTTTTGAGGCTTCTTATTTAAGATCTCTTTTTCCTGAAATTCCGTTTGCATTATTGTACCGAAATCCAGGAGAAGTTTTAAGATCACACCAAAAAATGGCAGGCATGCATATGGTGCCTAATTTAATTCCGTCAAGTGTTTTCGGAATTACTTCTAAAGAAATTGAAGAAATAAGCTTTCAGCAATATCAAGTTTTGGTTTTAGAAAAGTATTTTCAAGGTTTTCTGGATTTTTATGAAAGAGACCAAAATATAATAATGCTTAATTATAATGACGGAATGAAGAATGTAATAGAGCAATTTATAGCTTTTATTGCTATTGATTTTTCTGAAAGTGAATTGAATAGTATGCTGGAACGTCTTAAAAAACATTCTAAAAATGAAAAGGCAGTTTTTACGGGAGATTCATACAAAGACGATATTTTGTCTGTGAATTTGGCTCAACTTAATGTTTTGCACAAAAAGCTTAATGCCAATTTTATTGAAGATTTAGCAGGCTGAAAAATAAGGTGAAGTTTTCTTTCTCTTTTATTTATTATTTTTGCGCCAAACATAAATAAAATGATTGATTTAGATTACCTCGCATTCTTAGAAAATATATTGACAGAAAATAGAAAAGCTAATTTTTTAAAAGTACTAGAAAATAGAACAAAACATTTTACAGTTGCGGTAGAAGATGTTTATCAAATGCATAATACAAGCGCAGTAATGCGTAGCTGTGAAGTCTTTGGAATTCAGGAATTAAATGTAATTGAACAGCGTTTTGGAAAAAGAATCGATAAGGAAATTGCTTTAGGTGCGCAAAAATGGGTTGACATCAATCGATTTGATTCGGTTTCAGGATGTCTTTCTGATTTAAGAAGTAAAGGATATCAAATTATTGCCACTACTCCGCACGAAAAGGATTGTATGTTGGAAGATTTCGATATTACAAAACCAAGTGCTTTATTCTTTGGAACAGAAAAAGAAGGATTGTCACAAGAAATTATGGACAATGCCGACGGTTTCTTAAAAATACCAATGGTTGGTTTTACAGAAAGTTTAAATATTTCAGTATCAGCAGCAATTATCATTCAAAGTTTGACGAATAGACTTCGCAGATCTGATATTAACTGGAAATTGACAGAGGAAGAAATTTTAGTAAAACGTTTAGATTGGGCTAAAAATTCGATACGAGATATAAAACGAATTGAAGCGCGTTATTATCAAGATAATCCTAGATAAGATTCTGAGAAGCAAAGATTCTAGGATTGTAAGTTTTTGAAATAAAAAAATCCCCGATTACTAATGTAGTCGGGGATTTTATATTTAAGGTTGGACCTTTAGTTAGTTAATTAAAACCCAAGTTCCAGCAGCAATCAAAGCTTCAGCTTTTTTGTACTTCATTGTTTCTGTATTACCAGTAGCAACTTCTTGAACTACAACCGTATCATTTCTGTTGATTTTTGGCATATCTCTAACGATAGTTTCAGTAACTTGACGCTGTTGTGTTTCTCCAGCTTCACGGTTGATGCTTTCGCTATTTGGAATTTCGTCTTTACTTAATTGTAAATTTTCTTTTGGACGAGCTACTTCTCTTGCTTCGTGAATTTCAGGAGTGTTTTGAGCTGGTAAATCACCTTTGAATAAGAATGAAATAACTTCTTTGTTAACGTTGTCCAACATTCCTCTAAACAAGTTGAAAGCTTCTAATTTATAGATAAGCAATGGATCTTTTTGTTCGTGAACTGCCAATTGAACAGATTGTTTCAATTCGTCCATTTTACGTAAGTGTTTTTTCCAAGCCTCATCTACGATAGAAAGTGTAATGTTTTTCTCAAAATCAGCAATTAATTGAGCACCTTCGCTGTCATAAGCTTTTTTCAAGTCAGTTACCACATTCAAAGTTTTGATTCCGTCTGTAAATGGAACTACAATTCTTTCGAAATGATTGTTTGGCTCTTCGTAAACTCCTTTGATAATTGGGAAAGCTTCTCTAGCGCTTCTTTCTGTTTTTTCAGTATAGAAAGCTAAAGCTTCTTTGTATACTTTTCCAGTAACTTCAATGTCAGATAATTTTAAGAAATCTGCTTCAGAAATTGGAGAAGTGATTCCGAAATAACGAATTAAATCAAACTCAAATCCTTTAAAATCATTTGTTGCTTTACTATTGCTTACGATTAATTCGCAAGTATCATAAAGCATATTCGCGATATCCAGTTTCAAACGCTCTCCAAACAATGCGTGACGACGACGTTTGTAAACTACTTCACGTTGTGAGTTCATTACGTCATCATATTCTAATAAACGTTTACGAACACCAAAGTTATTTTCTTCTACTTTTTTCTGTGCACGTTCGATAGATTTAGTCATCATAGAATGCTGAATAACTTCACCTTCTTTCAATCCCATTCTGTCCATTACTTTCGCAACTCTTTCAGAACCAAATAAACGCATTAAGTTATCTTCAAGAGAAACATAAAATTGAGAACTTCCTGGATCTCCTTGACGACCAGAACGACCACGTAACTGTCTGTCTACACGACGAGAATCATGACGCTCTGTACCAACGATTGCTAAACCTCCTGCAGCTTTTACTTCTGGAGATAATTTAATATCGGTACCACGACCGGCCATGTTTGTTGCAATAGTTACAACTCCAGCTTTACCTGCTTCTTCAACGATTTGTGCCTCTTGCTTGTGCATTTTAGCATTCAATACGTTGTGTGTGATTCCTCTCATTTTAAGCATACGGCTTAATAATTCTGAAATCTCTACAGAAGTTGTTCCAATTAATACTGGTCTTCCAGCTTGAGATAGTTCGGTAACATCTTCGATTACAGCATTGAATTTCTCGCGTGTTGTTTTGTAGATATAATCTTCTTTATCAATTCTTGCAATGCCACGGTTTGTTGGAATTTCAACAACATCTAATTTATAAATCTGCCATAACTCGCCAGCTTCTGTAACTGCTGTACCCGTCATACCTGCCAACTTGTTGTACATTCTGAAGTAATTCTGTAATGTAACAGTTGCAAAAGTTTGTGTAGCAGCTTCGATTTTTACGTTTTCTTTTGCTTCAATCGCCTGGTGAAGACCGTCTGAATAACGACGTCCATCCATGATACGACCTGTTTGCTCATCGACAATCATAATTTTGTTGTCCATGATAACGTACTCTACATCTTTTTCAAATAAAGCATATGCTTTTAAAAGCTGAGTAAGAGTATGAATACGCTCGCTTTTTACTCCAAAATCTTGGAATAATCTTTCTTTAGCTTCAGCTTCAGCGTCTTTATCTAATTTTTGTTTTTCAATTGCAGCGATTTCTGTTCCAATGTCTGGTAAAACGAAGAAATCTGCATCAGTATCTCCAGAAAGGTATTTAATACCATTGTCTGTTAATTCTACTTGATTGTTTTTCTCTTCAATCACAAAATACAAAGCTTCGTCCACTTTGTGCATTTCGCGATTGTTATCTTGCATGTATTGATTTTCAGTTTTTTGAAGTAATTGTTTGATTCCTTCTTCACTCAAAAATTTAATTAATGCTTTATTTTTAGGTAAACTTCTGTAAGCTCTTAATAATTGGAAACCTCCATCTTTAGTATTACCTTCTTTAATTAATTTTTTAGCCTCAGCTAAGAAACCATTCGCTAACTGACGTTGTTGTGCAACTAAGTTTTCGATTTTTGGTTTCAATTCGTTGAATTCGTGACGATCTCCTTGAGGAACTGGTCCAGAAATGATAAGAGGTGTTCTAGCATCATCAATTAATACAGAGTCAACCTCGTCGACAATTGCAAAATTGTGTTTTCTCTGCACTAAATCGCTTGGAGAGTGCGCCATATTATCTCTTAAGTAATCGAAACCAAACTCATTGTTAGTTCCGTAAGTGATATCAGCATCATAAGCTTTTTTTCTTTGCTCTGTACTTGGCTGGTGATTATCGATACAGTCAACAGATAAACCGTGGAATTCAAATAAAGGAGCTTTCCAAGTACTATCACGTTTTGCCAAGTAGTCATTCACCGTTACTAAGTGAACTCCATTTCCTGTCAAAGCATTTAAGTAAAGAGGAAGAGTAGCAACCAAAGTTTTACCTTCTCCTGTTTGCATTTCAGCAACTTTACCTTCATGTAATACCATACCACCAATTAACTGAACATCGTAGTGAATCATGTCCCAAGTGATGTCTTTTCCAGCAGCATTCCATTTGTTTGCCCAGATAGCTTTTTCGCCATCAATAGTAATGTATGATTTTGTTGCTGAGAATTCGCGGTCCTTTGGAGTAGCAGTAACTTCAATATGAGAGTTTTCCTTAAAACGGCGAGCCGTTTCTTTTACAACAGAAAACGCTTCTGGAAGAATTTCCAATAAAGTTTTTTCAGAAATTTCATAAGCCTCTTTTTCAAGAGCATCTATTGCATCATAAATATCTTCTCTTTTATCGATGTCTTCGATGTTCTCTACTTCTGCTTTAAGCGAAGCAATTTTAGCATCTTTATCAGCTCTAGCTTCTTTTATTCTGTCTTTAAAATAAACGGTTCTTCCTCTCAATTCGTCGTTTGATAGACTCATTAAAGGAGCTTCGAATGTTTTAATTTTGTTTAAGTAAGGTTGTAAAGCTTTGACATCCTTCTGCGACTTATCGCCGACAAAGACTTTAATAATACTGTTTATGAAACTCATGATTTATTGTATTTCTTTATTATATATGTATTTGAACCAAAAAAAAAGTCTCTATGATGAGAGACTTTTTCCTTTGGTTTATTTTTTAATATTCATCCTCATTCCAAAGATAATCTTCGTCTGTTGGATAATCAGGCCAAATTTCTTCCATTGATTCATATATCTCACCTTCGTCTTCGATTGATTGAAGGTTTTCTACTACTTCTAATGGAGCACCTGCTCTGATAGCGTAGTCTATAAGTTCATCTTTGTTAGCAGGCCATGGCGCATCACTTAAATAAGATGCTAATTCTAATGTCCAATACATCTGTTATCTGTTTAGTTTGTGCAAAAATAAATTTTTTACTGAAAAAGACAAGTAAATTTTGATTTATTTTAATAAAATTTAAGAACGTCGATTATTAAATTCCAATTTTTAAATTCCAAACTCCAAAAAAGACAGTCATAGCGCCTAGTTTTGGAATTTTAATATGTGATTTAAATTCCTGATATTTTTAATTTTTCCTTTGGAATTTGGGAATTTTTAAATTTGGAATTTTCAGAAAATTCATTTTCTGGGTATCCATTTCACTTCCTCCGCTTTTAAGTCTGAGGACAACTTTCGTGCCAAGACAAAAAGGTAGTCAGAAAGTCGGTTTAAGTACATGATTGCTATTTCAGGAACGTGCTCATTATGACTTAAATGAACAGCTAAACGCTCTGCACGACGGCAAATACATCGCGCAATATGACAATGTGACACAGTTGGGTGGCCGCCAGGCAAAACAAAATGAGTCATTGGCGGAAGACTTTCGTCCATTTTATCAATCTCTTTTTCTAACAACTCAATATCTGAATCAATTATTCCTAAATTTTTTAATCTAAGCTCGCCATTTTTTAAAACTTCTTTTTCCTGCGGTGTTGCCAAAATGGCACCAACAGTAAAAAGACGATCCTGAATTTCGATCAAAATAGTTTTATAATGAGAATCGATTTCCTGGTCACGAATTAATCCGATATAAGAATTCAATTCATCAACGGTTCCGTAACTGTCAATTCTGATATGATCTTTTGGTACACGCGTTCCTCCAAAAAGAGCCGTTGTGCCTTTATCTCCTGTTTTGGTATATACTTTCATTTTTTTTGAGATGCTAAGGTTCTGAGGTTCTAAGTTTTTTTTTTAATCTAAAAATCTAAAATCAGAAATCTAAAATTATTTTGTGGTGTCGCTTTCAATTAAACCATCTCTCAAACGGATAATTCTGTGCGCATAAGCTGCAATGTCTTCTTCGTGAGTTACTAGAATGACAGTATTTCCTTGTGCGTGAATATCTCCAAAGAGTTTCATTATTTCTACAGAAGTCTTACTGTCTAAATTTCCTGTAGGTTCATCGGCCAAAATAATCGAAGGTTTGTTGACTAAAGCGCGGGCAACAGCAACACGCTGGCGTTGTCCTCCAGAAAGCTGATTCGGCTGATGATCCATTCTATCAGCTAGATTAACTTGTTTTAAAACTTCGGTTGCACGAGCAATTCTTTCAGATTTTCCGTAGCCGGCATAAATCATTGGTAAGGCAACATTGTCTAAAGCTGTAGTTCTTGGCAAAAGATTGAAAGTCTGAAAAACGAAACCAATTTCTTTATTTCTAATTTCTGCCAGTTCATCATCTTTCATTTTGCTAACATCTTTTCCATTTAAAATATATCGACCTGAAGTTGGCGTGTCTAAACAGCCTAATAAATTCATTAATGTAGATTTTCCTGATCCGGAAGGCCCCATTAAAGCAACATATTCGCCTTTTTGTATTTCTAGATCTATTCCTTTTAAAACATAAACGATTTCATTTCCTAAAGTAAAATTTCGTTTGATGTCGGTTATTTTAATTAATGGTTCAGCCATTTTGTTTTACAATTTTGGATTTAAAAGTACAAAACACTTTTCAATAAAAGGATAAGTAGTTGAGAATTGGTTTTTGTTACAAAAGCTCTTTTGTAAATACGCTTTTGGATATTACATTTAAAAAAGAGAAAAATGTTATATCTTTTTTGAATTATTTTGCAATATTATCATTATTTTTTATGTTTTATAGTTTTAAGATGTTTTTGCTTTTAAAAACATGATAATAATGTAATTTATTAAGATATGTGTTTAGTAAATTTGATTAATCAATTAATTAAATAATCAAGATTATGAAAAATATCAAAATAGCTACAGGAATTGCTTTATTAGTATTAGGGTTTACATCATGTAAAGATGAAAAACAAGAAAGAGCTCAAAAAACAGTAGATAACTATGTAGTCTATGTTGACTCTGTTAAAAATGTGGCAGCTGCTGACTTAAAAGACAATTGGAAAAGTGTAGAAGCAGAATATGATAGAAGATCTCAGGAAGCGCAAGCTGCGTTGGCTGATATTAAAGACAATGCTGTCGCAACAGAAAAAATAAATGCAAGCAAAATTAAGTACGAGGAATTTAAAAATGAAATTACCGCCCAATTTGCCCCTCCAGCTCCTAGTCCTAAACAACAGTTAAGAGATGCTTTGTTTGGTGCAGGAAAAATTGGTGATGATATGAGTTTTAATTGGGTTAATGCCCAAAACATTCATAGTGTTTATCAGCAGTTTGTTCATACTGTAGAAAATAATAAAGATAAGTATTCTAGAGAAGATTGGGATGAAATTAAATTAATGTATGAAGCTTTAGACAGCAGAAAAAATACAGTTGAAAAAGAAGGTTTATCTGCTGAGGATAACAGAAAAATTGCTGGTTTGAAAATTAAGTTCGCACCAATGTACACTGTAAACAGAATGGGAGCTAAATCTGAAGAAAACAAAGACGCAAAAAAATAATATTTTAAAATTTTGAATTAGGAAAAAAAGACGATCGTTGCTGATCGTCTTTTTTTCTATTTTTTACATGCTAGTTCTTTTTTCATTAGTTCTAGCTCTTCATTTTGTTCTTCCAATTTTTTATTTAAATCTATGACATATAATGTTAGTTCTTCAATTTTTTGAAGAAGTTTAGCATCCATTTCACCTAAATTTAGACCATTTTTTATTACTTCTTTTTCGCTTGGTATATTTTCTAAATGACCTTTTTCATTAATATGTTTCTCAACTTCTAAAAGAGTTGGCAAGTGGTATTCTTTTTTAAAAACATAATCTGGCCAATCCCAACCGAACATATCTACTTTTACTTCTTTTGAATGAATAGTACCATTTACGTCTAATTTGTTTTGAGGATTCTTTGTCCCTATTCCAACATTTCCTGAATTAATAAAGGAATTGCCTGATGCTGAAAATCGTATTCGAGTTTCGTAATTATCTATTCCATGGGCAACATCTATTTCAAATGTATTATCTAGATAGCCATTAGTTGCTCCGCCAGGTCTTAATATCAGGCTATTGTGTGCATATGCTCCTTTTGGAGATCCCATAATTAATGAATGACCTTTCCAGTAAATATGTGAAGTGCCCCATCCGCTATTATCATCATTACTATAGATTGCTAATTCCTTTGCAATTAAGTGATTTGCATGAAAATCGGTATCACTGTTATTTAAATTTCCTGAATGAAATATTTTTAGCCATTCTGTCCATACATTTCCTGCATTATTGATTGATTGACGGAAATAAAAATCTTTTTCTGTTGTAAATGCTAATTGAGTTCTCCAATCAGATCCACTTTCGTTAGAAAACCTTAGTCCTAAAATAGTACCGTAGTTTGATGGTGCTTTATTGGCTGTAGTTGGGGTATAAATTCCTAGATCATTAGGAAAAGAATTTAAATCACTAATTGCATTTTGAGTGAAAAATTGAGCTTTTGCTGCAATTGCAGAAAACAATAAAATTGCTGTAACGCATTTTTTTGTTAATAATCTGTGTGGCATACATTTTTTTAAAATTAGATTAGTTTTATAAAATGCAAATGTAGTTTTTTTTTCGTCTTTTTTTTTATGCTCGAATTGTAAAATGCTCTTTTGGTTGTTCTCGTCTAAAGAATACAAATCCCCATTGAAAAGTATCAATGGTAACTTTTACTTGGGGATGATTTTTAATGATTTCCCAAGTTTCTTCCATGTCTTCCGACCAATGAATGTCGTCGAAAATCCATACAGAATCATTGTCGATCGTTGGTAATAAAAGGTCAAAATAAGCTAAAGTTGCTTTTTTAGAATGATTTCCGTCAAAATAGATCAGATTGTAATTTGTGGCTTGAATGTTCTCAGAAATTAAAAAAGATTCAAACTCAGAGATTACATTTTCGACATTATTACAATCAAATTCAGCTAATTGATTTTGGGCAACATTTGCTGTATTTGGGCAGCCTTCAATTGTAACCACTTTTGCCTTCGGATTTCCTAAAGCCATAGCAGAAGTTGCCAAACCAAGCGATGTTCCTATTTCTAAAATAGTTGAAGGCTTAAAATAGTTGGTGACACGAAACAATAATTCAGCGCGTTTTGGCGAAATTCCTGCTGTTTGTGCAATTTTAGAAATTTGTCTTCTATTTGATTTAAAAACTCTCGAACCTGCTCCAAAATCGGTTACTTCAATAAAGTTTTTGTTTCCTAAAAGCGATTTTCTATATTTTTTTAGAATTGCATATTCAGGTTTTGTTTTCTTATCATAAAAACATTTTGTCAGTAAATTAAAAACAAACGGCGAATGTACGGCATGTTCGTTCTTAGAATGCCAAAGAAAGGTCAGATAAGATTTTAATTGAAAAAGCATCTAGAAATTTAGAATGAAATATTAATTTACTTTGATCAGCTTTACATCAAAAATAAGTACAGAACCTCCTGGTATTGTCATATAATCATAACTTCCGTAACCTAAACGAGCTGGTATTAATAGAACTCCAGATCCTCCTTCTTTAAAATAAGGAATGCCTTCTGTCCAACCCTTAATTACTTGATTTAAACCAAATGAAATTCCTGTATCTTTACTTTGATCAAAAACTTTTCCATTTGTATAATAACCTTTATAAGCAACAGTTACATTAGAAGTAGAAGTCGGTTGAGCGCCATTCCCTGGTTCTGTAATGATATAGTAAAGACCTGAATCGGTTTTGGTTGCAGTTAAATTATTTTTCGTTAAGTACTCTTTAATTTCCTGTTCGTTTTGTTCTGTGAAATCTTTTGCTGGTTCAGATGTGTCTTTTTCTGTATCCTTTTCTGCGTTGTTACAAGAAATAAATAAGGTTAATGTAAATACTGCGGCTAATAATTTTTTCATTATGGTATTTTTTAAAATATATTGTAAATATAGAAAATTGAATAATATTTTCTGGTTTTAAGTTTTTAAGTCATTGCAGGAACGCAAAACGTGAAACCCAAAACTTGAAATAAAAAAATTATCCTTCAATTTTTGCAGAAAGTTCAAACCAGCGTTCTTCTTTTGCTTCGATTTTATTGATTATGTTTTGAAGTTCGTTTGCTTTTTTCTCGATATCATCATCTGCAATTTTTCCATCTGAGAATAATTGCTCGATTTTGGCTTTTTCAGCTTCTAGATCTTTAATTTCTCTTTCGATTTTCTGATATTCTTTTTGTTCGTTAAAACTTAGATTTCCCGTTGGGTTGTTTTGTTTCCAATCTTTCTTTTCTGCTTTGTTTTCTTCTTTTTGAGCAACATCAGCACTGTCTTCGTACGCTCTGAAATCAGAATAGTTTCCAGGGAAGTTCTCTATTTCACCTTGACCTCTAAAGACAAATAAATAATCGACAATTTTATCCATAAAATAACGGTCGTGAGAAACTACCAGTAAACATCCAGGATAATCCAAAAGAAAACTTTCTAGAACATTAAGCGTTACAATATCCAAATCGTTTGTAGGCTCATCTAGAATCAAGAAGTTCGGATTCTGAATTAAAACGGTACACAAGTATAAACGCTTTAATTCTCCACCGCTTAATTTCTCAACGTAGTCATATTGTTTTTTGGCATCAAAAAGAAAACGCTCCAATAATTGCGAAGCCGAAATAATTTTTCCTTTTGTTAACGGAATATACTCTCCGTACTCTTTTATAATATCAATAACACGTTGCCCAGGTTTTGGGTTAATTCCAGACTGTGTATAATAACCAATTTTTATAGTATCTCCTTTAACAACACGTCCGCTGTCTGGCGCAATTGTTCCTGTCAAAAGATTTAAGAAAGTCGATTTTCCAGTTCCGTTTTTACCGATAATTCCGATTCTTTCTCCACGTTGAAAATCAAAGCTGAAATTGTCGAGAATAACACGGTCTTTGAATTTTTTAGAAAGTTTATGAAGCTCAATGATTTTGCTTCCCATTCTTTCCATATTAATTTCAAGTTCAACTTTATTTTCTTTTCGTCGGCTTTGTGCTTTTTCTTTAATAACATAAAAATCATCCTGACGTGATTTAGATTTGGTTGTTCTCGCTTTTGGCTGGCGGCGCATCCATTCTAATTCTTTTACAAACAAGTTTTTTGCTTTGTCAATACTTGCATTTTCAGAAGTGATTCTTTCTTCCTTTTTCTGTAAATAGTAAGAGTAATTTCCTTTGTATTGGTATAGTTTTCCGTTGTCTAATTCTATAATTTCATTACAAACGCGCTCCAAAAAGAAACGGTCGTGCGTTACCATAAACAAAGTGATGTTTTCTTTAGCAAAGTAACTTTCAAGCCATTCGATCATTTCTAGATCTAAGTGGTTGGTTGGCTCATCCAAAATCAATAAATCTGGGCGATTGATTAGAATTATGGCTAAAGAAAGACGTTTTTTTTGTCCTCCCGAAAGATTTTTAACTTTAAGTTTAAAATCTTCTAGTTTTAGTTTAAATAAAATCTGTTTGTATTGCGTTTCAAAATCCCATGCATTATGCTGATCCATAGCATCAAAAGCTTTTTGATATGCTTCCTCATCAGATGGATTTTCTAAAGCTTTTTCGTAAGCCTCAATAACTTTAAGGGTTTCATTGTCTGAAGCGAAAATACTTTCTTCGATGGTAAGTTCGTCCTGAAGATTATTGTCTTGCGATAGAAATGCCATTCTGATTCCTTTTCGCAACACAACTTGTCCCGTATCTGGTTCTTCCAAGCCATTGATAATGCTCATAATAGTCGTTTTTCCAGAACCATTTTTTGCGATAAAAGCGATTTTTTGATCTTTGTTGATCCCAAAAGAAATGTTGTCAAAAAGGACTCTTTCGCCAAATGACTTCGATATATTTTCTACAGATAAGTAATTCATGAAGATTTTTAACTGAAATATCAGTTTCTAATAATTAAAACTCTAATAATAATGCGCAAAGATAGGTTTTTGAGTGTGAGAAAAAAAACGGTGTTTAAAACTGATTTTAAGGGTTTTATAAAATTGGAAAGAAAGTGAATCCTAAAAACAGATTGTAACATTTTTTAATTATTGCCGTCCTATTTAAAATTTAATTCTTTAAATATGAGCGAAAAACAAATAAATGCTAGTGTTTTTGAAGATTTTAAAATCAATACCAAACTTAAACTTGCTGCGATTTGGACTTCAGTAATGTTTTGTTATGTGTATGGAGATTATTTCTCGCTTTATGTGCCTAAGAAAGTTGAGGACTTTATAAGTGGGCAAACACTTCTTGATTCTCCAATGAAACTATTTCTTGCTACAATTTTAATGACTATTCCAGCATTGATGATTTTTGCATCTGTTGTTCTAAAACCAAAAATTAACCGCCTGTTGAATATGATTTTTGGGATTATTTATACGTTAATAATGCTTTTAATTGCATTTACAACAATTGCACCTTGGTGGAGTTTTTATGTTTTTTTAGCATTAATAGAAAGTATACTCACATCAATATTATTTTGGACTGCATATAAATGGCCAAGACAGATTTAAATTTTAAAAGATAAAATTATGAATCAAGAATCAACTCTATCGTTTAGAAACACAGGAAGAATTGCCGGTTTGTTATATTTAGTAGTGGTATTGACTGGAATTTTCAGTTTAGGATATGTTCCGTCAAAATTAATTGTCTGGAATGATGCTTCTGTTACTTTTAAGAATATTGTGCATTCTGAATTTCTATTTAGGCTCGGTATCGTAAGCGGATTAATTTGCTATACCTTCTTTTTATTTCTGCCTTTTTTTTTATACAGATTATTGAAAATTGTAAATAAAACGTACGCTGTTTACATGGTGGTTTTGGCAGCTGTAAGTGTACCAATTTCTTTTGTAAACATGCAGAATAAATTTGCTATCCTTTCTATAATCAGTTCTGCCCAACCAGAAGAAAAACAGGTTATGTTTTATCTCACTCAGTATGATTATGGAAATCTAATCGTTCAAATATTTTGGGGGCTTTGGCTGTTTCCGCTCGGATACTTAATTTTTAAATCTGGAATAATTCCTAAGTTTTTTGGAGTATTATTAATGCTTGGCTGCGTGGGGTATTTAATCAATTTTTTCGCAAATGCCTTATTTTCTAATTATTCTGAAATGGGGATATCTTCTTATGTACGGCTTCCAGCAAGTCTTGGAGAAATAGGAACTTGCTTATGGCTTTTAATAATGGGAGCAAAAAACGAAACTATTGCTGCTGATTGAGATATTGACTTAAAACAGAACTCAAATCAAAATAATGAAGCTGTTGCGGATTATTTATGACAGGTTTTCGAACCAAAGATTCATTTGTGATAAAGTAATGGAGCCCGTCTTTCGTCGCAATTCCTTCAATTTGATGAAAAGGAAGTTTTAAATCAATTCGTCTTTTATTTCCAGATAAAAAATCTTGATTTTTAAAATCATAGAGCAGATATAAAAAAGGTTTTCCCATTTTGGTATAGCCGCACAAAGTAATTAGTTTTTTGTCTTCTAAATAAGTGGCACCAGTAACCAGACCTTTGACTTCAAGTGTTGCTTTGAATTTTGCAATTTGTGTTCCCTCTTGCTTTGGCAAAGCGTAAATATTGGTTTTAGACGATTTCCATTGTTTGGTAAACAGATAGATACTGTCTTTAGAAACAATAAATGCTTCGCATTCAAAATCGGTTTTGTTGGGTTTTGATAGAGAAAAATCAGTTTGGTCAGAATAAGAAAATACAATAGTTTCAATTTTTGGATTCTCTTCTAAAAAAGATTTTTTTTCGATTTTAAGAATTTTCAAATCAGCTCTATTTCCAGAATAATTATTGCCAAAATCGCCGACATAAAGATGTGTGCTGTCTTGCGAGATTTCTTCCCAATCGTGATTGATAGTTTCAGATAGAATAATTTTCTTTTGGATTTTTCCTAAAGTATCCAAGCCATAAATTGTGGTGTCATGATCGTCGTTATGTGTCCAGAGTAAATTTTGAAAAGCAATTAATCCAGAGGTTTCTCGTATGGAATCGCTTAGGCGAAAAGAATATTCGGGTTTTAGTTTCAGACTTTTGTAATTGCAACTTGCATTATTTTGCGTAGATGATGAACTATAATTTTCTGCTTGCGGATCGGTACAGCCAGAAGTTTGAGAATAAACGGAAGTAATTGTTAAAAAGAAAAAAATAATTTTTAGCATGATTGCACTATTAAGTCAGCATAAGATAAAAGTAAAGTTTTAAATAATTAGAATGAAATAAGTATCAAAAAATATAATTTAAATGTTATTTTGCAGCACTTTTATTATAAGAGTCTTTTTTATTCCTTTTGGATAAGATTTCGCCCCCATCATGAAAATTTTACAAAAATTATCACACTTTCGAATTTCACGTTATTATAAACTTTTGTTTGTAGTAGTTGATGTTGTTTTATTAAACTCTGCCACGTTGCTTTCTGCATTGGCAAGATTTGGGAACTTGGATAAATTATTGTCTAAAGAAGAAAAGACAATTTCGCTTTTAGCAATTTTAATATGGGTGGCATTATTGCTTCAAAAAGATTCTAATCGCAGTGTGAGAGTAGAGCCAATAGAATCGATATTGTGGAGAACAATCAAAAAGATTTCAATCCATGCCGCTTTAGTTTCTATATTTGTAGTTTATCTAAAATATACAGATATTTCTAGGCTTCGCTTGGTTTATTTCTACATGATATTTTTCGGATTGCTAATGTTTTCTCGCTATTTCTCGATGAAACTTTTAAAATATGTTCGAGCAAAAGGATATAATTTTAAGACTTTTATAATTGTTGGAGCCAACGAATCTGGAGAAAAAATTCGAAAAGTATTAGCTAAAGATTTAACTTACGGATATCGGTTTTTAGGTTTTTTTGACGAAAGAAAGGAGGGTAAAATTGTTGATCCTGCTCTTATTATTGGGAAGTTTGAAGGTATAGAAACATTTTTAGAGGAGAATGAAGTAGATGAGATGTATGTTGCCCTGCATATCGATAATATCGAAATAATTAACGAGCTCACAAGAATCTGCGAGCAGAAAATGGTTCGAATTAAGTTTATTCCAGATTTTCAACTGTATACAAAAGCAAGTAAAGTTGAGGTAGCTTTTTACGAAAACACTCCTGTATTAATGTTTCGTACAGAACCCTTAGAATTTGCTTCAAACAGACTTTTAAAAAAGATTTTTGATGTCTGTTTTTCAAGTTTGGTAATCTTGCTAATTTTTCCTTGGCTGTTTCCGATTATTACAATTATTATAAAACTCGAATCGCGAGGTCCTGTATTTTTTAAACAAAAAAGATCAGGTAGAGATAATCGATCATTTGTCTGTTTGAAATTTAGAAGCATGTATGTGAACGGCCTTGCTCATAATAAGCAAGCAGAAAAAGGCGATAGTCGTATAACAAAATTTGGGGCTTTTATTCGTAAAACAAGCATTGATGAGTTGCCTCAGTTTTTGAATGTTTTTTGGGGAGACATGTCAGTTGTAGGGCCAAGACCGCATATGGTTAATCTGGCTAAAGAATACAGCGATCTTATAAATAATTATCTGGTTCGACAATATGCTAAACCGGGAATTACGGGCTGGGCTCAAGTTAATGGTTATAGAGGCGAAACAAAAGTGTTAAGCGATATGGAAAACAGGGTGGAATATGATATTTGGTATATCGAAAACTGGAGTTTTTTGCTTGATATAAAGATTATTGTAAAAACAGTCATTAATATTTTTAAAGGCGAAGAAAACGCTTATTAAGCTTTTTTAAAATTTAAAAAACTGATTATTCGCAATTACTTCTTTCAAAGGCTGAATGTTTTTAATCTTTAACTTGCCATCAAAAGCTTCGATATGTTTTTTATGATGAACGTCTGTTCCGCAAAAAGAGTACATTCCTTTCGCTAAAAGTTCGTCGGTAACTTTAGCAATTTTAGAACCGTAATACTCAACAGTAGAAAGCAGATTTAGCTGAAAAATACAGCCTGCATTTTTTAACTTCTCATATTCAGAAAATTTATTGTGATAAAAGAGATACCGTTCTGGATGAGCTAGAACAGGGATATAACCAGCCAATTGTATCTCAAAGATAGTTTTGTAAATATTTAAAGGAGCACTTTGATAAGATATTTCTACTAAGATATAATTGTCTTTTAAAGTCAGAAGTTTTTCTTCTTTAAAATGATTCTCAAACCAGCTATCAATAAAGTATTCTGCTGCAGCTTGAACAGGAATTTTAATTTTATTTTCTTCTAATGCTTTTTTTGTTTCCAGAAGTTTAGACGCTATGATTTCTGGCGAATTATTCCAGACGTAATGACTAATATGTGGCGATGTAATAATTTGAGA
The DNA here is from genome assembly GCF_023272795.1 of Flavobacterium humidisoli. Classification (NCBI taxonomy): domain Bacteria; kingdom Pseudomonadati; phylum Bacteroidota; class Flavobacteriia; order Flavobacteriales; family Flavobacteriaceae; genus Flavobacterium; species Flavobacterium humidisoli. The sequence goes on along the minus strand of NZ_CP096829.1, from coordinate 5,569,022 downwards.
AACCCCAATCTTTTGTAAAGACGAAACTAGTTCAGCCGATTTTTTTATGTTTTTTGCTCCGTCATCAATTCCTGGTAAAACATGCGAATGAATGTCAACAAAACTTCCATCAAGCAGTTCTTTTAATATGGGCTTTGGTTTAAGGAATGATAGCATGCAACAAAAAAGTATAAATCAGTTTTATAGCGTGCAAAATTAATCTAGAATTTGTAACGAGACATTTTAGATTTATGTTATATTTGATTTTTAGTAAAAAAGTAAAAAATTATGAAAATAAAAGAGAATTTGTTTAATCAGCGTATTATTTCTATTGATGCTTTGCGCGGAATTACCATTTTTGTAATGATTTTTGTAAATGAGCTAGCGAGCATTCAAAATGTGCCACAATGGTTGAAACATATGCCTGCAGATGCCGATGCAATGACTTTTGTTGATTTAGTTTTTCCTGCTTTTTTATTCATTGTCGGAATGTCTATTCCGTTTGCGTTTAATGCCAGATTGATAAAAGGTGATAGTCCGAAAATAATTTGGACACATACCCTTAAAAGAGCTATCGCTCTTATTGTAATTGGTGTTTTTATGGTCAATGCAGAATATGGTTACGATGCTTCTAAAATGATAATCGCGCCTGCTTTTTGGGGGCTTTTAGCCTATGCGATGCCAATTCCGATCTGGAATAAATATCCAAAAGATTTTCCTTTAGGATTAAAAAATGTACTTCAATATGGAGGTATTTTAGTTCTAATAACACTGTATTTTTTATATGTTCAAGAAACAGGAGATAGAGGAATGACTCCAAAATGGTGGGGAATACTTGGGTTAATCGGTTGGGCGTATCTTTTTACGGTAATTTATTATTGGCTAGTTTCTGGAAATCTATGGGCAATGATTGCATTTCTAGTTTTTTCTGTTGCAATGAATTCGCTTAATCTAATTGAAAACTCTTTTGTACAAAATACTTCTTGGTTGAGTTTTATAGCGGGACATCTAACACATGCTTCTTTAGCTTCAGCTGGAATAATAATTTCGTTATTGTTTTTTGATCGAAAAATCAGCTCCAAAATTAACTGGCCTGTAATTGGTTTTGTTGCACTATTTACGATAACGGCTATTTTGCTTCGTCCTTATTTTGGAATTTCAAAAATTAAAGGAACGCCGTCTTGGACCATGTTTTCGGCGGCAATCTGCACTGTTTTGTTCTATTTGTTATATTGGCTGATGGAAGTTAAAAAACAGACCAAATGGAGCGATTTTTTTATGCCTGCAGCGGCAAATCCGTTATTGATTTATATTTTGCCAGGCGTAATTTATTACTTCTGTAAAGCTTTTAATCTACATATTATTCCTGGATATTTTAGAGAAGGGATTCCTGGAATTATTTGGTCTTTAGTATTTTCTGTCATTATGCTTTTCGTAATGAAAATCTTGAATCGATATAAGATTCAGTTGCATCTTTAATGTTTCAGGTTTCAAGTTTCAAGTTCTGCATAAAGCTTGAAACTTGAAACCTGAAACAAAAAGAAACTAAAAACTCAACGATTTTATCTTCAGAACAGAACCTGCAGTAGGATTGTAATTGACAAAATTAAGCTTGCATAAATTATGGATGTTTAAAAGTTTTCCATCAGTGAGTTCATCTTGTCTGAAGTCTGACCATGGAATTTTTATTGTCGAAAAGCGTTTGGGAGAAGCAGGTATAGAAACTCTTGGATGCGAACCTCCGTGCACACAACCAGTGCCTTCTTGATTTCCTTCTCTTGCTTGTAGTTTTATAACTTGTGTAGATTGGTAAGTAATTTTGAGGTATTTAGAATCGTCTGAAAGATTTGCAGGAATTCCGTCATTGATTTCGGAGGGCGTAATCATGACATTCAATTCTATTTGACCCTTAGGGTTGTCATTTGTTGTAACGGTAACAATTCCATTTTTCAGACGCAACTTATTTAGTGTGTCTTCATTTTCTACAGAAGGCCCAGCAATAAACCATTTGTTTGTTTTTACAAGATTTACTTCATTTTTCCGATAGGTTGTTGAGAAGCCAAAGAGTATAATCAATGGAAGAAAAAGACAATAACGTAACATAGAAAAGATTTTCAAAATCAAATAATTTAGTATTTCAAATATAACTTTTTATATAATTCAGATTAGCATAAAAAAATGATTGATATTCTTAATAAAATTTTAAATTTGTAAGAGGTTGTTTTTAAAATATTGTGCGTGAATGGTTTAAAAAATAAGTACATTGTGATTTTATTTTTAATTGGATCGTTTTGTCAAGCTCAAAATGATAGCACAAATGTGGGTACACGAGATATTTTAGATGTTATACATAGAGTTTTTGATAAGCAAGACACCATTCGTCCAGAAAGAAATAGAAAACTAGCTTTTTCCTTATTGCCAGTTCCAGTTGGCGTTAATTCCAGCACAGGTTTGGTTGTTTCTTTTCTGACTACATTTTATTTAGGAGATGCCAAAACAACCAGAATGTCTCAGATTACTTTTTCGCCTTATTTTAGTTTTAGTAAGCAATTTGTATTTCCAATCCAATCTTATATATATTCAAAAGATAATAAATGGAGTCTTATTGGAGATTATCGCTACATGATTTATCCCCAAGATACGTATGGATTGGGTGAAGACAATTTAAAAAAAGAAATGTCAACGCTCGATTACCAGCAATGGCGTTTTTATCAGTTTATTACCAGGCAGGTTTTCGGAAATTATCGTTTAGGAGTTGGCTTTCTTTTAGATGATTATAAAAATATTTCTGAAGAATCTTATATAGATGGAGAAACCGATTACTACAAATATATGAATGGCGATTACTCTAACGAGACTTCGTTTGGTTTTGCCTTACAGGGACTTTACGATTCGAGGGAAAATATTATTAATCCTCAAAAAGGTTTGTATATCGAAGCCGACTTGCGAATAAATACTAGCGGAGTAGAAGGAGACAAATGGCAATCTATATATTTTGACGCAAGAAAATACCATTCTTTTAGCAAAACCAAACATCGCGTTTGGGCTTCAAGAGCTTTTTACTGGTCAACATTTGGAGGAAAACCGCACTATTTAGATTTGCCAAGTATTGGTTGGGATCGTGAAGGCAAAACGGGACGCGGATTTACCAAAAATAGATATCGAAGCAATGCCCTTATTTATTTTGAAACCGAATACAGAACCGATATAAGCCGAAACGGATTTTTTGGAGCTGTTTTCTTTACTAATGTTTCTTCGGTTTCTAAGTTAGATACCTATCAATTTAAAAAATGGAATCCTGCGGTTGGAACCGGAATTCGTATCAAATGGAATAAAAGAAACGGAAGTAATTTGGCATTAGATTACGGAATTAGTAAAAACGATTGGTCACTGCGTTTAGGGTTATCAGAAAATTTCTAACTTCGGCCAAAATCTACATACTCAATTTTTCATGCAGTTATCGGTTGTCATTTTAAATTACAATGTGCGTTACTTTCTAGAACAATGCGTTTTAAGTGTTCAGGAGTCAATTGCGACAATCGATGCAGAAATTATCGTGATTGATAATAATTCATCAGACGAAAGTGTTTTGATGATGAAAGAAAAATTTCCAGACGTAAAACTGATTGAAAACAAAGAAAATTTTGGATTTCCAAAAGGCAATAATATTGGTGTTCGTCAAGCGAAAGGAAAGTACATTTGTATTTTAAATCCAGATACCGTTGTTGCAGAAGATACTTTTACGAAAATTTTGGCTTTCGCCGAAAGGCAAAAAAATCTCGGAATTGTTGGCTGTAAATTAATTGACGGAACAGGAGCGTTTCTTCCAGAAAGCAAACGCGGAATTCCTTCGCCTTGGGTTGCTTTCACCAAAATTTTCGGATTGTATAAAGTTTTTCCTAAAACCAAACTCTTCAATCAATATTACGCAAAGCATTTAGATGAAAATGAAACGGGAAGAGTAGATATTCTCGTTGGCGCTTTTATGCTTTTGAAAAAAGAGCTTTATGAGGATTTAAAAGGTTTTGATGAAGATTGTTTTATGTATGCTGATGATATCGATTTGTCGTATAGGGCATTGCAAAAACAAAAGACAAATTTCTACTTTCACGAAACTACAGTCTTGCATTATAAAGGAGAAAGCACCATAAAAGACGAAAAATATATGAAACGTTTTCAGGAAGCTATGAATTTCTTTTATCAGAAGCATTTTAAGAAATCGCTGTTTTTTAGTTTTTTCATTCAAATTGGAACTTGGTTTTTCTCTTTTTTAAAAATGTTTCAAGGCAAAACAAGAATAAAACCAAATCCAGAATTGCATGTTTTTTATTCTTTAAACGAAGATTTGTCTCACAAAATAGCCTTAATTTTAAAAAATAAAGTCCAATTTTTAAAAATCCCGAAAGAAAAAATGGTAAATTCGTGCCTGATTTTTAAGGGAAAAAACGTCGAAATAATTTTGGATAATCAGTACATTTCATTCAAAAAATGTATCGAAATCATAGAAACTATTAAAGATAAGAGTATTACTTTTAAAGTTTTGCCTAAAAATACCTATTTTATTATTGGAAGTAATTCCAGAAATGACAGAGGGCAAATTGTAAAAATCGAGTAAAAAATTATATTAAATGAAATTTATGTTTAAAATATTCATTAATTTCGCAATCTGAAAATCAAAAACATCTTTTAGATTAACAATATGGCAAGATTTGAATTAAAGCTTCCTAAAATGGGAGAAAGTGTCGCTGAAGCAACTATTACAAATTGGTTGAAAGAAGTTGGAGACAAAATTGAGGCTGATGAAGCTGTACTCGAAATTGCAACAGATAAAGTTGACAGTGAAGTGCCTAGCGAAGTATCAGGAATTTTAGTTGAGCAATTGTTTGGTAAAGATGATTTAGTGCAGGTAGGGCAGACTATTGCTATTATTGAAACTGAAGGCGGAGAAACAGCAGCTCCAGAAAATGTAAATACAGTTCAAGAAACTGCAGCTCCTGCAGAAGTAGCAGAAATCGAAAAAACAATCGAATCGGTTAAAGAAACTGTAACTTCTCAAGATTTTTCAGGGTCAGATAAATTCTTTTCTCCATTAGTAAAAAATATTGCAAAAGAAGAAGGTCTTTCTTTAAACGAACTTGAAAATATTGCGGGTTCTGGAAAAGATGGCCGTGTGACTAAAGAAGATATTTTAAAATATGTAGAGGCTCGTAAATCGGGTTCTGTTCAAGCTTCTCAAGCAGTTGAAGCTGCTCCAAAAGTTGTAGTAGAAACTCCAAAAGCTGAAGCTCCAAAGGCAGTTGAACCAGTTGTACAAAAAAGCCAGCAAGCAGTGCCAGTTTCTGTAAATGGTGCTGACGAAATTGTTGAGATGGACAGAATGCGTAAACTGATTTCGGGTTACATGGTAGCATCAGTTCAGACTTCTGCTCACGTACAATCTTTCATTGAAGTAGATGTGACAAATATTGTAAAATGGAGAGATAAAGTAAAAGCGGCTTTCGAAAAAAGAGAAGGCGAGAAACTGACTTTTACTCCAATTATGATGGAAGCAGTTGCAAAAGCTTTAAAAGATTTCCCAGGAATGAATATTTCTGTTGACGGAGATTATATTATTAAAAAGAAAAACATCAATTTAGGAATGGCTGCAGCATTGCCAAACGGAAATTTAATTGTTCCTGTAATTAAAAATGCAGATCAGTTAAATCTTGTTGGAATGGCAAAAGCGGTTAACGATTTAGGAAACCGTGCAAAAGCTGGAAAATTAAAACCAGACGACACACAAGGTGGAACTTACACGGTGACAAATGTTGGTACTTTTGGAAGCGTTTTCGGAACACCAATTATCAATCAGCCTCAAGTTGGAATTCTAGCTCTTGGTGCAATTCGTAAAGTGCCTGCAGTTATTGAAACTCCAGAAGGTGACTTTATCGGAATTCGTCAGAAAATGTTCTTGTCGCACTCGTACGATCATAGAGTTGTTGATGGAGCACTTGGAGGAAGTTTTGTGAAAAGAGTAGCAGAATATTTGGAAGCTTTTGATGTAGATAGAGATTTCTAAAAATAAAATACAAATAAAATCAAATCCGATAGGTTTTAAACTTATCGGATTTTTTGTTTTGTAAGAAAAGAATTAAGCAGTAGTACGCAGACTTATTAAAAGCTTATTTTTGAAAAGTTAAAATTGACTAATTGAAAGCATTTTTCGACAAAAAAAATCAGAATAAAGAGAGATATTCCGCTTTAAAAATTACATTTGTAAACTTATAAAAATTAGAAATGGAATTAAAACTTAACAAGCCAATTTGCTTTTTTGATCTCGAAACAACGGGAATTGATATCGGTAAAGATAGAATCGTAGAAATTTCAATATTCAAAGTTTTTCCAAACGGAAACAAAGAAAGTAAAACCTGGTTGGTTAATCCAACAATTCCAATTCCTCCACAAACAACTGCAGTTCATGGTATAACAGATGAAAAAGTAGCCAACGAACCCACTTTTGCAGAACTTGCTCCGCATATTCATAATATGATTAAGGACAGTGATTTGGGCGGATTTAATTCAGATCGTTTCGATATTCCGCTTTTGGCTGAAGAATTACTTCGCGCAGGAGTTGATTTTGATATGAAAAACAAAGTTTCTGTAGATGTACAGACTATTTTTCATAAAATGGAAGAGCGTACTTTAAGCGCTGCTTTGAAATTTTATTGTGGAAAAAGTTTAGACAATGCGCATTCGGCAGAAGCAGATACAATGGCAACTTACGAAATCTTGAAAGCGCAATTAGATCGCTATCCAGAATTAGAGAACGACATGAAATCTTTGTCTGAATTTACAACACGTAAAAAAATCGCCGATTTTGCGGGAATGATTGCTTTTGATCAAGATGATGAAGAAATTTTTACTTTTGGAAAACATAAAGGAGCAAAAGTAGAAAAGGTTCTAGAAACAGAACCGGGATATTTCAGCTGGATTCAAAATGCTGATTTTCCGTTGTACACCAAAAAAGTTTTGACAGCAATTAAATTAAGAAAATTAAATACTAAATAAGTTTCTAAGATGCTAAGGTTCTGAGATTCTAATTTTTTTAGATTCTTAGTATCTTAGCATCTCAGTATCTCAGTAACTTAAAAAAGAATGAAAATTATCTGTGTCGGCAGGAATTATGCCAATCATATAGAAGAGTTGAAAAACGAACGCCCAAGCGAGCCAGTTGTTTTTATGAAGCCAGATTCGGCGGTCTTGTTGAAGCAACATCCGTTTGTTATTCCGGAGTTTTCTGAAGATGTTCATCATGAAGTTGAAATAATCGTAAAGATTAATAAGGTCGGGAAATATATTGAGCCAAAATTTGCTCATAAATATTATGATGAAATAAGTGTTGGAATAGATTTTACTGCACGAGACCTGCAAAGTAAATTGAAAGAAAAAGGACTTCCGTGGGAAAAAGCCAAGGCGTTTGACGGTTCTGCAGTTATTGGAGATTTTTTGCCAAAAACTGATTTTGTTTCTATGGAAAATCTTAATTTTGAATTAAGGAGCAATTCAGAAACAGTTCAAAAAGGAAACTCTAGTATGATGCTTTGGAAGATTGATGAATTGATTTCTCATGTGTCTCAGTTTTTTACCTTAAAAATTGGAGATATTATTTTTACAGGAACGCCTGCAGGTGTTGCGGCTGTAAAACCAAATGATGTTTTAGAAGGCTTTTTAGAAGATAAAAAATTATTCAGAATACAAGTAAAATAATGGCTTTAAAATACAACCTTTCGAAAGTATATGCGCTTTCAGATAACGATCCTGAATTTGTAAATCAGATTTTAACTTTATTTGTTACAGAGGTTCCAGAAGATTTAAAACAAATTAAAGAAGGAATAAAAAAGAAGGATCATAAATACGCCTATTCCTATGCTCATAAAATAAAGCCTACACTAGATTTAATGGGGTTAAATGTGGCTTTTGAAGAAATTTTGCAGGTAGAAGCTTGGACAAAAGCTGAAGGCAAAAAAAAGGATATTATCGAAACTTTTAAAAGTATTAAAGTACAAGTAAAAGAAGCGATTAAAGAAATTAAAAAAGATTTTGATCTTTAATATAGAATTTGACTTATTCCTGTTTTTATAAAAGGAATAAGTCAAAACATTTTTAAATTTTGTAAACGGGCTTATAGTTTGTAAAAGCCGTTAATACCTTCCCCCTAGACAAAATTTAATTTTCTACTTATAAATTATTGGCTTAATTTATTTAAGCGACAAAAATATTCCACTGATTATGAAAGCAGCAATTATTACTATTGGAGATGAAATCTTAATTGGCCAAATCGTAGATACAAATTCGGCTTTTATTGCCAAATCACTCGATAGAATTGGAGTTGAGGTGGCAGAAATGCTGTCCATAAGCGATGACAAAAAACATATTTTAGACACTTTTGCACAACTACAAAACAAAGTAGATGTTGTGATTGTGACGGGCGGATTAGGGCCAACTAAAGATGATGTAACAAAGAAAACTTTTTGTGAATACTTTGATGATGAACTAGTAGTTGATCAAAAAGTTTTGGCGCACGTGACTGAATTAATTGAAGGGTTTTATAACAGGCCCATTTCGCAACTCAATAAAGATCAAGCCTTGGTGCCTTCTACTTGTACTGTTTTGCATAACAAAGTAGGAACAGCGCCAGGAATGTGGATGAAGAAGGAAAATACCGTTTTTATTTCGCTTCCAGGAGTTCCGTACGAAATGAAATATCTGGTAGAAGAAGAAATAATCCCTAAAATTGTCCGCGAATATAAACGTCCTTACATTATTCATAAAACCATTTTGACTTATGGACAAGGGGAGAGTTTAGTGGCAGAACGTATTGAACAATGGGAGAATAATCTTCCAGAGTTTATAAAACTGGCTTATCTGCCCAATCCGGGGCGAGTTCGTCTGCGTTTAACCGCTCGCGGGACTAATAAAGAAGAATTAGAAGAAGCGATAGAAAGTAATGTGCAGTCCTTGGACGCTATCATTCACGATATAATTGTAGGTTACGAAGAGAATGAAACAATTGAAACGGTAATAGGTAAACTGCTTACCAAGCAAAATAAAACAATCTCAACGGCAGAAAGTTGTACTGGTGGAAGAATTGCTTCATTATTGTCGGCTGTTCCAGGCTCATCAAGCTATTTTAAAGGAAGTGTCGTTTCTTATGCAACAGAAGTCAAAATAAATGTTTTGGGAATACCGCAAAATTTAATTGATCGATTTTCGGTAGTTAGTGCTGAGGTTGCATCGGCTATGGCTTTGAGTGTTAAAGATTTGCTGAAAACCGACTATGCGCTAGCAACGACGGGCAATGCAGGTCCATCAAAAGGCGATTCTGATGCTGAAATAGGCATTGTTTTTATTGCTTTGGCAACACCAGATGGGGTAATTGTTGAGGAATTTAACTTCGGACAACCTCGTGAAAAAGTGATAGATAGGGCGTCTGTTAAGAGTTTGGAAATATTACAGAAAGAAATTTTAAAAATTGTGCAATAATTTTTTGCTAAAATGGTTTATTTTTCTTTTCTTTGCACCCTGATTTTGAATAACGATAAAAGATAAGTATAATGTCAAGAGTTTGTGACCTTACAGGTAAAAGAGCGATGGTAGGAAATAACGTTTCTCACGCTATGAACAAAACTAAGAGAAAGTTTTCTGTAAACTTAGTTAAAAAGCGTTTTTATCTTCCAGAAGAAGATAGATGGATTACTCTTAGAGTAGCAGCATCTACGATAAAAACAATTAATAAAAATGGAATCACTGCAGTTTTGAAAAAAGCGCAGTCAGAAGGATTTATCAAATAATCTTTTCCTAAATAAATATATAGCAAGATGGCAAAGAAAGGTAATAGAATCCAAGTAATTTTAGAATGTACTGAGCACAAAACTTCTGGTGTTCCAGGTACTTCTAGATATATTACAACTAAGAACAAAAAAAATACTCCAGATAGATTAGAGATTAAAAAATTTAATCCAATCTTAAAAAGAGTAACTGTTCACAAAGAAATTAAGTAATAATTAGAGATTTTGATTAAATCTCAAATGGTTTTTCATTTGAAGATTTAATGAATTTCAAATAACATTTGAATCATGGCAAAGAAAACCGTAGCATCGTTACAAACATCTTCTAAGAGATTATCAAAAGCCATCAAAATGGTAAAATCTCCTAAAACTGGTGCATATACATTCGTAGAATCTATTATGGCTCCTGAAGAAGTTGATGAGTTCTTGAAAAAGAAATAATTATAATTACATTATATAGAAAAGCTACTTTCTTTCGGAAGTAGCTTTTTTATTACCTATATTTGTCTATAAATTTAAAGAATCGTAACAATTGGCCTTTTTTTGGAAAACAATTGCTCTTTCTTTAAAGATTTGGATTTCTTGCGTGAAAATTGAGAAATCTAGTAAATCTAAATAATCTACAAAAAATGAGTTTTTTTAAAAAATTATTCTCTACCGAAAAAAAAGAGACTTTAGACAAAGGTCTTGAAAAAACGAAAACTACTTTTTTCTCGAAGTTAAGTAAAGCCGTTGCTGGGAAATCTAAAGTTGATGATGATGTTTTAGATAATCTGGAGGAAGTTCTTGTAGCTTCTGATGTTGGGGTAGATACTACTTTGAAAATTATTACAAGAATTGAAAAGCGTGTTGCTGAAGATAAATATCTAGGAACAGAAGAATTGAATCAAATTCTTCGTGATGAAATTGGTGCTTTATTATCTGAAACGAATACCGGTGAGGCAACAGAATTCGAAATTCCGAAAGATAAAAAACCTTATGTCTTAATGGTTGTTGGGGTAAATGGGGTAGGAAAGACAACAACAATTGGTAAACTGGCTTATCAATTTAAAAAAGCGGGTCATAAAGTGGTTTTAGGTGCGGCGGATACTTTCCGTGCAGCGGCCATTGATCAATTGCAAGTTTGGGCCGATCGCGTAAATGTACCAATTGTAAGACAGCAAATGGGAAGTGATCCTGCTTCCGTAGCTTTCGATACTTTGCAATCTGCTGTTGCTCAAGATGCTGATGTTGTAATTATTGATACAGCTGGACGTCTTCATAATAAAATAAACTTAATGAATGAGCTGACAAAAGTAAAACGTGTAATGCAGAAAGTGGTTGCTGATGCGCCTCATGATGTACTTTTGGTTTTAGATGGTTCTACAGGTCAAAATGCTTTTGAACAAGCTAAACAATTTACTGCGGCTACAGAGGTTACTTCATTGGCGGTAACTAAATTGGACGGAACTGCAAAAGGCGGTGTTGTAATTGGTATTTCAGATCAATTTCAAATCCCAGTAAAATATATTGGTGTCGGCGAAGGAATTGAAGATTTGCAAGTCTTTAATAAGTATGAATTTGTAGATAGTTTCTTTAAATAATTAATAATGAAAAATATTTCTGCTTTAACTTTTTATTTTGCTAGTGTACTCTCTTTTGTTCTGGCAAATGTTTTAAAGGATAAAAATCTTTCGGTCTATTATATTTTGCTAGTGGCTGGAATAATTTTGTTCTTTTTAGGGGTTCTTAAGAGAATAAAAACAAATCGCTAGTTTTTTTGCTCCAACGTATAGCGTTCTAAAAATATTGAGCTTTTAAATAAAGGTTTTTAATGAAACTTTGTTTAAAAGCTTTTTTTTAAACGGGCCATTCTTTTGTTGTGTTTTAATAAAGGCAGTTTTGCAAAATTAAGGGCAAGATTCCGTTCGTGTCAATTTTGTCTTTTAATTTGGGTTTAAAATAATTCACCCAAGTTTGTCTGCTAGTTTGATTGTTGAAATAGTTTAATCAATTATTTGAGATTAATGTTGATTCCTTGTCTTTGTAAGGAATTGTCATGGTTGTGAAGTTTCCATTTTTGTGCCGTCAGTATAAACAATATAGGTAGCTTTTATTTTTGTAACTTTATCGGCATCTGTTGAGAAATCTTCCCAATATTCTGTTTGGGTTTGACCTGGTTTTAAAAGAATGGCGGATTTTTCTTGGTAATTTCCTTCTCCATAAAAGTACTTGCCACTTGCAGGTTCGTCGAAAGAATTGACACAAGACCATTCAAATTTGATAGCTTTAATTGTTTTCTTGCCTGTATTTTTAAAAACTATTTCAATGTCTTTATGGTCAGAATAAGAGCTTTCTCGTATTGTTGTTCTTATGATTTTTATATCAATGTTTTCTTTTTTGTTTTCTTTGGTTGAATCTTTTTTGTGAAAATGTGAACTGTCTTTCAGGATGTTGTTGTCTTCTGTCAGATGTTGTTTTTTGTTTTTTGTATAACTATGACTTGACTGCTTTTGTTTAGTGCAATTAAAAAATAAAATAGTAATTATTAATAATGATATGGTCTTCACTGCTTTTAGTTTTGAGTTATTGATTATTATTCTTTTTTGATAGATTTTTTGATGTGTAAATGAAATAAAGTTCTGTATAATGTTAGATATTGCTTGTCTTTAAAAGTCTTATATGTATTAGAATAGGGCACTTTTATCTTTTAAAATAATTAATAGACAAAGTATTTCTTTTGATGATTATAAGGTTATCTTTGTAGTCCGAGAAAATTTCTTTTGAAAACAAGAGCCCTAGCCCTGATGGAAGCGGCATCCTTTTGTGCCGGGGTTCGGCACAAAAGATACAGCGGACAGCAGGAAATAGCTCCTAATTCTTCGACTTCATTTAGATTAAAAAAGAATAAATTTTAATATTTTTATTTATGAAAAACGCTTTTATAGTTTTGTTTTGTTCACTTTTATTTGTGAGCTGTAAACAGGAAATAAAACCTGCAGATCTCACCAAATTAAATGGTTATTGGGAAATTGAAAAAGTGGTTTTTGAGAAAGGGGAAGAGAAGGAGTATAAAATGAACGAGACTTTTGATTTTTTCCAAATTAAAAATAATAAAGGAGTTCGAACGAAAGTGATGCCACAATTTGACGGTACATTTTTGACAACAGACACATTTGAGAATGTTTCGGTTCGTTTTGCTGGAGAACAAGTTTTCTTAGATTATAAAACGGATTATGCAAAATGGAGCGAAGAGATTATCTCGCTCTCTGATGACAAATTGGTGGTTAAAAATGCACAAAAAATAGAATATCATTATAAAAAAGCTGGACCAGTAAACCTTTTGAAAGATGGCGAAAAGAATAAATAACGAAAGTACTATTAGTGCTGTATTACAGCAGATTATTCAAGTGAATAAATTGCAGCCAGGTATGGATCAAATTGATGTTCGTGACGCCTGGAAAAATCTTATGGGGAGCGGAGTGAATACTTATACTCGGAATGTTGTATTGAAAGGCAGTACACTTTATGTAGAATTAGGGTCGTCTGTTCTGCGCGAAGAATTAACTCACGGAAAATACAAGATAGTAAAAATGATTAATGAAGAATTGGGTCGTGAGGTTGTAAAAGATGTTGTTTTACGCTGATTTTAGATTTTATATATAAAAAAATCCATTTCAATTGAAATGGATTTTTTGTTTTGATATTAAGTTCAGCAATCTAAAATCTGAACTCTAAAATCATAAATTAAAATTGCTCTCTTCCTGCAAAGTGGAATGCGCTTTCGATAGCAGCATTTTCATCGCTGTCAGATCCGTGAACTGCATTTTCTCCGATTGAAGTAGCGTATGCTTTACGAATAGTTCCTTCAGCAGCTTCAGCTGGGTTTGTAGCTCCAATTAAAGTTCTGAAATCTTCTACTGCGTTATCTTTCTCTAAAATAGCAGCAACAATTGGTCCGCGAGACATAAATTCAACTAATTCTCCGTAGAAAGGTCTTTCTGCGTGAACTGCATAAAATGCTTTTGCATCTGCTACAGTTAATTGAGTTAATTTTAATGAAACGATTTTGAAACCACCATTAGTAATCATTGCTAAGATATTCCCGATGTGTCCGTTTGCAACAGCATCTGGTTTAATCATTGTAAAAGTTCTATTTGTTGCCATTTTTTATTTTATTAAATTTTGTGCAAAAGTATACTTTTTTTATGAATTGATTTTAATAAAATCATAATTAAAACTCTTTAGAATGATGTTTTGATTAAGAAAAGGTTATATGCTAAAAAATTAAACTTTAAATATTAATTTGTTTCTGTAGAATATCCATAAAATAAATGTCCAGATCGCAACATAGGTTAGTGCTCCTGCCAAGGAAGCAGACATAGGATTACTGAAAAACGGTGCAATGCCAAAGCGATATAAATAATCTAAAAGATTGGTCTGTTCGCTTGGGATAGATGGGTTTTGAAAACGTATCATTACCAAAGCCTGTGGGATAATCTGTGAAGCAAAGAAAACAATCATAGGATTCACTCCCCAGATTACAAATAGTTTAAAGCCCTTTTTGTATTCTCTTATGTCAATGATATAGTACAATGCCGTAAGGCAGACTGTAGCCAAACCAGTTGTATATAAAACGTAACTGCTTGTCCAGATGGATTTATTTATAGGGAAAACTAAATCCCAGATTAAACCGAAAAAAATTAGCGCAGTACCTATCATTCCCATTCTTTGTGCTTTTTGGATTTTGGTTACACTAAGTAGTAAAATTTGGCCCATAAACAAACCAATAATTCCATTTACAATTGAAGGAATTGTGCTTAAAATTCCTTCTGGATCCCAAGTATTGGTTTCGTGATACATATGTCCTTTTAAGACGACGCTGTCAACCCAAGCAGCGAGATTGGTGCCTCGCTCTAGATTTGCTTCTCCAAATCCCGGAACAGGAATTAAGGTCATAATTGCCCAATATCCTAAAAGCAAAACAGCTCCTGTAATAATTTGGGTTTTTCGGGATGTTTTCAAATATAAAAGCGAAACAACAAAATAGACTACTGCAATACGCTGTAGAACTCCGGGAAGCCGAACATCTTGATAGTTTTCAAATCCGCCGTAGGCTAAAATGAGATAAATAGCCAATATGCCAAATGCAAAAATGTTTTTTAGGCGTGTGCTAAAACTTCCCATCAAAGCATAACCAACCGCAAAAGTAATGACCAATCGTCCAATTAGAAGCGGAATTCCATCTAATCCAAAAAGCTGAATTTTTCCAAAGAAATTAAAGAAAATCCCCAAACAAAGCATTCGTAAAGAGCGAATGAGAATTTTATTGAATGTTGTTTCATCATATGTTTTCTCCTGCATTGCAAGCGGTACAGCAACTCCCATTATAAAAATAAAAAACGGGAATACAAGATCGGTTGGTGTGCAGCCATTCCAGTGCGCGTGTAAAAGCGGAGGATAAACATTTCCCCAATCACCTGGATTGTTTACAATAGTCATCAATAGAATTGTCAGTCCGCGAAAGACATCAAGCGAAATTAGTCGTTCTCTTACCATTAGGTTAGTTAGTTAATAGGTTATAAAATATAATTCTATTTGGTTTGAGAGAGTAAAGATTTAGAAAATGTGCTGGTTATTTGTTTCTAAATCTGTACTTTTTAATTTCTAAAGATAATTATTTTAGATTATTATGATGTCAAAATTATGTTCTAAAGGTTTTAATTTTTGAATTAAAAGCGGAATCAATTGTTCTCCTTTTTCTAAATAAAATTCGGAAAAATTGGCTTGGCGTTCTTGAAGGCTATTGTTTGGAAATAATTCGCACTGCAAATCGGTTACCCTTTGTAACTGATCTTGGAGTTTTCTTTTTTGTGCTCTTAAAAGACGTTTTTCTAGATTTTCCAAACCTTTCTTTTGTTTTACTTCTTGTGCTTTTACGGCTCCAGAAAAAGATTTGTCTGTTTTTTCGGCTAATTCAAATAAATACGCAAACTGTTTTTCAAGTGCTTCTTTTTGTTCTTTTAAATCAATTGGAAATGGCGAAAGTTTATGAGTAATCTCATTAACTAAATATTCCGATTTACTAAATAAATCTTTCCATGATAAATTTAAATTATCGGCTTTTTTAACTTGTTTTTCAGTTGCTAAAAGAACTGAATTTCGAACTAATAATATTGGAAAAGTAATCTGTACAGCATCAAAAAAGGCTTTTAATTCTAGCCAGTATGCAATCTCGCCGCCTCCACCGATATAGCAGAGATTAGGAAGTATAATTTCCTGATATAACGGACGCATAATTACATTTGGACTGAATTTTTCTGGATTGCTTTCTAATAGTTTTAAAATCTCTTCTTTAGAAAATGAAATTTTGGTGTTGTTCACCCAATATTTGTCATTTTCAAAAATGATTCTTTCGCGCAGTTTATCTTCGATATAAAACAAATTAATTTCACGTGGATTTACCTGAACGGCATAATCTGCAAGTTCTTCAATTGATTTTTGAACCGCTTTAAACGAAGTCTGATTTTCTAACTCTTCTTTGGCAAACGGAATAAAAGCACGTTTTAAATCGCGATCGTCTGCATCTATAATCACTAAACCATAGCTTGAAAAAAGTGCATTGGCCAAATAACGGGTTGCATCGGCTAGATTTTCATGTTTTAAATAGGCTTCTTCAAAAAGCTTTTTAAGTGTATTGGCATTAGTGCTTGAACCTAATTCTTTCGAATAGACTTCAAATAAATCTTCTAAACCATTGGTTGAAAGCCTTCCAACAGGACCAGTGCTTTCTGCATTCCAGCGGATTTTTTTTCCTTTAAAATTAAAATAATTAATTTCTTCAAAATCGTGATCCTCTGTAGCCATCCAGTAAACTGGAACAAAATTGTACGAAGGATATTTCGACTTTAATTCTTTAGTTAAATTAATAGTAGAAATAATTTTATATAAAAAATATAGCGGTCCGCTAAATAAATTTAGCTGATGTCCAGTTGTAATTGTAAAAGTATTTTCGAGTTTTAAAAGCGTAATATTTTGTCTCGTTAAATCCGAAATTTCAATATTTTGATATTGTTTTTCCAGCGTTTCAACCAATGCAGTTCTATTGTTATGATCAAAATTGGCTGATTTTTCGGCTATTTGTTTTTCAAAATTTTCTAGGCTTGGAAAATTATTGTACAGCGGTTTTAACTCTGGTTTTTGATCTAAATAATCCTGCATTAGTTTAGAGAAATATCCAGAAGATTGAAAGCTGATACAGTCGGTAGGCATAATTTTAAATTTATTTTTGACAGCTGTAAATTTAATGAAAATATACAGTTAAAAATGCTTTTAACGAATGCTTAAGATTTGATTTTTGATTTTTGTTTTAAAGCACCTAAAATCAAGTTTTTAAATTGGAATAAAATTCATGTTTTTAAAATGGAAAAAACATGAGATTTGTTAAAAAACGAATGATGTTTTAAAACTAATTCTTTGAAACATGAATTATTAATAATGAAACTATATTTTTGTAATCAAAAAAAAAAGTTATATCTATTTTACATGAAAACTAACGAGAATAAAAAGAACTCTCTAAAACATGTTCTTTTTGGAAGCCTTATTGGTACCACAATCGAATTTTTTGATTTTTATATTTATGCCAATGCAGCAGTGTTGGTCTTTCCTCAATTATTTTTTCCTAGTTCAGATTCGACAATGGCGACTCTGGAATCTTTGGCTACTTTTTCTATTGCGTTTTTGTCACGCCCTTTAGGTTCGGCATTTTTTGGGCATTATGGTGATAAGATCGGACGTAAATTTACTCTTGTAGCCGCTTTATTGACAATGGGAATTTCGACAGTAACCATTGGATTCTTGCCCAGCTACGCGAGTATTGGTGTCGCGGCTCCGTTATTATTAATGCTTTGCAGATTCGGACAAGGTGTTGGTTTAGGAGGCGAGTGGGGAGGTGCTGTTTTATTGGCGATAGAAAATGCACCACCAAATAAACGTGCTTGGTACGGAATGTTTCCACAATTAGGCGCTCCAATAGGTTTATTGCTTTCTGGCGGAACTTTCTTGTTATTGACAGATTCTATGAGTAATGAAGATTTTATGAATTATGGTTGGAGAATTCCTTTTATTGCCAGTGCATTTTTAGTAATAGTTGGTTTTTATATTAGAACTAAAATTACAGAAACGCCTTCGTTTGAAAATGCCAAAAAACAGGAAGAAGAGGTAAAAGTTCCTTTTCTAGAATTAGTAAAATCATATAAAAATCAGTTGGTTTTTGGAACATTCGCAGCAATAACAACATTCTTGGTTTTCTATTTAATGACTGTATTTACACTTAGCTGGGCTACTTCAGATTTAGGAATTGTAAAAAGAGATGGATTATTGATTCAATTATTCTCTGTATTGTTTTTTGCGCTTTTTATTCCAGTTTCTGCTGTTGTGGCCGACAAGATTGGTCGTCGCAAAATGCTTATCGTCGCAACTGCGGCTATTGCCGTTTTTGGATTTTTCTTTTCT
Organism: Flavobacterium humidisoli; assembly: GCF_023272795.1. Lineage (NCBI taxonomy): Bacteria > Pseudomonadati > Bacteroidota > Flavobacteriia > Flavobacteriales > Flavobacteriaceae > Flavobacterium > Flavobacterium humidisoli. The sequence continues at coordinate 5,550,723 of NZ_CP096829.1, read as the reverse complement.
TACTTTTTAAGTTCTGGAAATATCGTTTTGGTTACCATTTTTGCTTGCATCGGAATGTCATTAATGGGTTTTACTTACGGACCTTTGGGAACTTTTCTGTCTGAATTATTTCCAACAAATGTTCGTTATTCTGGAGCTTCTTTAACTTTTAATATGGCGGGAATTTTAGGAGCTGCTTTTGCACCAATGATCGCAATTTGGTTAGCTAAGACATATGATGTGAGTTATGTAGGTTTCTATTTGGTAACCGCGGCACTTATATCTATAGTTTCATTTTTGGTAATTAGCAAAGACGAACATAAGTTTTAGACTATAGATTTAAAATATTTCAAAAGCAGTAATGTAAAAAATTACTGCTTTTTTTTTGTTTGTTAGAAAAGTATTTAGATATTTGTCTAAATATATAAATATAATGAATGATATTTTTAAAGCATTAAATGATGCGACTAGAAGAGAGATTCTGGATCTTTTAAAGCAGAAGGATTTATCTGCAGGAGAGATTGCAGACGCTTTTAATATTTCTAAACCGAGCATTTCACATCATTTAGATATTTTAAAACGGGCCGATTTAATTACATCTGAAAAAAACGGACAATTCATCATTTACTCCATCAATACCACCATAATGGAAGATGTTTTACAATGGATACTAACCTTTAAACAATAATAATATGAATCTAGAATTAAGAAAAGAGCTCCCTATAATTGGAATTGTTTCGATTCCTTTTATTTATTTGGCAACAGTTTGGAATAGTCTTCCCGAAAGAGTTCCGATACATTGGAACTACGAAGGGCAAATTGACAATTGGGGAAATAAGTTTAGTTTACTGTTTCTAGTTTTTATGCTTCCTGTTTTAATGTACGGTTTAATGACCGCAGCATCTAAAATTGATCCTAAAAAAAGAATTTCATTAATGGGGAGAAAATTTTATCAGCTTAAATTTTTCTTGGTTTTATTTATGTCTTTACTGGCTACATTTATTGTTTATATAACCAAAAATCAATCTTTTTCAAGTCCGGGTTTAATGTATGTTGCAGTTGGAATTTTACTAATAATTTTTGGAAATTATTTTAAAGTCATTCAGCCTAATTATTTTATTGGAATTCGCACACCATGGACACTAGAAAATCAGCAGGTTTGGAAAGCTACTCATGCTTTTGCGGGAAAATTATGGCTTGTGGCTGGTTTTGTTTTCATCTTAGGGGGCTTGTTATTTTCGGGATTTAATTTTTCTAAAATTTTTGTGGGTATTGGCCTTACCATTGCTTTTGTTCCTATAATTTATTCTTATTTTAAGTTTAAAAGTTTAGAAAAAAAAGAAAACAACCTTTAAGTAATTAAGCATATAAATGAAAAAAATAATACTTTTTATATTCATAATTTTTAGTTCTTCACAATCGTTTGGACAAGATATTTCAGGACAATGGAAGGGTATCTTAAAAATTCAAAATAATGAACTTAGGATCCTATTTAATATTACTAAAACAGAAAAAGGGTATAGTTCTACAGTGGATAGTCCGGATCAAAATGCAAAAGGAATTCCTGTTGCATCAACTACTTTTGAAAATTCGGTATTGAAATTAAATATGGCTGCTATCGGTGGTTTATATGAAGGAAGATTGGGCGCTGATAATGTTTTTGTTGGGAAATTGATTCAAAACGGACATACATTAGATCTTAATTTATCAAAGGGAAATGTTGAAGTTGTAAGACCTCAGGAACCTAAAGAGCCATTTTCTTATTATACAGAAGATGTGAAATTTGAAAATAAAACAGATAAAGTGACTCTCGCAGGCACGTTGTCAATGCCTAAAAAAGAAGGTAATTTTCCAGTAGTTATTTTAATTTCTGGAAGTGGCGCGCAAAATCGAGATGAAGAAATACTAGAGCATAAACCGTTTTTAGTTTTAGCAGATTATCTTACCAAAAAAGGAATAGCTGTTTTACGTTTTGATGATCGCGGTTTTGGTGAATCTACAGGCGATTTTAAAAAAGCAACTACTAATGATTTTGCAAAAGATGTACAAGCTGGAGTAGACTATTTGAAAACGAGAAAAGAAATCGATAAAAATAAAATTGGTTTGATCGGACATAGCGAAGGAGGCATAATTGCTCCAATGATAGCTGGAAATTCTAAAGATGTTAAATTTATAGTTCTACTTGCCGGACCAGGAATTCGCGGCGATAAATTGTTGCTGTTGCAAAGAGAATTGATAGAAAAACAAATGGGAGCTCCAGATGCAGTTGTACAGCAGAATAAAGAAAATTTTAAAGGTGCTTATGACCTTATTTTGCAAAGTATAGTTAACGATGATGATTTGAAAGCCAAGGTCAATTCTTATTTTAGATCAAAATTAGGGAATGATGATATGGCTAAAACCATTACAGATCAAATTACAAGTCCTTGGAATTATACTCTTTTAAAACTTGATCCAAAGCTTTTTTTAGAAAAAGTAAAATGTCCAGTTTTAGCACTTAACGGAAGTAAAGATTTGCAGGTTCCGTCCCAAGTTAATCTTGAAAATATTAAAAAAGTTTTGACCGAAGCAGGAAATAATAAAGTAACAACTAAAGAATTACCAAATTTAAATCACTTATTTCAAGAATGTAAGACAGGTTCTCCAAGTGAATATGCAACTATTGAACAAACCTTTTCACCAATAGCTTTAGAAGAAATTTCGAGTTGGGTTTTAATACAAACGAAATAAAATTATGTAATCGCAAAGATTTATACAGTACAAAGAATTTCTTTTTAGTATAAATCTTTACGATTTTATTTTTTATCGTTTTAAAGAAAAATGGCCTCTATATTCTGCCCCATTAATTCTTGTAACCGTAAACCAATAATCTGATGCAGGCAGTTGATTTCCTAGATAAGTTCCGTTCCAAGAAGTGTTTAATGCTAATTCTTTTATCAGTTTTCCGTAACGATCAAATATTCTAATAGATGAATTTGGAGCTAAATAAGCGGGATCGATTGTCCAAGTATCATTAAAACCATCTCCATTTGGAGTAAAGAATTTTGGATAAGGAAGCTCTTCAGTCAAATGAACGCAATCTCTACTTTTTGCTTCAATAATTTCTATTGTTACTGGAATTCTATCACTCTCGCATCCACTTATTGTTTGAGAAGCATAATAGGTAAGTCCGTTTTCAAGTGCAGTTGATTCTGCTAAATTATTTGTGGAAGAATAACTTTCATACCATTTGACGTTTTGACCATCAATTATGACATCACTAATTTTTGCATTTTTTTGAATACAGAATTCCTGTGGAGAATTTGCAATCGGAATTGTTGTGTCTTGTATTTTTACAGTAATGGGTAATCTTTCACTTTCACAATCGTTTTGTGCTTGCGAAACATAATAAATGCGACTTTCTAGTAAAGTTGTTTCTGGTAAAACAGATGCTGAAAAAAAAGTATCAAACCATTTTATATTTTGTCCAATAATTGGAATGTCACTTAAAGTTGCGTTTTGCTGTACGCAAAATGTATGTGAAGAATTTATCTCAGGAAGTTGATTTGTAATAATAACGGTTTGATTTTGAGATGATCGATTTCCGTTTCCATCATCATAATCCCATTTTATTGTATAAGTTCCAGGAACAGAATAAGATAAAGGATCCGTGGTTGTAGCAGTAATTGCTCCAGCACATTTATCTGTGGCTGTTGGAAATATTTTTACTTCAGTATGACAATCTCCTAATATAGTTGTAAGATCTGGAATGTTTGGCACAGGAGCCTGTGTGTCTCCAATTACAACGTCAAAAGTGTATGTTTTCTCACAATTGCAATCATCGCTTACTACTAAATGATATTCGCCATTATTTACACTTGACGGATTTGCAATTGTTGGATTAGGCAAATTACTTGTAAAACCATTTGGTCCAGTCCATAAATAATTATATCCAGAATTAGAATCAGCTTTAAAAGATAATGTTTCGCCAAGACATACAGGAGAACTTGTTGAAGGATGAACATCAATGCTACAGCTATTTTCTTCAGAAAAATTGATTAAATAAAAATTCTTTCTTCCGTTTATATTTTTTTGATAAGAATTAGAATCTGTTATGTTATTGGCTTGCGCTGTAGTACCTCCAATGACAATATTATTATGTTCAAAGCAAATTTTATTTTCAGAATATTGATCGAATCCATTTACATAAGTCCCAAAAACTAAGCCGCCAGATTTATTAAATTTGCCAATGTAACCTTCAGCAAATCCATTTCTTTTGTAGGCACATGGTGTAGTAATTGATTGATCACCGCCTTCGCCACCAACATAAATATGATTGTTTTTAAAAATTAAAGAATATACAGCCGATGATGTTCCTAAATATGTTCCCCAAACTCGCTGGCCATCTTTATTTAGTTTTGCTAAAAAACCAGTTTGAGTCCATCTGTTGTAGTCATCAAAACTTCCTGACGAGGCAATATTATCATCGTTATCACTTCCAAATAAATCTCCTCCAATGTAAACATTATTTTCATCATCATTTACAACAGCTTTTATTCTATTGCCAGAACCATAATAAGTGCTCCAAATTCTATTTCCATCTAAACTAAACTTATAAACCGTACCATTAACGCCATTTTTATAATTGCTTTCTTGTAATGTTCCGGGAGTAGAAATATAGTTTAAACTAAAAGTTTTCCCTCCTACAATAAGATAATCAGATGCAACTTTAATGGTATGTAAATAATCATTGCTTTCGCCACCTACATAAGTACTCCAAATAAGATTTCCATTAGGGCTAAACTTAGCCAAAAAACCATCGGTTAAACTATTTGCAGGCATACCGGAGTGATTTAATAAAGCCTGAAAATTATTGTTTGTAGAAAATCCAATATAACTGTTTGTGCTTCCTACAATATAAATATTGTCATTACTATCAATATCTACATCTTCGGCAGAATCTGTACCAGAATTACCCAAGTATGTTGCCCATAATCTCGTTCCAGAGGAGTTAAATTTTGCAAGAAATGCATAAGTAGTATTACTCGTTGTAGTTTGAATGTAAGCCCCAATTGAAGATATGTTTCTTTTACTGTCTGTACTTCCAGTAATTACAACGTTATTTTGTTTGTCAATCTTTAGACCAAAGGCGCGATCCCAACTTTCTCCTCCGTAAAAAGTACCCCAAACTCTTTTTCCTGAAGGATCAAATTTTACAATTATTGCGTCAGATTGCATATTTCTCGAATCGAAAGCTGTAGTCTGATGTGTTCCAGACGTAGCATAAATTCCTGATGTACTAGTGGTATAGCCTGTAAAATAGATATTGCCAAAACTATCAGTATCTATATCGCCAAAGTCATTTGAGTCGCCTTCGCCGTAATAAGTCCCCCATAATCTTACTGGAGTAGGATCAATAACAACTGTTTTGCCACTTAAGAAATTGGCAGAACGAAATCCGTAGACGTCTTTTTTTAGTTTTTGATATCCAACAATTATCTGTTTTTTGTGTCCTTTTTCGTCAATCCAGCTCGCAGGAATTGTTTCTTCCATTTTTCCAAAACGAACATTCATTTGGATTTTATTATCAATCAAATCGGTTTTGGTTCCGTTAAATTTTAATTGAATATCAGAAATTTTTCCTTTTGGATGAATAACAAAATTATATTCAACTGTTTTTTTTGGATCTTCGGGAATTGTAAAGACAACATCAATATTAGGATAGATATTTTTGTAGGTAATCTGTTGGTATTGATGAACTTCCAGAATGCCTTCGGGTCTATTTATTATGTTATAATAATTGTCAAAATCAGATGACTTTCGTTCTGTAATTAATTCAACTTTAGAATTTGAATTTACAAAATCAATGTCTACTCTATGAAAAATATATCCTAGATTGAAATCTTCTTTTTCTTTATTATCTTTTTCGGGAAGTATTTTTGCTGTTAATGAACGATCAATCGGTATTTTCTTTACTTCATAAATATCATAAGAAAATCCATTTTTCTTTAACTGAACATTTAAGCCTGCCGAATTCAGTAAATATTTAACGTCGGCATTAGGTTTGCCATTTTGATCGATAATTTGACCTTTATTTTCTTTAAAACCAATTGATTGATTTTTGCTTTGTGAAAATAGTTGTAGCGTTAGTAAGAAAAAAAGAAAAAGTAATCTATGTTTCATTAGAGTCATTTGGATTACGACAAATGTAATTAAATGTTTACAAATTCAAATCAAAAATTGAAACGCTGAAAAGTCTCAAAATATCCCGTATTTTTGCAAAAAAATAATTCTCTTTTGAAAACGAAACTTTTTGTAATTACGCCGCCATTTACACAACTGAATACCCCGTATCCGGCAACGGCGTATATAAAAGGTTTTCTGAATACTAAAAATATAGAATCAGTTCAGGCTGATTTGGGTATTGATGTGATTTTGGAATTGTTTTCTAAAAAGGGATTAGTTGATTTGTTTCAGGTTTCAAGTTTCAGGTTTGAAGTTGCAAACGCTGAGGTTTCAGATAATTCTAAGCGAATTTTTGCTCTTCAAGACGAATATATTAAAACGATCGATTCTGTAATCCAGTTTTTGCAGGGAAAAAATCCAACTTTGGCTTTGCAGATTTGTCAGGAAGATTTTCTGCCAGAAGCTTCACGTTTTGCACAGCTAGAAGAACTAGATTGGGCTTTTGGAACAATGGGAACGCAGGATAAAGCAAAACATTTGGCAACTTTATATCTCGAAGATATTTCAGATTTTATTGTAGAATGTGTTGACGAGAATTTTGGCTTCAGCCGATACGCCGAACGTTTAGGACGAAGCGCCAATTCTTTTGATGAATTGTACGACACTTTACAGCAAGAACCAACTTATATCGATTCGATTTTAATATCTCTTTTAAAAGCCAAAATTGAAGCTGTAAGACCAACTTTATTTCTAATTTCTGTTCCTTTTCCAGGGAATTTATATAGCGCATTTAGATGTGCGCAATGGGTAAAAGAAAATCATCCTGAAATTAAAATTTCGATGGGTGGAGGTTTTCCCAATACCGAATTGCGTTCGCTTTCTGATAAACGTGTTTTCGAATTTTTCGATTTTATCACTTTAGATGATGGAGAAGTTCCTATCGAAGAATTAATTTTTCATTTAGAAAATCCAGACTCAAATTCTTTCAAAAGAACATTTTTATTGGAAAATGGAGAAGTAGTTTATAAAAATAATTCCTTAAAACACGATTATAAACAAGCTTACGTAGGAACTCCAGATTATTCAGATCTGCCTTTGGATAAATATATTTCGGTTATCGAAATTGTTAATCCGATGCATCGAATGTGGAGTGACGGAAGGTGGAATAAGCTCACAATGGCACACGGCTGTTATTGGGGAAAATGTACTTTTTGTGATATTTCTTTAGATTACATCAAAGTATACGAACCTGTTGCTGCAAGTCTGCTTTGCGACCGAATGGAAGAATTGATCGAAAAAACAGGTCAGAACGGATTTCATTTTGTTGATGAAGCTGCACCACCAGCTTTAATGCGTGCTTTAGCGCTTGAAATTCTAAAAAGAAAACTAGCCGTAACTTGGTGGACTAATATTCGTTTTGAGAAAAGTTTTTCAAAAGATTTATGTCTGTTACTGAAGGCTTCAGGTTGCATTGCTGTTTCAGGTGGTTTAGAAGTTGCTTCAGATCGATTATTGAAATTAATTGACAAAGGTGTTACGGTTGAACAAGTTGCAAAAGTAACCCGAAATTTTACCGAAGCAGGAATTATGGTTCATGCCTATTTAATGTACGGATATCCAACGCAAACAATCCAAGAAACGGTTGATAGTTTAGAAATGGTTCGCCAATTGTTTGAAGCAGGAGTTTTACAGTCTGGATTTTGGCATCAGTTTGCTTTAACGGCGCATAGCCCCGTTGGGTTATATCCTGAAAAATTTGGTGTGACTAAGAAAACAGAAACAATTGGAACTTTTGCAAATAACGATATCGAGTATACGGATGCGACAGGAATCAATCATGACAAGTTCAGTTTCGGATTGAAGAAATCGCTTTTTAATTTTATGCACGGAATTTGTTTTGATTACGAATTGCAAGATTGGTTTGATTTTAAAATTCCGAAAACCAAAATTCATCCCGATTTTATTTTTGATGCACTTCAGGAACAAAATGACTTCAATACAAAACCAAATGCAAAAGTGGTTTGGCTTGGCGGAAAATCATCTGTAGAAATTTTTACCAAATCGAAAAAAGGAAGAAGCTGGGAAATGATGTCTTTAACCTTTCACGATAAAAAAGAAAGCTTCAATATTCAAACCAGCAAAGAAGAAGGGGAGTGGCTGATTTCAGTCTTGTCTAAAATTTCTATTTCAAATGCTAAAAATTATACCTTCCAAGAAGTCAAAAATGATTTCGAAACTTCATTAGAAGATTTCGAATTATTTTGGTATTCAAAACCAGTAAATACTTTGCGTGAATTCGGATTATTGGTGCTTTAGTAAAAAAAATGCGCAACTAATTTTTTGTTACCCAATAGTGAAGATCTCTTTCTATATCATAAATCATTCTTTTTACACTTCGTCTTATAACGAAATAGGGAATTCCTAGCATTAAAGACATATGAAATAAAAGAAAAGGTAAAATAAAAAAAGGAACAGTACTGTCGCTGCCTAAAAAAAGAGATGCAAAAAGAAATATGGAATAGAACATCACCACTATTCCTAAAAATAAAAGCATTCTTTTTCTAAAGCCATTAATTTCGGCATTTATATTCAATTGGTTATTTTCTTCTGTAAAATGACCAGTTACTTTTGCAAATGAATAGTTGGTGTCAAATAATTTTCTTCTTTTTCTTAATTCAAAACTGTTGTTAGAGATATTGCCTTTATATTCATTTCTGCTTGATTGAAAAACTTCAAAAGGAACAAAACTTAAATCAGATTGGTCAACATGATTTCTAAACTTTTGTATGAAATCTATTTTTGAAACAGGTAATTGTATAGAAATATCTTTAACTAAATGTATCTTTCTTAAAAAATCGTTCATTTATTTTGATTTGGTTAGCGAGCCAAATATAATATTTATAAAAGAATAAGAAATAAAAAAAATGATATTCGTTTTTTTAAGATTATTTACGAATTAATACTCCAAACATTCGCCATCGTTCGGAATAGAAGTTTTGGCTAAAAGTCCATGATCTGAAAGTGCAGTTCGTAATTGCAATCTTGTTGTAGGGCAGTGATTTAATGCTTCTAAATGATTGGCGAGAACTTTTCCTGGAGCAAGTGTCACAAATTTCAAAATATCGTCCATTCGCATTAATAAAGGCTGTCCGATATCTAATCTTGCAGTGCCACAGGCAACAATTGAAATGTCGGGCTTAAATTGCGTTAAAACTTTTTCTACATGTGCTGTAAAAATGGTGTCGGAACTAATATAGATTGATTTTTGATCTGCCAATTCGATAAGAAATCCCATTACATTTCCCATTAACTTCGCAATAAACCCGTAGCCATGAATAGCAGGAATTCCAGTGATTTTTCCATCAAGAAATTTTTGCGGTTCCCAGTATTCCAAAGTTTGAATTACACTAAGACCCCTTTGAACAAGAGCTTTTTCATCTTTAGAACTGCAGATGACAGGAATGCTTTTTCGTCTTAAAAAAACTTCACCAGCTTTGTCTATATGATCCGGATGTAAATGTGTAATCAAGCAATGTGTAACTCGACTTAAAATGTCACGACTGTTTTTTGGCAAAGCCACCAAAGGATTTCGTTTTGGTTTGTATCTGAAAATAGTAAAAGGCGGAATTGTTTTTCTTTTACCTAACATTGGGTCAACTAAAATGACATGCTTTTCTGTTTCAATTACCAACGAGGCATTTCGCAAATGATGTAATTTCATATCCAAGAAAATTAGATATTAAAAATACAAAGTTTTTCTAAAAATTACTTACAGATTTTTCTTTATTTTTAACAGAATTGTGATTTACCCAATAGAAAATCGAAACCCAATTCCATGAAGGTTTTCAATTGATATTCCTTCTTCATTGGCAAGGATTTTACGAAGACGAGAAATGAAAACATCCAAACTTCTTCCCATAAAATAGTCGTCGGTTCCCCATAAAGAGGTTAAGATTTGTTCTCTTTTTAAGACAGAATTTTTATGATCTAGAAAAAGTTTCAATAATTCGGCTTCACGCTGCGTTAAACCAACCTTTTCTTCATCATTAAAAAGAATGAAATTTTTAGTGTCAAAATGATATTTTCCTACTTCATAAATTGTTTTTGCAGGAGAAATATTTTTTTGTGAACGTTTCAAGAAAATTTCAATTTTCAGCAGTAATTCTTCAATGCTGAAAGGTTTTACCAAATAATCATCTGCGCCTAGACGAAGACCTTTTATGCGGTCTTCTTTTAAAGTTTTAGCCGAAAGGAAAATAATCGGAACATCGACATCAATTTTTCGAACTGCTTCGGCAAGCTCAAAACCATCCATTTTTGGCATCATAATATCAAAAATGCAAATATCAAATTCTTCTTCTTCGAAAATTTTAAGCGCAGACTTTCCATTAGAACAATGAATAACTTCATAATTATTTTGCTCCAAATTATCTTTGGTTAAAAACGCAAGGGTTTCGTCGTCTTCGGCATATAGTATCTTGAAATTTCTCATTTTTTGTTAGGAATTGATAAAGTTATAGTAACACCTTTTTCTTTATTGTTTTCGGCTTTTATTTTCCAGTTTTGCAGACTGCAGATTTCTTTCACATAATATAAACCGAGTCCAAATCCGTTAACTTCATTACTCTTTTCGTTTTGAACTCTATAGAACTTATCAAAGATAAAAGATATTTGTTTAGGAGTAATTCCAATTCCGTTATCAATAAATTCTAGTTTTAAACAATTGTTTTCTTCTGTGAATTTAATAGTAATTTCTGGTTTTTCATTGCAATATTTCACTGCATTATCCAGTAAATTATAAACTAAATTACCAAAATGAAAAACATCGGTTTCCAGCAAATATTCTTTTGAAGAAGTTTCAATTTTGATAGAAGCTTCAGGATATTTTAATTGGATGTTTTCAATTGCCTCTTCAATTATGGGTACAATTAAAATACTTTCTTTTTTAAGTTCCAAAGGGGCATAATCGGATTTTGCAATATTTAAAATCTTCTCGATATGGCCATTTAATTTATTTCCTTGATTGATAATAATATCAGTGTACGTATACAATTTTTTGTCTTCTTTAATAGGCTTTTGTTCAATCAAATATTTAGAAGCGATAAGAATTGAAGCCAGCGGCGTTTTAAATTCATGCGTCATATTATTAATGAAATCACGCTGTAGTTCAGAATATTTTTTATGCTGTAAAAGCTTAAAAATAGAATAAACATAAATCAATAAAATCAGAATCAATGCTGTTGAAAGTATAAACCAAAAACGCATCGAACTAAATAAATAAGTAGTTTCATTTGGAAAACGAACGGCAAAATAATAGACGAGATTTTTATGTTTAGGGAAATAAACGGTCTTTTTACATTCTGCTTTTTTCTTATAAAGTGAAATGTAATCACCATAAATCATTTCGTCGCTTTGACAGTTGTACATCGCGTATTCGAAATCGGTCGTGATGTTCATTTTTTTGAATTCTGTCTTTAGATAAAATTCTAAAATATCAGGTTCAAACTCGTTATCGACATTTACTATATAATAGTCGTTTGCAATTTTCTGAACGGGATTTTGAACAGGCAGTTCGTGATTAGTTCCTTCGTATAGTTTTTTAGCTACTTCCAATAAAGCAATATGTGCTTTCTGGCTAAGCTTTTTTTGTTCAATTGTAAAAGCCTCTTTTGTCCATAACAATTGTGCCACCAAAATACTGATGATGGCTACCAATCCTAAGAGAATGATGCTGTTGAGTTTATTAATTTTCAAGAATAAAGAATTTTGAGAGTGTAATATTAATCAATTTTGGCCTAAAAACAGGCGGTTAACAAGTCATTAACAAACGTTTGGAACCAGTTAACAGCAACATGAATTTGTCTGAATTACCTTTGTAATATCAAAATGAACTACAAACCATTTTAAATATATCAGTTATGAAAATGATCAAAATTTCGATGTTAGCTTTGGCTTTAGGCCTTATGTCTTTTTCGGCAATTGCACCAGTACAATCTTTAGTTTCAGAGAATGAAATTTCAGAAGCTACAGTTGCTTCTACAATTGTTTGGAAAGCAGAAACAATTGATGTTGGACAAATTCCGCAGGGAACTCCGAAAGCAATTGTTTACGAATTTAAAAATACAGGAAAAACAGCTGTAGTTATTACAAACGTTCAAGGATCTTGCGGATGTACAGCGACAGATTACACAAAAGAACCAGTTCAGCCAGGTAAATCTGCAAAAGTTACTGCGACTTACAATGCTGCAAACAAAGGTGCTTTTACAAAAACAGTTACTGTAACAACTAGTGCAGAAACAACACCAAAAGTACTTACTTTAAAAGGTACAGTTATCTAAGATTTTTAATAGGTTGGTTATATGGCGAAAGCTCCAGACATGTAAATTGTTTGGAGCTTTTATTTTTTTATTAACCGCTTAAACTTCAAAAAAATAAGATTAAGATTTATTGCTGAGTTCTTTGATTTAATAGAATTTTTTCTACTTTTAATCAAAAATTTTAAGTTATGAAAATTTGGTATGCGCCTGTAATTGCTGTTGCTTTTTTCGTTGTTTTTTCGTGTAATTCGAAAGCTGATAAAAAAGAGGAAAAAGCGATAAAAAAAGTTGAAAAAATTCCAGAATTAAAACTTACTATCGATACTGCCCGAATCGCAAAATTTTATGAAAATTATCCGAAATTGGAGAAATTTAAAGGCGATGTAACTTCTTTGTATCAAAAAAACAAATCAACTCAATTATGGCAGGATAATAAAGGAGTAGTTGAGTTTGGTAATACATTATTCAATCAATACAAAAATCTAGATCAAGAAGGATTGAAAGCTAATTATCCTTATAAAGAAGAACTAAATTCTGTTTTCGAAAATAATCCAACCAAGAAATTATCCAAAGAAGATACCGATCTACTGCTCTCTAACTTGTATTACTATTATGCCGAAAAAGTATATGCAGGTTTTGATGAAAAAACCAGTATTTCTTTGGAATGGCTTTTACCTCGAAAAAAGTTAAACTATCAAGTGCTTTCAGATTCTATTTTTAAAAAAACAACTATTCTTGACGATAAGAAAAGAAAGATGTTTAGCCAATATTACAAACTTCGAGATGCTTTAAAAGAGTATAGAGAAATTGAAAAAAATGGTGGTTGGAAAACGATCGAAACAGATGAAGATTATAAAGCTATAAAAGTTGGCGATTCATCAAATGTTGTGGCTCAGATAAGAGAAAGGCTTTTTGTGACCAAAGACCTTAAAGAAGATAATAAAAGTGCGGTTTGCGATACCACTTTAATGAAAGCGATTAAAAACTATGAAGTTCGCCATGGATACACTCCCAAAAACACCATTTTATTAGAACATATTACTGATTTGAATATTCCAGTTTCGGAACGCATTAAAACGATTATTGTTAATATGGAGCGCTGTCGTTGGATTGATCCTGAATTAGAAAAAGGTCAAAAATACATTGAAGTTAATATTCCTGAATTTAAATTATATATAGTTGAAGACGGAAAAATCGCTTTTGTATCGCCAGTTGTGGTAGGACGTGCGATGACAAAAACAGTTATTTTTAGCGGAATGATGAGTAATATTGTCTTCAGTCCGTATTGGAATGTGCCTCCAAGCATTATCAAATCGGAGATTAAACCTGGAATGGCAAAAGATAAAAACTATTTGCAGAAAAAAAATCTAGAATGGAATAATGGTGCAGTTCGCCAACTTCCAGGAAAAAATAATTCTTTAGGTTTGGTAAAGTTTTTATTTCCAAATTCAAGTAATATTTACTTGCATGATACTCCTTCAAAAAGTTTGTTTGAAAGAGAGAGCCGAGCTTTTAGTCATGGTTGCGTACGCGTGGCAAAACCTCGTGAATTGGCAATAGAATTATTAAAAGTCGATCCGCAATGGAATCCTGCAAGAATTGATAAAGCAATGCACGCTGGAAAAGAAAGCTGGTACACTTTAAAGAAAAAAGTTCCCGTTTACATCGGTTATTTTACGGCTTGGGTAGATCGCGAAGGAAATCTAAACTTTTATAAAGATATTTATGGAAGAGATGAAAGTCTTATAAAACTTTTGACTGAAGAGTAAAAAATGGATTTCACGAAGATTTATTTATGACAACAAGCTAAAAAAGACTTCATTGATCAACTAATCTGCAAAATCTGCACGAAAAAACAGCAATAAACTTATTCCGATAAAACATCGACACATTTATAAAAGCGTTTGGTATAGTGTTCTGTATCAAGCGCTGTTATAGTTACTTGCTGCGCTTTTCCTGATGAAGCATGAATGAATTTCGACTGCATTCCGTTGGCTTCACAAATAATGCCGACATGCCCCACAACATTTCTGTTTTTGTATCCGTAGAAAACTAAAATATCTCCAACTTTAAATTCTTCTGGTTTTAAAGCCTTACCGATGTTTTTATATCCGCTTGAACTTCTAGGAAGCGTCATTCCAAAATTTTTAAACACATAACTAACAAAACCCGAACAGTCAAAACCTTTTTGCGGATTACTGCTTGCATATACATAAGGAATTCCCAAATGCTTTTTTGCAAAAACGATAAGAGAATCACGATTGATTTCGGTTTGATTTTTAGGATTTTGGATAGGAAATTCTTTTTCACTCTTTTTTAAATTAAAAGAAGAAAATAAAATAAAGGCTGATAGAAAAATAAAAAAAGATAATCTCATTTTGTATACAAAAAGGGGTTAAACGGTAAAGATAAGCCTTAAATCTAGAATTTCAATAGATCACTACTTGTTTAATTGTAAGAATTAACTTTCTGTTAGCAAAAAATGATGTGTTTATGTGGTGTTTTTTTATTACTTTTTGACATTTTAGTATCTTTTTAGATAATCTCTTTCCAATATATTTGTGAATCGTATTTAGATTTAACAAATAAATTATGTTTCCCAAAAAAATAGTGCTTTTAATTTCGTTTTTGCTGATTTCGATCATTTCGAACTCACAAACACTGAATTCAAATAAAACTTTCTTATATCAAGGTCGCATAGAAAAATTGCAGCATGATAATGTTATTTTGATTGGAACAGCTTCTTCTGTTTCTTTCAATTTTACAGGAAATGAATGTTCAATTACGCTTCAAAGTGTAGATGCTTACGAACATCATAATTATGTTCAGTTGGTTTTGGATGGAAAGTATATTGGAAAAATTAGAATTGAAAAAGGTGCGGTTCAATCTTTTCCAGTGCAGGTTACTTCAAATCAAAAAGAACATCGTTTAGAAATCTATAAAAATACAGAAGCGCAAAGCGGTAATATTTTATTTGCTGGAACAACGGCAAAACTGACTACAATTTCTTTTAAAAAGAAAAAGAAAATCGAATTTATCGGCGATTCTATTACTTGTGGTGCGGCAAGTGATCCGTCAGATGTTGCTTGCGATAAAGGTGAATATATGGATCATCATAATAGTTATTATGCTTATGGGCCAAGACTTTCGAGAACAATTGGTGTCGATTATTTAATGAGTTCTGTATCTGGAATTGGAATGTATCGTAATTGGAATGATGAAAACAAAGACGAAGCGATCATGCCAGATGTTTATCAGAATTTGTATTTGACGAAAGATGCTTCAAAACCTAAATATGATTTTGCTTTTCAACCCGACATTATTAGTATTGCTTTAGGAACAAATGACTTTTCTGGCGG
The DNA here is from genome assembly GCF_023272795.1 of Flavobacterium humidisoli. Lineage (NCBI taxonomy): Bacteria > Pseudomonadati > Bacteroidota > Flavobacteriia > Flavobacteriales > Flavobacteriaceae > Flavobacterium > Flavobacterium humidisoli. The sequence goes on along the minus strand of NZ_CP096829.1, from coordinate 5,534,903 downwards.
AGACGGAAAAAAAGAGCGTCTGCCTTTTAATCCAGAAAAGTACGTTTCGAATTACATCAATTTCATCAAAATGTTATATAAACACAATCCGAATGTGCAGATTGTAATTACAAACAGTCCAATGGTTGGCGGAGAAAGAGCAGTTGTTTTTGAAGATTGTCTGAATAAAGTAAAAGCAGCGTTTGATACAGATAAAACACACAAAACAATTCAGATTTTCAAATTTAAGCCAATGACACCGAAAGGCTGTTCAGGACATCCAGACGTAGAAGATCATAAAGTTTTGGCAGATGAATATGCTCCATTTTTAAAAAGCTTATTACATGAAAAATAATATTTATAAGTTTGTTTTCTTTCTATTGATTTCCAGTACTATGATGGCAAACGTTTCGCTTCCGAATATTTTTAGTGATAATATGGTTTTACAGCGCAATTCTGAAGTGAAAATTTGGGGTTGGGCAAATCCAAAAGAAGAAATTAAACTGGTTTCTGGCTGGAATAATCAGGAATATAAAACCATTGCCAATAATCAGGCGAAATGGGAAATCACGATTAAAACTCCAGAGGCTGGCGGACCTTTTTCTATTTCGATAAAAGGATACAATGAAGTCATTTTAAAAAATATTTTGATTGGAGAAGTATGGCTTTGTTCTGGACAATCAAATATGGAAATGTCGGCAAGCTGGGGAATTGACAATGGCGAAGAAGAAGCAAAAAATGCTGCAAATCCAAATATTCGATTTTTTACCGTTCCGAAATTGACTGCAGAAAGTCCACAAAATAATCTTTTAGGAAATTGGACAGAATCAACTCCAGAAACCATGAAATATTTTAGTGCGATTGGTTACTTTTTTGCCAAACGCCTTCGTGAAGATTTAAAAAATGTTCCAATCGGATTAATTTCTTCGAATTGGGGCGGAACTCCTGCAGAAATCTGGATGCCCGAAGATGTGGTTAATAATGATCCACTTTTACTAGAAAATGCTAAAAAATTAAACGAACAAGAATACGGACCAAGACAACCTGGACGTGCGTATAATGCGATGATTTATCCAATTGTCGGATTTAAAATTGCTGGAACGCTTTGGTATCAGGGAGAATCAAATGTGGGTTCTTTGGTTTATGATAAAACTTTAGGCGCCTTAATTACTTCATGGAGAAAAGAATGGAAAGATGATTTTCCTTTTTATTATGTTCAAATCGCGCCTTTTAAAACGGGAACAAACAACTTTTCAAATGTGACGGTTAGAGATTCTCAAAGAAAATTATTGAAAGAAGTGTCAAAAACTGGAATGGTCGTTATCAGCGATATTTCAGACACAATTGATATTCATCCAAAAAATAAGAAAGATGTTGGAATTCGTCTGGTCAATTTGGCTTTGGCTGAAACCTACAAAGCCAATTCCAATTTGGTTAATGGGCCACTTTTTAAAGACATTAAAATTGAGAAAAATAAACTGGTAGTTTCTTTTGATTATGCTGATGGATTGTATTTTAAAGATAAAAAATCGAATCAATTTGAAGTTGCTGGAACAGATGGAGTTTTCTATCCAGCTGAAGCTTCGATTAAAAATAACGAAGTGATTTTGACGAGTAAAAAAGTTGTAAATCCAGTAAAAGTGAGGTTTGCGTGGGGAAATACAATACAGTCTGATTTGTTTAATAAAGCGAATTTGCCGGCTTCTTGTTTTACGTCGGAATTTTAGATTTTAGAATGTAGATTTTAGATCTTTTGCGCAATTTTTGTCATCCTGAGGAACGAAGGATCACACTCGGGATTCGCCAAAGATTGGGAATATTCTGTGTGGAGTTTCTAGTGCGATTTCTCCTTTCAGTCGAAATGACAAGATTGTGTCTTTTGAAAATGTTTGCGTGAGGGATAGCAGTGGAAAGCCCACAGCCTGACGAAGGAAGTGCGAGGACTTGAAACGGATAGCCCGGCCCGGAGGGACACGCCCAAAAAACTTAGCAGCTTAGAATCTCAGCATCTTTAAAAAAAAACTAACTAAACCACACATATGAAAAATAAAAAAATAATAACTATTGGGGTTTTTGCCCTTCTTACGATTGGAAATATGAATGCACAAAAAAAGCCGTATCTGGATAAAAATAAAACTGTTGAGCAGCGTATAGATTTGCTTTTACCGTTAATGACGCTGGAGGAAAAAGTAGGGCAGATGAATCAATATAATGGTTTCTGGGATGTTACAGGACCAGCACCAAAAGGCGGAACAGCCGAATTAAAATACGAACATTTAAGAAAAGGATTAGTCGGATCGATGCTGACGGTTCGCGGAGTGAAAGAAGTTCGTGCCGTGCAGAAAATTGCGGTGGAAGAAACCAGATTAGGAATTCCGTTGATAATTGGTTTTGACGTTATACATGGTTATAAAACGTTAAGTCCAATTCCGTTGGCAGAAGCTGCGAGTTGGGATTTAGAAGCGATAAAAAAATCGGCAGCAATTGCGGCAGATGAAGCTTCGGCATCAGGAATTAACTGGACTTTTGGACCAAATGTTGACGTTGCAAACGATGCGCGCTGGGGACGTGTGATGGAAGGTGCGGGAGAAGATCCGTATTTAGGCAGTAAAGTAGGTTATGCAAGGGTAAAAGGTTTTCAAGGAGAAACGGTTGCAGATCTTCAGAAAGTAAATACGATTGCGGCTTGCGCGAAACACTTTGCGGCTTATGGTTATGTTGAAGCTGGTCTGGAATATAATATTGTGGATATCAGCAATTCTAAATTGTACAACTCGGTTTTGCCTCCTTTTGAAGCTACTGTTGAAGCAGGAGTTCGTACGTTTATGAATTCGTTTAATACCTTAAATGGCGTTCCAGCAACTGGAAATGCTTTTCTGCAAAGAGATATTTTAAAAGGAAAATGGAAGTTTGACGGATTTGTAATTTCTGATTATGCTTCGATTCGTGAAATGATAGCGCACGGATATGCAAAAGATGAAGCTGATGCAACATCAAAAGCTGTAATCGCTGGTTCTGATATGGATATGGAATCTTATTTATATGTGTCTAAACTGGTTGATTTGGTAAAATCTGGAAAAGTAAAAGAAGCTTTGGTTGATGATGCCGTTCGCAGAATTCTACGAGTGAAATTTGAATTGGGATTATTTGATGATCCATACAGATATTGTGATGAAAAACGCGAAAAAGAAGTTGTAGGAAGTAAAGCCAACAACGACGGCGTTTTGGATATGGCGAAAAAATCAATCGTTTTGTTAAAGAATGAAAAGAATTTACTTCCGCTGAAAAAATCAGGGCAGAAAGTCGCTTTGATCGGAGCTTTAGCAAATGACAAAAACAGTCCGTTGGGAAGCTGGAGAATTGCGGCTGATGATAATACAGCGGTTTCAGTTTTAGAGGGGATGCAGCAATATAAAGACAATCAGCTAGTTTTTGAAAAAGGAGTAGATTTATTAAAACAAAAAGCGACTTTTTTGACTGAAACAGTTTTCAATACCACAGATAAAAGCGGATTTGAAGCGGCTAAAAAAGCAGCCAAAAATGCCGATGTTGTGGTAATGGTTTTAGGCGAATACGGTTTCCAAAGCGGGGAGGGAAGAAGTAGAACAGATTTGAATCTTCCAGGTTTGCAGCAGGAATTGTTAGAAGAAATCTACAAAGTAAATCCAAATGTAGTTTTGGTTTTAAATAATGGTCGTCCGTTAAGTATTCCGTGGGCAGCAGAAAATGTTCCAGCAATTGTAGAAGCTTGGCATTTAGGAACACAGACTGGAAATGCTGTTGCGCAGGTTTTATACGGAGATTATAATCCGAGTGGGAAATTGCCAATGTCATTTCCTAGAAATGTAGGTCAGGTGCCAATTTATTATAACAAATACAGTACAGGAAGACCAATAGACAGTGATAAAAATGTTTTCTGGTCGCATTATATGGATGTGGAGAAAACGCCTCAATTTCCGTTTGGTTTTGGTTTGAGTTATACCAAATTCGATTATAAAAACTTGAAATTGAATAAAACTGCTTTTGCAAAAGGAGAAAAAGTTGAGGTAAGTGTTGAAGTAACGAATTTAGGAAACTATGATGGAAAAGAAGTAGTGCAATTATATATTCATGATGAATTTGCAAGTATCGTTCGCCCAATAAAAGAATTGAAAGGCTTTGAATTGGTGAATCTTAATAAGGGTGAAACTAAAACGGTAAATTTTACTTTAACGGATAAAGAACTTGGTTTTTATGATAACGAAGGAAATTATTTAGTTGAGCCAGGAACTTTTAAAATTATGGTTGGAGGTAGCTCTGATAAAGGTTTGCAGGGTGGTTTTGAAATAAAAGAATAGGTTTTTTTGAGGTGCAAAGTTGCAAAGCTTCAAAGAAACAAAGGTTTTTTTCGCCACGAATTCACGAATTAATTGTTTAAAAATTCGTGAATTCGTGGCGATTTCATTTTTGGATAAAAATCTTTGTGTCTTAGTGTCTTTGTGGCAAAACTTCGAGAGTTTTTTGTATTTTTAAAACCTATAAAAACTCCAACCATTAAATTAAAATAATGAAATATAACAGATGTGGAAGAAGCGGATTGTTACTGCCTGAAATTTCTTTAGGATTATGGCATAACTTCGGTTCGGTTGATAATTTTGAAAATGCCGAAAGTATTGCCGTTGAGGCTTTTGATAAAGGAATAACTCATTTTGATTTAGCAAATAATTACGGGCCGGTTCCTGGTTCTGCTGAAGAGAATTTTGGAAAAATACTATGGCATAATTTTCAGGGAAATCTGCGTGATGAAATCGTAATTTCTACCAAAGCGGGTTACACGATGTGGAACGGACCTTATGGCGATTGGGGTTCAAGAAAATATCTGTTGTCTAGTTTAGATCAGAGTTTGAAACGAATGAGTATCGATTATGTTGATATTTTTTATTCGCATCGTCCAGATCCTGAAACGCCAATTGAAGAAACGATGATGGCATTAGATCATGCTGTGAGAAGTGGAAAAGCGTTGTATGTTGGAATCAGTAATTATTCGGCAGAGCAAACTCGTGTTGCAGTTGAGGTTTTAAAACAATTGGGAACTCCATGTTTGATTCATCAGGCAAAATATTCAATGCTGGAACGTTGGGTAGAAAATGGCTTATTAGATGTTTTAGAAGAAAAAGGAGTTGGCTGTATTGCATTTTCACCTTTGGCGCAAGGACTTTTAACAGATAAATATTTAAAGGGAATTCCAGAAAATTCTAGAGCGCATAATCCGAACGGACATCTCAAAGAAGATGAGGTTACACAAGAAAGGATTCAGAAATTAATTCAGCTGAATGAAATTGCTCAGAATAGAAACCAGTCTTTGGCTCAAATGGCTTTGGCTTGGCTGCAAAAAGACAAACGAATTACATCTGTTTTAATTGGCGCAAGTTCTGTGAAACAATTATGCAATAATATTGATTGTCTTCAGAATACAGAGTTTTCGAATGATGAATTGAATGCGATTGAAGAGATTTTGACGTAAATTGTTTTTGGTAAAATGTGAAATGCAATTCGTAATACGGAATTGTAGAGACGCACTGCAGTGCGTCTCTAAAGAAAAATAGGAATCTATTTATTTTTCAATTTCAAATTATAATCTTTTACAATTTCTAATGTTGATTGATCTCCATTAAAAACAGAATTTAAACCTTGTGGTTCTTGCGGAGGATCTGTTGTTAAAGGATCGCCTGGATTCCATTTTCCCGTTTCGTTTACTGCTTTTCCTTCGCCGCCATAACCCCAGAAATTGGCTGCTCTTAAAGGACCATTATTTTTGACACTTTCTGCAACTCTTCCAAAAATATAGCTGTAAAATTGATCTCTGTAAACAGAGGAAGCTCCAGCATTTAAATTTTCATTTTCTCTCGGAAGACCAAATTCTTCAATAATAATTGGTCTGTTTAGATTATTGGCAACTTTAATATGATCATCAATATATTTTCCAGCGTTTTCGATTGTTTTTGTCATTGTAGCTTTGGCATTATCGGCTTTAAACCAGTTCCAGTTTTTTGGCCAGATGTGCATCGTTAAATAATCAATGTTTGGATTTTGATGCGTTCTTTCGAAGATTTCCATGCTGTCGTTCGAACTGTTTTTTCCTTCAGAACCTGTAGAAACTAAATGATTTTTATCCAAACTGTCAATTAAATCGACAATGTTATTCAACCATTTGGTGAATTTAGCTTCGTTTTCTACCGTAAAAAGTCTAGGTTCATTTCCAACCTGCCACGACATAATCGTGTTGTCTTCGTTATATTTCTTTTTGGAATAGGCGTTTGTTCTTCCAATAATAAACTTTACATGATTATTTAAAGCTTCCATACACGGTTCGCAGCTGTGAAACTGTTCTGTGTACGACATAAATTGAGGCCAAGTATTCGGCGGAATATTCGGAACCGGAATTGCTCCTTTTCCATTCCATTCTAAATATTGTGACATTCCGCCCGACCATTCCCAGTTATTGGTCAAGTACAAAACGGCGTACATGTTTCGTTTGCTCATTTCGTTAATCAAGAAATCCAATCCGTCCAATAAATCTTCATCATATTTTCCTTGTTCGTATTGCAGTGCTGGACGAACTGTAAAATCGTATTTTCCGCCATCAGCACCCACTAAAACCCGTAAGTTATCGATTCCGTTTTTCTTCATTAAATCCAATTCGCGCAAAAGTCTTTTACGATCGCCTATTTTTTTAGAAGCCAGCATGCTTCCGTACCAATAATTGGTTCCAATATAAGCGTAAGGTTTATCGCCTTTATAAAATTCGTTTTCTTTTACGGTAATTTTTTCCTGTGCCTGACAAGCAATTGCAGTAAAAATCAAGGTCAATGAAAGGGTTTTAAAAAATCTGTTTTTCATAATTTATATTTTAAGGAGCTAATCCCACTATCCGCTGTATCTTTTATGGTGAACCCCACCATAAAAGGATGCCGCTTCTATCGGGGCTAGGACTTTACGTTCTGTAAGACGTTTTGATTTTTATTTGAAATCTCAATTTTCGATTCGATGGATAAGCTCCAGGCAAGCTCGACCATTATGATAGGGACATTTCCAGAAACCAGCTTTGTCTTTTTTCATTACGCTATAATCGTCATAAACTCCCCAATACCATTCTCCATTTTGCTGGTCGATCATGTACTTTTTTATGAATTTCCAGTTTTTATAAACAATATCAAGATATTCTTCTTTTCCAGTTAACTGATAAGCGTTGTAAAAACCAATTACAGCTTCGGCTTGTGGCCACCAATGTTTTTCTGCAATTAAATGGTTTTTTTCTGGATCAAATTCGTACCATAAACCGCCATCAGCATCTAAACCTTTTTTGGTTGCTTCGGCAATTTGTACGGCATATTTTTTATAGTTGGCAATCAAAATTTCATTTCCAGAAATTTCAGCACATTGCTGTAAAAGCCAAGCTGCTTCAATATCATGTCCGTACGAAATGACATCTGGTTTTTCTTTCCAGTTTTCATCAAAAAACAAGCGTAAATGTCCTGTTTCAGTATTGATAAAATATTTTTCTATTGTTTCTAATAATTCTACAATATCCAGGAGCAATTTATCGTCTTTCCAGACTTTATATAAATTGACAAAACCTTCAATAATATGAAGATGGGTATTCATGGTTTTCTTTTCATTGGCATCTTTTGCGCTTAAACGCAAATCTTCAATTGGTTGCCAATCTCTGGTAAAAGCTTCGAAATAACCTTTATTTATCTTGTCATAGCTATGTTCTTGGATTTTTGCATATAAGTTCTTAGCAATTTCTAAAGCTTTTTCTTCTTTCGAAATTGCATAATATTCAGACAATCCATAAATCGCAAAAGCTAATGCATATATCTGATTTTTGGTGTCTTTTGGAGTTTTATCCTCATTTATACTCCAAAAAAGACCTCCAAACTGTGTGTCATAAAAATTAGCAGCAAGAAAATCGAATGCTCTTTTTGCCAACTTTTTGTGGTTTTCGTTTTTTGTGGTTTGATAACTGGCAGAGAAAGTCCAAAGAATTCGGGCGTTTAAAACCGAACCTTTTTCTGCATTTTCAATTCTTTGATCATTAAAATCGATTTGGCCAACAAAACCTCCGTTTTGATCATCAATAGTACGTTCCGACCAATAGTTTAGGATAGAATCAAGTTCTGCGGTTAATTCCGATTTTAAAAGCTTTCTTTGTAATGACACGGTATTTTAAATTGCGTTATTTTTTTCGATTTGATTAAGGATTGTTTGCACTGAACCTGCCGAAATAAAAGTATCTGCTGGAGTATTTATTACATAATCAACAAGTTTATCTACAGATGAAACTGCCACGTGCATTCTCGTGTCTGAAGAAGCGTAATAAACGTAAACCGTTCCATCTTCGTCTTCGATCCATCCATTAGAGAATAAAACATTCGAAACATCGCCGACTCTTTCAATTCCTTCTGGCCCCATAAAATGTCCGGCTGGAACGTGCGTAACTTTTGTAATATCATTCAAATCGGTCATGAACATATACAAAGTATAGCGTAAACCTGCGGCCGTATTTCGAACTCCGTGTGCTAAATGCAACCAGCCTTTTGAAGTTTTAATTGGAGCAGGACCCAAACCATTTTTCAGTTCGTAAATCGTATGATATTGTTTTCCAAAAATGATTTTTTCGTCTTTTACGACAGGATTTGCCATGTCCTCAACATATCCTAAACCGATTCCTCCACCACTTCCAACATCAATAAAGCCATCTTGTGGACGTGTATATAAAGTATATTTTCCGTTTACAAATTCTGGATGTAACACTACATTTCGCTGCTGTCCTGTGTTCGAAATCAAATCTGGAAGTCTTTCCCAGTTTACTAAATCTTTAGAACGAACGATTCCTGCATTGGCCACAGCCGAACTCGTGTCGCCTTTTGGAGCTTTTGGATCTTTTCTTTCGGTACAGAAAATTCCGTAAACAAATCCATCTTCGTGATGAATCAAACGCATGTCGTATACGTTTGTGTCAGGTTCTTCAGTTTGTGGAATTACGCATGGTTTGTCCCAAAATTTGAAATTGTCAATTCCGTTTGGACTTTCGGCGATAGCAAAAAAAGATTTTCTGTCGATTCCTTCGACACGAACAGCCAATAAATATTTTCCATCCCATTTCATTGCTCCAGCGTTGAAAGCTGCATTTACGCCAATTCTTTCTTGTAAAAACGGATTTGAATCTTCGTTAAAATCAAAACGCCAGTTTAACGGAATATGCGCTGCGGTAACAACTGGATTTTTGTAACGTTCGTAAATCCCGTTTCCAACACTTTCCTGAGGTTCGTTTTTTTGTTCAAGCAGTGTTTTATGTTGTTTTTCTAATGCCGATTTTCTTTCTTGAAAACGAGCTGAAGATGTTATTGTTGTCATATAAATTAATTCTTTGTCTTTGTTTTTTAATGATTTCTCTTTTCGTTTAAATCCTGTTCTATAATCTGTAATTTTTCTTCTGATAAAGGGTAAAATAATATGAAGGCTACTGATATTGCAGCCGCAATTGCTGGTAAAATACTCAGCATTAATTGAATTCCGTTTTGAGCTGTTGCAGTCTGCTCGACATTGGCCTGAAAACCGTAATATCCTAAAAGCCATCCAGCTCCTGCGCCGCCAATGGTCCATCCGAATTTTTGCGACATGGATGAAGCAGAGAAAACTAATCCTGTTGCTCTTCGCCCTTGTTTCCATTCAGAATAATCGGCACTATCGGCGTACATTGACCAGATTAATGGGAAAATACAGCCGGCACAAATACTGATTAAAACTTGAAAACTCATGATTAGGAAAACATCTTCTTTTCCGAATAAATAGAAAATCAGACTTAAAATTGCCGCCAAAGCCATTGCTCCGAAGAAAGTTTTCTTTTTACCGATTTTATTGGCAATTGGTGTTGCAATGATTACTCCGATAATGTTTGCTGCTTGTCCTAAAACCAAATAAATTGAAGTTGGTGTCATGTGAAAATCGGTTCCGAAAAGCGAAAAATCAAAGTTCACAGAACTGCTTACATAATATTTGAAGTAGTAAACAGCAGCTCCGTCACGAATTGAATTGAATACCAAAGCTCCGATTCCTGCTCCCAATAAAATCCACCAAGGTTTATTTTTCCAAAGATCTTTTAAATCTTCTTTCAAATTGTTCTGTTCATCTGCAATAGGTTTGATTCTTTCTTTTGTGAATGCAAAACAGGCCCAAAAAAAGACAGTTGTAATTAATCCGAAAACGGCAATTGTAGCCAGCCAGCCCGTTTTAGAATTTAAATTTCCTCCGAAATAATTTACCAAAGGTTCAATTAGCCAAAGCGCCAATAAACTTCCTCCAAAAGCAAAAACCATTCGGTAAGACGAAAGTGTATTTCTTTCTTTTCTATCAGAAGACATTACACCCAAAAGTGATGCATAAGGAACATTGATTAAAGAATAAATCATCATCATTAACGAGTATGTCACGTAAGCGTAAATGATTTTTCCTTTTTCATCAAAATCTGGAGTGTAAAAAGTTAAAACTCCAATCACGGCAAAAGGTATCGCTACCCAAAGTAAATAGGGTCTAAATTTTCCCCATTTGCTTTTGGTTCTGTCAGCCAGAATTCCAACAATTGGGTCAAAACAAGAATCCCAGATTCTAGTAATTAAAAACATAGTTCCTACTACAGCAGGCGCTAATCCGAAAACATCGGTGTAGAAAAACAGCAGATACATGCTGAAAATTTTCCAAAACATAGAAGAAGCAGCATCTCCAAGTCCGTAACCGATTTTTTCTTTTAAACTAATTTTGTCGTGCATTGGTTATTTTTTAAGGTTGTAATTTGTTTGGGGCAATTATTTTAATTTTTTCTGAATGTCCTTTTCAAAGATAGTCTCGTCACGATTGTAAAAATCGATAAAATCTTTTTCGCTTAGCTGACCTGAAAATGGAGCATAATAATGCATTTTTTGCTCTTTTTCCTGCCATCCGTGGTTTCTCCAAAGCAATACATAAGAAATTTTATAATCTCCAATTGCTTTTAGTAGAGTTCCTGTCCACCATTTTGGATCTGGAACGGCTTCATAACCAGCTTCTGCGAGAGCCATTAATTTGTGTTTTTTAGAGCTGATTTCGTTTAATATTTTAAACTGGTTTTGAACTTCAGCAATGAATTTTTCGCCATTTGGATGATTACTGTTTTGGTAAGTATCAAAACTCAACATGTCAATATAATTATCTCCAGGATAATTGGTTAAAAAGTCTGCTTCGCTTCCAAAACTTCCTGTGTTATAAACATAAATCAAGTTGTGGACACCTTTTTTCTGAAGGTAGTCAAAAGTGAATTTCCAAGCGGTTTTGAATTCCTCTGGAGTACAGTTTCCTTTTCCCCACCAAAACCACCCGCCAGTAAGTTCGTGAAAAGGTCTGAAAAGTATCGGAATGTTTTTACCGTTTTTATCTTTTAAAGACAAAAAGAAAACAGCTGCTTTATCTAGCCAAGAAGTATATTTTTTATGATTTTCTGCTCCGGGCAAAATCGTTTTTAAAGAATTTGGGACATTATCCCAAGCATTTTTTCCTGTTGCAGGATTGTCAAAATGCCAACTGATAGTCGAAATTCCGCCTCGAGAATCTGCTTCAATAATGTATTGTTTCATTTTAGCAAAAGGAACTCCATCAATATTATTTGGACTGTCATTTTCTAAACCTGCAATATCCCAGCCATAAACTGCAGGATAATCTCCCACAACATCTTGTATGTCGCTGCGGCCTTCTTCGTATTTCCATTTTACACCATAAGCCAAATCGTCTTGATGTCCGAATAAGAAACCTTTTTGAGTTAAAGAATTAAGTTCTTTATATAAAGTTTTAGTTTCTATTGTTGCTTTTTTATCTGAAAGTGACAAATTAGTATTATTAGTACTTTTTTGAGACAAACATGAACTGCTTAGTACAGTTATAGTTAAAAGCGTTAAAAAATGTTTTTTCATCGAAAAATATGAGTTGGTTGTTTAGCTAAATGCTAGCTAAACAAGTGGTTACGGTTTTTAAAAAATAGCATTTCTTCTGTCGAAAATTCTCTATGCGATTAGCGTTAAAATTATTAAAACTATAAAAAGTTATTTAATAAAAAATGATTAATGTTTATTATTAATGTTCTTTTTAAAGAAATGATAAATTAATTTTTTCAAAGATAAACGGATGATTATAGTGTAATTAATATTATTTTATCAATTATATATCATATTATTGCAATCAAAAAAAGAAGGTTTGTTTTCCTGAAATAGTTTTTAAGATGAGTAATACGAAGAATTTTTATAGAGAAATAGCTCCGCTTGCTGCGAGTGACAGCTTTTTGGTTTTTGATCGCGTAAAAGATAGTTTTGATTTTCCTGTTCATTATCATCCGGAATTTGAGATCAATTTTATTCAAAATGGGAAAGGGGTTAAAAGGGTTGTAGGAGATAATATTGAAGAAATTGATAATGTCGAGCTGGTTTTGATTGGTCCAAATTTATATCATGGCTGGGAATTGAATAAATGCACAAATAAAAAAATACACGAAATTACGATTCAATTTCATAACGACTTATTTCATGAATCTTTACTTGCAAGACGTATCATGAATCCGATTCGAGATATGTTCAATAGATCAATTCATGGAATTCTTTTTTCTAAAAAAACAGCCGAAGAGTTGATGCCAAGGCTTGTAAGGCTTTCTAAATTGGATGGTATGGACTATTTTTTAGAGATTACTTCTTTACTTTATGATCTGGCCAATTCTAGAAATCAGCGTTTGCTTTCAACTTATACAGTAGACTATGATACTTTTGATGATTATGATAAAATGAAATTAGTTTATGAATATGTGCAAAAACATTTTGCTGAAAAAATCACTTTAGAAGACGTGGCAAATGTGGCGAGTATGTCTATCATTTCTTTTAACCGATTTATTAAAAAACGTACGGGTAAAACTTTTGTCAATTATATAAATGATATTCGAATTGGATACGCAGCGCGCTGGCTGGTAGAAAAAGATATGAGTGTTTCTGAAGTTGCTTTTAAATCTGGTTTTAATAATATAGCGAACTTCAATCGCAGTTTTAAGGCGACAAAAAATTGTACTCCAAGCCAATATCGTGAAGAGTTTTCTGGTTTAAAACGAATTTTATAGTGATACTTTTTTATCACAAGTAAATATTATTTTTAACGAAAACGTTTGATTTTTAAGATTTCATTGGTTTTTATTCAGTGTTTGTGTTCTTGAGAGTGATGTGATTGCGAATAATTTAAAATTTATACGCTTTTATTTTTATATGTGTTTTTTTAGACGCTTATAGTAAAAATATTATCATTAAATGATATAATACTATCGATTTGATAATCCTCTCTGTTATAGATTTGTTAAATAATTTAGAAGTAAAAATTACCCTGGCATTTACTTTAAGATTATGCAATAAACAAATTTAACTAACCAAACACTTATTATGAAAAAACTAATGACTAGCTTCATTCATTGGAAGGCTGACCACAAAGCTATTCCTTTGATATTATTTTTGTTACTGACCTGTAACTTTGCTACGGCTCAGGTAAAGGTTTCGGGAACTGTATCTGATGAAAAGGGGTTATCTATACCAGGTGCCAATATCATAGTTACAGCTACAAAGAAGACGGCCTCCACAGATTTCGATGGTAAATATTCTATCGAAGCACCTGCAAACTCTACTATTTCTGTTTCATTTATTGGATATGTTTCGCAAACGATTAACGTTAAAAATGGTGGAACAGTAAACGTTATTTTGAAACTTAGCGCCGAAGATCTGCGTGAGGTTTTGGTAAACGTAGGGTATAGAAGTGTAAAGAAAAAGGATTTGACAGGGGCTATTTCTACTGTTACTTCTAAGGATATTGCAGACTCTCCACAAGTATCTGTAGATCAATTGTTGCAAGGACGTGCCGCTGGGGTAACCGTTACGAACAATTCTGGACAGCCAGGAAGTAGTGTGTCGGTTAAAATACGTGGTACTACTTCTATCTCCGGAACCAATGAGCCATTGTATATTATCGATGGTATTCCAATTTCTGGAGATGCCGCCAATACTGCAACTGGAGGTTCAATTGTTACAGGTTATTTAGGATCAAACACAGGAAATGTAACTTCGAGCCCAATAGCTTTTTTAAATCCTAACGATATTGAAACAATGGATATCTTGAAAGATGCTTCTGCAACTGCTATCTATGGTTCTAGAGCGTCGAATGGAGTTGTAATTATAACTACAAAAAGAGGAAAAAAAGGGGCAGGAAAAATTACTTATGATACCTATTTTTCTATTCAAAATGTTACTCGTTTATTAGACACAATGACTTTGAGCCAATACGCTGAACAGCAAAATGCTTTGGCAGCAGTTTATGGTGTGGCGCCAAGAGATGAATTTGCTGTTCCATCTGTTTTAGGTAAAGGAACAAATTGGCAAGATGAGATTTATAAAACCGCGATAATGAACAATCACCAGATTTCATTTTCAGGAGCAAAAGACGGTACTAACTATTATATTTCAGGTGGTTATACCAATCAGGAGGGTATTGTTATTGGTTCTGGTTTCAAAAGGTATAGTTTTAAAACAAATGTTGACAGCAAACTAAAAGATTGGTTAACTGTTGGAGTTTCTGTTGGGGCAGGTGTAACCAATGAAGATATTACAATCAATGGTGCTAGCAATGGTATTATCAGTACTTCTATTTTGTCTACACCAGATGTTGCGGTAAAAGACACGAATGGTAACTACGCTGGCCCGCCAGCAGATGGATCAATTGGGGTTTGGATCAATCCGGTGGCTTCGGCTTTGATGAATACGAACAAGTTGATTAAGAAGAATTTTATAGGAAATTTTTATGCCAATTTTAGAATAGCAAAAGGATTGGAGTATCGTTTTGACTTTGGCGGATCTACTAATATAGATAATTTTGAAGGTTTTCAGCCTACTTATAAATGGGGTGCAGCGGTTAGAGAAACTAATATGCTGACAGAGAGAGCAAACAATTGGTATGGACTTAACGTTAAAAACGTTTTAACTTATAAAGCTGATGCTGGTAATCACCATTTTAATGTTTTGGTTGGTCAAGAGGCAAATGATAGTCATTGGTTCGGTAATTCGCAATCTGTTTCTGGGTTATTAAGTAATGATATTCATTCTATTAGTTTGGGAGATCCCGATTCAGTTGTTGCTTCAGAATATAAGGGAAGCTCTGCTTTGTATTCTTTCTTCGGATCTTTTAATTATGACTATGATAATCGATATGGTTTGCAGGCAACCATGAGAGCAGACGGAAGTTCTAATTTTGGTCCAGGTGAAAGATGGGGTTACTTTCCATCAGTTTCAGGTTATTGGAAACTTTCGAACGAAAAGTTTATGGAGGGAACTAGAGAATATATTGATAATATCAAGTTCAGAGGAGGATATGGAGAAACTGGAAATCAAAATATTGGCGGTGGCGGTTACATGAGCACGGTTCGTGCAATAAAATCGGCAATGGGTAACTTCTTTACGGTTAATAATATTGCCAATCCAGATTTAACTTGGGAAACTTCTAAACAAACCAACTTTGGTTTGGATTTTACACTTTTCCATTCAAAACTTCAAGCAACATTTGATGTATACAGAAAAGAGTCTGAAGGATTTTTATTTGTGTTGCCATTGCCTTACTATGTTACAGGTACAGATGCGTATCAAGGAGGTTTAGGAGCGCCAAGTGTAAATTTAGGGAGTTTAAGAAATCAAGGTTTTGAGATGACTTTGGATTATAATGAGAAGTTTGGAAAAGATTTTTCATGGAATTCAAAAGTAATTTTCTCTACAAACAAAAATAAATTGTTGAGTTTACAAGATAATTTCGATTTGACAAAAGATGTGTTACTTAATGATTATACGACAAAAGCGGTAACTAAAACGATAGTTGGTCAGCCAGTTGGTCAATTTTACGGATATCAAGCAGTTGGTATTATCAGAACCAACGAACAATTGGCCAATGCTCCAATTCCTTTTACAGGAAATAAAGCAGTAAAAAGCCAGTTGGGAGATGTTGAGTATGTAGATCAAAATAAAGACGGTTTGATTGATGATAAGGACTTAACCTACATTGGTAATCCAGCACCAAAATTTACTTACGGATTCAATAATACTTTTAAATATAAAAATATCGATTTAGGAGTCTTTTTGCAAGGATCGTATGGTAACAAAGTAATGAACTTAACAAGACGTGCAGGTACTAAAAACCAACGTTTGTATGAAAATCAATTGGCAGAAGCAGCCGATTTTTGGACACCAGAAAATACCGATGCAAAATATCCAAGACCTGATGGCGGAGACGGACATCCAAATATTGCAATCTCTGATCGCTATGTAGAAGATGGGTCGTATTTAAGAATTCAGCAAGTTACTTTAGGGTATAACATGCCTTCAGATGTGATCTCAAAAGCGAGCATTAGTAAATTAAGATTTTATTTTGGTATTCAAAATCTTTACACATTTACCAAATATACAGGCTATGATCCTGAAATCGGATCATATAACCAAGATCCATTATTATCTGGAATCGATTCAGGGCGTTACCCAACCAATCGTAGTTTCACTTTTGGAATGAATTTAGAATTTTAATTACTACTCTTATGAAAAAATGTATCAATATAAAGACCTTAGTTTTATTCTTAACGCTAGGTTTGGCAACTACTTCTTGTAGCGAAGATTTCTTGGATCGCCCATCTGAAGATAGTTACAGCAGTGACCAGTTTTATAATACTGATGAGCAAGTTGCAAGAACCACTTATGGAATGTATGGTGCAATGTGGGCTCCTTATTATACTAAAAACTTTTACGCATTATCAGAGCTGTCATCAGGAAATTGCTTGGCGTATGCTGATGGGCCAGAACTGATTCAGTTTAAATTGACTTCTGATAGTCCAATATTGTTGGATCCTTGGAGAGCTTGTTTTGCAATCGTAGCACAGTCTAATAATTTAATTAATAACATAGAAAAAAATGCTACTGCCGATGTTAACAGAGCAGTTATTAAAAACACTATTGCAGAAGCACATTTTTTTAGAGCGATAGCTTACTTCTATTTGGTTCGTTTGTATGGACCAGTGCCGATTATTGAAGATAATTTAGCTTTGGCAAAAGATCCGATGGTGAATACAAATAGAATTGAAGATGTTTATACATTCATTGAAAACGACTTAAAATTTGCAGCATCCAATCTAAAATCAAAAATTAGATCTAGATCTGCTAACGGAGAAAATATTTTTGTGTCGCAAGGTTCGGCAGAAGCATTTTTAGCCAAAGTATATTTATATGAAAAAAAATATGCTGATTCTAAAACAATGGCTGAAAAAGTGATTAACTCAGGTGAGTTTGGATTACTGCCAAATTTTGCAGATTTGTTTTTGACAAGTAAAAACAATAACGAAGAATCTATTTATTCTTGGCAATGGTCAGGCGCTATAAATACTTACGGAGGAGGAAATTTCTCTAATATCCAATATGGTTTAGATATTTTGAATGATAACGCTTCGTATGGTGCTACTTATGTACCAAGCAATGACGTTCAAGATGCTTTTGAAATTGGAGATTTAAGAAGAAAAGAATCTTTTATGATTTATGGAGATTCTTATCCTAACATTAAAGGAGATGGTGTTGTAGGTTTTGTTATGGATAAAACAAAATATCCAGATGTATTAGCCAATACGGGAGCAGCGGTTAAGAAATATGTTGTAGGGCAAGTTACTAGCGAGACAGGTCCAGCTGATGGATGGGGAGGAATGAGTAACTGTAATTATATTATGCGTTATGCAGACCTTTTGCTAATTCATGCTGAAGCAACTATGGCTGGAGCTGATGAGACGACTAATGCTGCGGCAAAAGAATCGTATAACAAAGTGAGACTTAGAGCAGGTCTTGGAATTTTAGGAACTAATGTGCCTTTAACAAAAGCAGCTTTGTTTCATGAGCGTAGAGTTGAATTTGCTTTTGAAGGAGAATTTTGGTTCGATTTAGGAAGACTGCCACGTCAGGAAGCAATCAATATTATTTCTCAGCAAGACAGAGGTTTCGATTCTCAGGGAGTAACACATTACACGCCAACTCCAACTGATTTTATTTATCCAAAACCAGATGTCGAAGTTAGAAAAAATCCAAAATTGAAAGAGGCACCAGTTCCTTACACTTTCAAATAATTTTTTAAAAGTAAATCACTATGAAAAATATAAAAAATAGAATGTTATTGAAGTTGTATTTTTTAGCTTCGATTTCAATTTTCCTATTCGCTTCTTGTTCAAATGATGATTCAACGGGTTCATCTGGAAAGCTTGAAGTAACAGGAATTAGCAGATCTGTTGTAGATGATCCATTGGTTGAAGGAGATAGACAGGTTGATGTTCCTACAGAAGTTATCAATGCTGGAAATTACTATATAATTAGAGGATCTGGTTTTGCGACATTAAAATCAATCTCATTCAATGGTCTAGAATCTTATTTTAATCCAACATTTGTAACAGATAATGCAATTGTGGTTTTGGTAGATTCAAAAACGCCATACTATAATGAAATGGACGAAATGAAGATCGTAACCAATTTAGGCACCTTGAACTATAAAGTGGCTATCAGACCTCCAAGTCCTAATATTACAGGGTTTCCTGTCAATTCAAATCCAGGAGATATTATTACCATTACAGGCGAATATTTCTTGCGTCCTGTCGTTAATTTTGGCGATATCCAAGTTGAGCCTGTATCTTCTACGTTAACAGAAATTGTAGTTAAAGTTCCCGAAGGAAGTTATTTGAAAAATTTATCAGTAACAAATGTCTCGGGAACAACAGTGGCTCCACAAGTAATAGGTTCAGAAATTTATGATGACGCTTTCACTAATATTTGGGGATGGCAATCTCTTTGGGATGGAACTAATGAGTTTGATGCAGCCTACGCCAAAGATGTTTATCAAGGAACTAAGTGTGTTCAATGGAAAGCTGGTGAATGGGATGGATATGTTATTGGAATTAACAATTGGTCTTATCATGATACAGATAAATTCAAAGCGGTAAGGTTTTGGGTTAAGGGTGAAAAAGCTGGAAAAGTGAAGTTTTTTGCAAATGGAGATGCTGAGAAAAACATCGTGATCGTTGATGTCAGAACTTCTTGGACTTATGTTGAGGTGCCATATAGTTCGCTAGGTAATCCAACTGAATTAACTCAAATTGGATATCAAGAATTTGGCGGTTTTGGAGGTAATGTGATCTATCTAGATGATATCGGATTGGTGTTAAAATAATGGTTAGGATTCAAATAAAGATTTCGACAAAAGTTCAGTCTATTAATCAGAATCCATAATTAAAAAACTAAAAGAGAATTTATGAAAAATATATATAGTAAAATAAAACATATTGCTCTAAGTGTCTTTTTGGTTGTTGCAGCTTCTTCCTGCGATAACGAAATTGAAGATATTGGGGGAGCACAGCAAAATTATAATACAGCGTATGGCTTAATTCAGGCAAATAGTAATTTAACTACGTTTACAAAAGCAATAAAATTAGCGGGTTTAGAATCGACATTAAATACACCTGATAATTACACGTATTTTGTTCCTAACGACGCTACTTTCGATGCTTATTTGGTAGCCAGTGGTTATGTGAATGAACTTGGATATCCAGATATTACGCTAGTTCCTGTAGAAGATTTAAAGCAACTTGTTTTAAGTCACGTTATTAAAGGTGTTAAAAAAAGAGTGGGCAAACTTGCAGGAGTTGAAGCCGATTATTTAGAAACGGGAGATTATGCTACAATGGCAAATGCTGTAAATTCAGATTTATACTTGTTAAGCATTAACGTAACCAACGGTGTTTTAAAGGTAAACGGATCTGATAAAGAAGCTCCAGGATTAGATTATTACGGAACAAATGGTTTCGTAAATGTTTTAAGCAATGTTATTGAGTTAACTCCGCCAGCGCCAGTAATTTCAGGATTATCGCAAGTATTGGCTTCTCCGGGAGATGTTATTACAATTACCGGACAGAATTTTGTAAAAGTTAAAAGTGTTAAGTTCGGATCTACTGAAGCTACGTTTACTGCGGTTTCTAAAACAGAAATAAAAGCAACAGTTCCAGCTGATTTTGATTCATATGCGCTTATTGTTGTAGAAACTGAGTTTGGAGTGTCTGCTCCAAGCGGAATAGGGCTTAAATATTTATTATACGAAGACTCATTGAAAGGATGGGGCTGGGGCTGGGGAGGCGACATTACCTGGGAAAGCACCGAAAAAGTGAGCAGAGGAACTAATGCAATCAAAAAAGTTGCAGAAGCTTGGAGCGGACTTTTCATGCACTCCGATCTTCTTCTGCATGCTACAGATTACCAATTTGTCAAAATGTCTATATTCCCAACAGAAAGCACTAAAATTATGGTTACCATAAATAGTGATACAGGCGATTCTGCTAAAGGTACGACTGTAACTTTAGTGCCAGGGCAATGGAATAATATTTCAATTCCTATTTCAGCTTTGCATCCTGAACTTTTAACTGATGGAAATTTTGATAGTGTGTTTATTCAAGAATTTTCGGGAGGAACAATTACTCCATCTAGTATTCTTTATATAGATGATATAGGATTTTTATAAAAAAATAGGTTTTTGAGTTAGTTTGAGATATTCCCTAATTGAGAAATTAGGGAATATCTTTTTATAATATTTTTTAAATACGTAAAAAATGAAAAAAATAGTTTTAGGACTTCTTCTCGGTATTTCAAGTTTTGCTTTCGGTCAAGGGAATACTCATAAACAGCAAGGTGGAAAATTTGATGGTCTTGCAATGACACCGCCAATGGGGTGGAATTCATGGAATACGTTTGCCACTAATATTGATGAAAAGTTAGTAAAAGAAACGGCCGATATCATGGTTTCTTCTGGTTTGGCAGCGGCGGGTTATAATTATATTGTTTTAGATGACGGATGGATGACGCACGAGCGTGACACAAACGGTGATTTAGTACCTGATCCAGAAAAATTTCCAAGCGGAATGAAAGCGCTTATAGAGTATGTTCACAATAAAGGTTTAAAGTTCGGATTGTATAATTGTGCTGGAACAAAAACTTGCGCAGGTTATCCTGGAACAAGAGGTTACGAATATCAAGATGCTAGATTTTATGCAAAACTCGGAATTGATTTCTTGAAATACGACTGGTGTAATACAGAAGGGATCACGGCCAAAGAAGCTTACACCACAATGAGTAATGCCTTAAAAACAGCTGGAAGACCAATTGTTTTTAGTCTTTGCGAATGGGGAGATAATCAGCCGTGGGAATGGGGAAAACCAGTTGGAAATCTTTGGAGAATTTCAGGAGATATTTATCCTTGTTTTGACTGCGAATTCAAACATCCTGAAAATTGGTCATCTTGGGGATTCATGAAAATTGCTGATATGAGAAAAGATATTCGTAAATATTCAGGTCCAGATCATTGGAATGATTTTGATATGATGGAAGTTGGAAATGAAATGAATGATACCGAAGATAAAACGCATTTCGCAATGTGGTGTATGCTTTCTTCTCCTTTATTTACAGGAAACGATTATCGTAAAATGTCTAAAGAAACTTTGGCAATTTTAACCAATAAAGAATTGCTTTCTGTAAATCAAGATAAGCTTGGAATTCAAGGTTTTAAATATGCAATTTTAGATGGAGTGGAAGTATGGGTAAAACCACTTTCTGATGGAGCATGGGCAGTAAGCTTTGTCAATAGAACCGAAACTTCAAAAAAAGTATATTTCGATTGGAAGAAAAACAATATCAAAGATGCTGATTTTGGTTATGAAGCCGATTTTGATAAGACAATTTTCAAAATAAAAGACCTTTGGAAAAACAAAGAAATCGGAAATACAAAAAAGGCTTTTACGGCTGAAATAGCTCCTCATGATGTGATTACTTTAAAGTTAATTCCTTAAATCTAACTGATTATGAAGGTGAGTAAAATTTTAGCGCTTGTTTTTATGTTGGGGTTTTCATTTTCAAATGCTCAGGTGGAGACACATGGAAAACTTAGTGTAAATGGTACGCAATTAGTAAATAAAAATAAAGAGCCAATTGTTTTAAGAGGAATGAGTTTTGGATGGCATAGTATGTGGCCAAGATTTTACAATAAAAAGGCAGTAAGTTGGTTAAGAAAAGATTTTAATTGCAACATTGTTCGTGCTGCATTAGGAGTGGAGCTTGGTGAGTATTCGTATATGAAGAATCCAGAATTTTCAAAAAAGAAAATAGAAGCCGTTATTAAAGGAGCAATAAAAGAGGATATGTATGTGATTGTTGATTGGCATACCCATAATATTAATTTGAAAGAAGCTAAAGAGTTCTTTGAAAAGATATCAAAAAAGTATGGTAACTATCCTAACATTATATATGAGATATTTAATGAACCTGATTATGAAACGTGGGCAGAGGTTAAAGCTTATTCTGAAGAGATAATTAAGGTAATTAGAGAAAATGATCCTGATAATATAATTTTGGTAGGCTCACCGCATTGGGATCAAGATATAGATCTTCCTGCTTCAGATCCTATTTTGGGGTATGATAATATAATGTACACAATGCATTTTTACGCCGCTACCCACGGGAAAGAATTACGAGACAGAACTGATGCCGCAATAAAAAAAGGACTTCCAATTTTTATTTCAGAATCTGCAGGGATGGAGGCTTCCGGTGACGGCCCATTAAATTACCAAGCTTGGCAAGACTATATAGATTGGATGGAGGAGAGAAAATTGAGTTGGATTTTATGGTCTGTTTCTGATAAAGATGAAACCTGCTCGATTTTATATAAATCTGCTAAGTCGGGAGGAAAATGGAAAAATAAAGACCTGAAAGAATCTGGCGTAAAGGCCCGTGAATATTTTAAAAAATACAATCAATGGACTTATGAAAGATATTTGCCTGCAAATTGGAAAGAGACAGGATATCGCCTTAAGGACTAAAATCATGAAAAGATTTTAATGCTTTGTATTTAATAGGATTGACAAAAAACGGACGCACTCGAAGGTGCGTCTTTTTTTTATGCCAATATTTGAACAAATGTAATTTCCAGCAACCTTTATTAGACATACAAGTACAGTTTTTTTTCTCTTCATTTTTTTTGAGAAATGAAGTTGAGGTTTATAGCGTAGCATAGGGTTTAAATGGTTTGTTTTTGTAAGAATTTATTTGAAGTAAAAAGATAAGGTTATATTGTTTTTTGAATATTATTATTTTTTTTAATTTTTATATATTTTGGATTTCACCCCTATAAAAATAGGGGTACTTGTCTTTTGTGTTGATTTATTTATTGAATTACTATGGGTTTTTGTAGTATTTTTTGCTTTATGATGTGTAAAAATTAAAAAAACGCTTAAAATTTTGTTGTTGAATTTTCAAAAACAATAATCTATAAATGTCAAATCACGATTATTGGAGATTTAATTTTTGTAATCCGTAATTCTTCGTCTAAAACGTCAAAAAAGCGGTTTTGAATTATTCTACTCATACAAAAGTTAATAAATTCGCTAATGAAAATGATGATGATTTGAAGGGCGCATGCAAGGTTTTAGAAATGACTTATACTATTAAAATAGATATATAAAAAGATTAACTAACCAGAATCAATTAATAACTAAAAACCAAATTAAAACATGAAAAAAGCATTTCACATTTTAGCCGCGATGTTAACAAGTTCTTTTGCCTTTGCCCAAGAAGAGGAAGCAGCCGCTACCGCTCCAGCAACCACATGGGGAGGTTCTGCAGATGCGTACTATAAATATGATTTTTCAAAACAAATGAATGGATTAACGAGCTTTACCAACTCACAGAATTCATTCGAATTAGGAATGGCGTCGATTGAAGCAGGTCATACTTTTGGAAAAGCTTCTGTTTTTGTAGACTTAGGTTTCGGAAAAAGAGCAGCAGAATTTTCATATAATGAAACGCCAGATAAAGATGCAAGCGCAAAATTTATGATTAAACAATTATTTTTCACATACAATTTAACTGAAGAGTTTAAGGTAGTGGCAGGTAGTTTCGGAACCCACATTGGATATGAAGTGTTAGATGCAGTAGATAACAAAAATTACAGTATGTCGTATGCGTTTTCTTATGGGCCATTTTTTAATACTGGGGTTAAAGCACAATATACTTCAGGTCAATTTACTGCGATGTTAGGATTAACCAACCCGACAGATTTTAAATCGGCTATGGATGCAGGTTCTTACCAAAAAACATTCATCGGTCAAGTAGGATATATTGGCGATACAGGGAGTGCGTATTTAAATTTTACAACAGGAAGTAGTAATCCAATTCCAGGAAGTACAATTCCAGTTTCAGACGAAAATAAAACACAGTTTGATTTAACTGCGTCTAAAACAATTAGTGATAGTTTTGCTCTTGGATTAAATGCAACTTATGCAAAAACAACAAATGATTTTGATAGCAATTTAGATGGAGATTGGTTTTCTGTGGTAGGTTATGCTAATTATACTTTCAACCCAGCATTATTATTGGCTTACAGAATAGAATATTTTGATGCAAAAGACGCTGCTCCAAGTTTAGGAACTTTAGCAGGATCAAGTGTATTTGCCAACACAGTTTCTTTAAATTACAAAGTTGGTAAACTTACAATAATTCCTGAATTAAGATACGATGCTGCTTCTGAGGATATATTTTTAGATAAAAATGCATTGCCAACAGGAGGAAGCTTCTATGGTTTAATTGCAACAACATACTCTTTCTAGAGATAAAGATTGATATTTTTTTTTTTTTTTTGGAGCTGTCGAAACATTCTAATGTTTTGGCAGCTTTTTTATTGGTCTCAGATCGGGGTTTAAAACCCTGCAATTTATTGCAGTACTTTAGTAATACGAAAAAATATAATCTTTTGACTTTTTTAGTTTTGATAAAAAGTTTTCAAAATTGAGAGACTTTCAGTCTCTGGTCAAACAAACCTCTGCACTTTCAGTGCAGAGTGGTTTAGTTGTTTCAAGTTTCAAGTTTCAAGTTTCAAGTTTCAAGTTTCAAGTTTCAAGTTCCAAGTTCCAAGTTTCGGGTTTCTTGGCTCTTTTTTGTGTTTGTTTTAAACTTCAATATAAAGTTTCTCAGCTCCTTATTCTTCCTTCTTTCCTCTTTCTTCTTTCTTCTTTCTTCTTTCTTCTTTCTTCTTTGTTCTTTCTTCTTTGTTCTTTGTTCTTTCCTCTTTCCTCTTTCTTCTTTGTTCTTGACTCTCTATTTGAAGCTACCCACTATATGGAAATAAAAAAGCGTTCCTAAATTAATAGAAACGCTTTTTAAATTTTATTGCTGAGGTTTATTGAACCTGTTTTCTATATATCGAATAAATTGTATCGATGGTTTTTCTATCTAAAACTGATGTTGCATCAGTTTGAATATAATGCAGTTTAAAAGCTTGAATTGCGGCACTTAAATTTTTAGTATTATAGCCTATTATTCTAAGTGCTGGTTCAATTTTAAAATCAAAGGGAGCAGGTTCTAAGATTTCGTCTGGCCAAATTCCGAATCCTTTTTCTGCTAAAATTTTCCACGGAAATAACGCGCTCGGATCTTGTTTTCTTCCTGGTGCAATATCAGCATGGCCTAAAAAGTTTTGAGTAGGAATGTTGTAATCCTTTTTTAGTTTAGTTAACAAAGCCAGTAAGCTGTTAATTTGCGCCTCAGTAAAAGGTTTAAAACCATTATTGTCTAATTCAATACCAATCGAACAAGAGTTTAAATCTGTTGTTTTTCCCCAAGTAGAATTTCCAGCATGCCAAGCTCTTAGATAATCATTAAGCATTTGGACCACCTTTCCGTTTTCAGAAATGATATAATGAGCACTTACTTGAGTTTTGGTTTTTGTAAAAGTATTAATCGTCTGCTGTAGCGAATCTTGCGCAGTATGATGAATAATAACAAAACTTGGTTTTCTTAAATTAAAATTTACAGTACCAACCCATTCTGTATTTATTCCGTTTACCAAATAAGTAGAGCCGGTTTTAGATAAAGTGTCTTTTACGATTCCTAGCTGTTGTGCATAAGAAGTGTCAATTGCCAAAGGTGGAACCGCAGGAATTGTTTTGGCTTCTTTGCTTGTAATCTGGTTTTCTAAAGTTTTCAGTTGCTGATCATAAGCTTTTTCTGTAGTCTTGTACGGATTTGTAGAGCAAGAACTAATTATAATAGCTAAAATCAGATAACAAAAATGCTTTTTTGTCATAATTCGTTGTTTTATAGTTAATAACGATTATTCTGAAATTTTCGTATCTGGAAGGTCTTTTACTTCTTTGGAATCTTCTTTAGAATCTTTATCTTTTTTCTTTTTTGATTTAGTCTTTTTTACTTCTTTTAAAGAATCCATGAAAGTTTTATACTTTTCAACTTGGTCTGGATTTAAAAAAGCGCTAATTTTTTTATCGGTACTTTCGCGTAACGCTTTTATCTGCTCAATTTTTTGATCTTGGCTACTACTTTCGTTTTTTAATAAAATACCTTGTTCGCGTATACTATCAGCCAAAACATTAGAAATTGCAATTGACTGCAATTCATCTAAATTGATTTGCTGTTTCATCTGATCCACAATCAGTGCTGCAGTTTGCTCAGGAGGAGTTTCCTTAGGCTTGCTTGGTGTGCTTTGCGGACCAGCCATCATACTTCTATCCATGCCTATTCCGCCCCCTCGTCCATAACCGTTACCATAACCATTATTGTAGTATCCGTTTCCATATTGAGCAGAAACAGTATTGAAACAGAATAAAGTGAAAACGAAAATAATTAAGTTTAGCGTAGGTTTCATAAAAGTATTTTGTCTAATGTTAGCAATAGTTATGTGTAAATTTAAGCAGGTTCTCCGTATAAATCAAATTCTGTTGCTTCAATTATTTTTATATTAACAAATTCTCCAGTTTTTACATAATGTTTAGAAGCATCAATTAGAACTTCGTTGTCAACATCTGGACTGTCAAATTCTGTACGTCCCACAAAATGAGCACCTTCTTTTCTGTCAATAATACATCTGAAAACTTTGCCAACTTTCTCCTGATTCAAATCCCAAGAAATTTGAGATTGCAGTTCCATAATTTCGTTTGCTCTAGCTTGTTTTACATCATCTGGAACATTGTCTTCCAATAAATAAGCATGAGTATTTTCTTCATGAGAATAAGCAAAACATCCCATTCTATCAAATTTCATTTCCTGAACGAAATCTTTCAAAATTTCAAAATCTTCTTGAGTTTCGCCTGGATAACCAACAATTAATGTAGTTCTAATTGCCATTCCAGGAACTGCTGCACGGAAATCTTTTAATAACTGAGTAGTTTTAGCTTGAGTTGTCCCGCGACGCATCGATTTTAGAATAGAATCTGAAATGTGTTGCAGTGGGATATCTATATAGTTGCAGATTTTTGGCTTACGTTTCATTAATTCTAAAACGTCCATAGGGAAACCAGTAGGGTAAGCATAATGTAAACGAATCCATTCGATTCCTTCAACAGCTGCTAGAGCTTCTAATAGTTCTGCTAAATTTCTTTTTTTATAAAGATCAAGTCCGTAGTAAGTTAAGTCTTGAGCAATTAATATTAATTCTTTAACCCCATTTTTAGCAAGACCTTGAGCTTCTTTGACCAATTTTTCAATTGGTTGCGAAACATGAGAACCTCTCATTAAAGGAATTGCGCAAAAACTACAAGGCCTATCGCATCCTTCGGCAATTTTTAAATAAGCATAATTTTTAGGAGTTGTCGTTAAACGCTCTCCAAGTAATTCATGTTTATAATCTGCACCTAAAGCTTTTAGCAATTGAGGTAATTCTGTTGTTCCAAAATATTGGTCAACGTTCGGAATTTCTTTTTCTAAATCTGGTCTGTAACGCTCAGACAAACATCCTGTTACAAACACTTTGTCTACAAGTCCTCTGTCTTTTTTGTCGGCATATTCCAAAATCATATTTACCGATTCTGCTTTTGCATTATCAATAAATCCGCAAGTATTGATTACAATAATGTTTCCTTCTTTTTCTGCAGGAGCTTCATGTTCAACTTCTTTTCCATTTGCACGCAGCTGTCCCATTAGGACTTCACTGTCATAAACATTTTTTGAACACCCAAGAGTGATTACGTTAATTTTGTTCTTTTTTAAAGACTTGGTTCTCATACTTTTATAAATTGGAGTGCAAAATTACACTTTTTTTATTCAAACAACACTAGTTTCAGTTTGTTTTAGCTGTTTTTTATGAAGTAGTTCTGACTTCTTGACTATTCATTTTAAATTAAACTAAAAACAAAGGTCTTTCAAATGGTAAAAAAAAATCCATCAAGTAAAACCTGATGGAAATTTTCAATCATCTATTTTGATTTTTAATTACAATTCAAATAATAAAGTCATAGTAACATTGTTTAGTTTTGATGTAATGTTAGCTCCATCTGTAAATCCTCTTGAAAAGAAACCTTGATTTGACTCTCTTTCCAAATAGGAATAAGCAAGGTCAAGCTTTGTAGATCCAAAATTATAACCTAAACCAGCAGAATAGCTGTTTAATTCACCTACTGTAATTCCGTTTTTATAAGGGCTTCCTTCATAACGATATCCGCCTCTTAGGCTTAGCTGTTTGATTTTATATTCGGCACCAATACGAAGTTCGCCAGTACTAGTTAAAGTATTACTGATGTCATTATTGATCCCTCTAAAAGCAGCATCATTTGTAGGTTTAAATTTGCTGTTGCCATAATTTCTTATGCCATAATCAACGCTTAATAAACCTGATTTTCCAAAAACATAAGCTGCGCTAAAAGTCCATTTGTCTGGAGTTTGTAAAGTGTAAGACTCGTATACGTTTACAATGTTTGGATTTATAGAATTATTAAAAGTCTCACCGGCGCTAGTTTCTGTAGTTGAATATAAACTTTGTGATAATTCATCGTAAAGTTCATACCATGTATTTGATTCGTATGCTATTCCAAGTCTAAAAGCATCAGTAACTTTGCCAATTGCTCCAAGTTGGAAAGAGAAACCGTTTCCGTATGTATAAAGTTCATTATTGAAACGTACATTAGAAATAGTTTCGTAGGTCTCTAAAGGGTTGTTGTTGTACTCATAGAAACTTGACGTTCTTCTGTAGTCTGTGATGTGGACATTTAAGTTCGCTCCAAAATATAATCTGTCTTTATAAGAGGTTGCAATGTTAAAGCCTATTTTGCTATTATAGCCTCTGGTGTAGATTTCATTTTCTTGATGGTAATTTCCTCCAGCAGGAACGTTTGTGAAATATTGTGTGTTGTTGTTGTCTCCTGTTACGGGATTGATTACGTATCCTTCAAGTCCAAAAAAAGCTTGTTGTTGACTATAATTTAAATCTCTATAATCTGCATTTGCAATGTTTCCCAATGGAATTCCGTTCGCGTAATCTAAGAAATAGCCATCTACAGAATTGGTGGGATTGGTTCCAGCTGAAAAAACTTGGTTGTTAAAATTGTTTGTATTCTCATAAGTTGCACCAATTGCAATTTTATTCCATCCAACGTTTGGGTTGTTGTTTTTGAATACAAAAACACCTCCCGCTTGATTTAAAATAAAAGAGTTTTCTTTATCAGAAGTTTGAGTGCCAAAATAATTAGAATTGTTTTTTATATTTTGATTGCTAAAGGTTACGCCAACTTGGTTGCTATTGAAAACTGCAGATCCTGCTGGGTTTACGCTTAAAGAAGAAATGTCTCCTCCAACTGCTCCAAAAGCACCGCTCATGGCTCTATAGCGTGCAGTTCCAGTAAGATTTTCTTGAGAATAACGTAAAGCATCTGAAACTTCTTGTGAATATGACGCGCTGACAGTTAGTCCTGTTATAAATAGGAATAATATTTTTTTCATTTTGATAAGTTTAAGTTAGAAATTTAGAGGGTTGAGGAATAATTATCTTCTGCCTCCACCGCCACCGCCGCCAGATCTCATTCCGCCACCGCCGCCACCGCCGCTGTATGATCTAGAACCTCCACCACTATTGCTAGGGGTGTAGCTTCTTGATGATCCACTATTGCTAGGGGCATAGGTTCTTGATGAGCCACTATTGCTAGGTGTATAAGTCCTATTTGTTGTGGTATTTCCGCTATTATTGTAAGATCTTCTATTGCTGTAATTGCTATTGCTGTAGTCTGAGCTATTGTTGTAAGATCTTCTGTTTGTAAACGTAGGGCTGCTTGTTCTTCCATTCATATTAGAACGTCTGAAATCAGTGTAACCGTTTGATCTATTTGTGGTATAATTTCTATTTGTTGTGTAGCTTCCTCTGTTTGTGGTATAATTTCGGTTAGAAGTATAGTTTCTATTGGTGCTGTAATTTCTGTTATAAGCATAGTTTCTGTCACCATAATATCCTGCAGAGCCTCTTCTTCCATAGTTATAAGAGTAATTGTATCCATAGTATGGATATCCCCAACTTGGGTAGCCCCAACCAGGGTAACCCCATCCTGGATATCCCCATCCGTAATATGGGTAGCCCCATCCGTAATAACCTCCATATCCCCATCCGTAGTAAGGATATCCCCATCCAAATCCGATTGACCATGATGGGTTAGAATAAACATTTACAGAAACGTCAGAGCTGCTGCTTCCCCATGCAGGATAACCTACAGATGCAGTTTGGGTGCTGTCTGAATAATTAGTGTAATTGTCAACGTCTGTAAATATCTCAGTCGGTTGATTATCATCTTGTAATGATCTGAAATATTCTTTGTATTGGTTGTTTGTACCTGTCTGTACATATTTAACTGATGAACCACCATATACTCCATCATTATCGTAATAAGATGAATTTTGGTAAGAACCACATGATGCTAGCAGTAAACTCAGTAATCCGATTAAGTAAAAATGATTAGAGTTTTGGCGGAGTGAAAGGTAAGTTTTCATATCTGTGGTGTTTTTTATTGTTGCACATTACAAAATTAGTTAGTTTTGTCAAACTATTTAGTTAAAATTGTATAAAACAAAATTTGTGCCAAAAAATATAATATGAGTAAGAACCTTACTACAAGATCAGAAGATTATTCGAAATGGTATAACGAACTGGTTGTAAAAGCAGATCTAGCTGAAAATTCAGGAGTTAGAGGATGTATGGTAATAAAGCCATACGGATATGCTATTTGGGAAAAAATGCAAGCTGAGTTGGATCGTATGTTCAAAGAAACTGGACATCAAAATGCATATTTTCCTTTGTTTGTACCGAAAAGCATGTTTGAGGCGGAGGAGAAAAATGCTGAGGGATTTGCAAAAGAATGCGCTGTTGTAACGCATTATAGGTTGAAAAACGATGAGGATAGACCTGGGAAACTAATGGTTGATCCAAACGCAAAATTAGAGGAAGAGCTTATTGTTCGACCTACAAGTGAAGCTATTATTTGGTCTACATATAAAGGATGGGTGCAATCTTATAGAGATTTACCTTTGTTAATTAATCAATGGGCTAATGTGGTTCGCTGGGAAATGCGTACCCGTTTATTTCTAAGAACTGCTGAGTTTTTATGGCAGGAAGGGCATACTGCTCACGCTACAAAAGATGAGGCAATTGAGGAATCAGAGAAAATGATGAATGTTTATGCTGATTTTGCAGAAAACTTTATGGCAATTCCAGTTGTAAAAGGTTTTAAAACTGAAACAGAGCGTTTTGCTGGAGCAGACGAAACATATTGTATTGAAGCATTGATGCAAGACGGAAAAGCATTACAGGCAGGAACATCTCACTTCTTAGGGCAGAACTTTGCAAAAGCATTTGATGTTAAGTTTGCTAATGCTGAAGGAAAGCAAGAGCATGTTTGGGGAACTTCTTGGGGAGTATCTACTCGTTTAATGGGGGCATTAATTATGACGCATTCTGATGATCAAGGATTGGTGTTGCCTCCTAATTTGGCTCCAATTCAAGTAGTAATTGTTCCTATATATAAGACAGATGAACAATTGGCTCAAATTACAGAGGCAGTTAAGGATTTGACAGCTAGATTGAGAAAACTGAAAATCACTGTCAAGTTTGACGATAGAACAACACAAAAGCCAGGATTTAAATTTGCAGAATGGGAACTTAAGGGAGTGCCTGTTAGAATTGCAGTTGGTCCAAAAGATCTTGAGAACGGAACTTTTGAGGTGGCAAGACGTGATAATTTGACAAAAGAAGTTGTTTCTAACGAAAAAATCGTTGAACACGTAAATGATCTTTTAGAACAGATTCAAACGGACTTATTTACAAAAGCATTAGATTATCGTAATACTCATATTACGGAAGTAAATAATTTTGAGGAATTTAAAGAAGTTTTAGAAGGAAAAGGAGGCTTTTTATCTGCTCATTGGGATGGAACTGCTGAGACAGAAGAGAAGATAAAAGAATTGACAAAAGCGACGATTCGTTGCATTCCTTTGGATGCTGTAGAAGAGGCGGGAACCTGCGTATTTACTGGGAAACCTTCTTCTAAAAGAGTGCTTTTTGCTAAGGCATATTAAAAAAATATAGATTTTTTTGCATTAGGTGTTGCGCAAATAAAAAATAGATGTATCTTTGCATCCGCAATACAGAAGCGCGGTCCGTTCGTCTATCGGTTAGGACGCCAGGTTTTCATCCTGGTAAGGGGGGTTCGATTCCCCCACGGACTACAAGTTTATTACATATTGAAAAGTTTCCAACTTAGGAGAATATTGGTCCGTTCGTCTAGGGGTTAGGACGCCAGGTTTTCATCCTGGTAACAGGGGTTCGATTCCCCTACGGACTACAAATTAGTTGTAAATAAGTTTTGTAAAACAAAAATTGGTGTCTCGGTTTTTGTTTTATTAGTTAAAACCAAAGTGATTGTTTTTACAATTGTGGGAGGTTTTTCTTTTTTAACTAGTATTTATAATAATTATTACATCTAAAATTAAAAGAAAATGGCAAATCATAAGTCAGCATTAAAAAGAATCAGAAGTAACGAAAAAAGAAGAGTTCTTAACAGATATCAGCATAAAACTACTCGTAATGCTATTAAAGCGTTAAGATTAGCTACTGATAAAGCTGATGCTACTGCAAAATTATCAACTGTAATCTCTATGATTGATAAATTAGCTAAAAAGAACATCATTCACGATAATAAAGCTTCTAACTTGAAGTCTAAATTAACGAAACACGTTGCTAAATTGTAATTAATACAGTTTGTAAGATATATAAAAGTCCTCTTCTTAGAGGACTTTTTTGTTTTTACCCCTAATTTAAATGAGATTCCAATAAAAAATAAATTCCAAATTCCAATCTTTATGAATAGTTGGAATTTGGAATTTTGCTATTTGTGAAATTCAAAATTTTATAAACCTTAATGTAATTTTATATTGAAGGTTTTGGGATTTGGAATTTAAGATATTGGGATTTAAATTTTATTCTAAATCAATTTTCTTTTTAAGGTATTCTAGCATTGGTTGTGTAATAGGTTTGGAAAGGAAATCTATTATAATAGGATATTTTTTTGCTTTAGCAAGATCTTCGGGATCAATAGTGGAAGATAATACGATTACTGGAACGGTATTAAATTCTTTGTAATCTGAAGAAGTGAAATGATCCAGAAATTCCCATCCTCCCATAATTGGCATATTTAAATCTAAAAAAATTAATTCTGGTCTTTTCTTAGCTTGATCGTTGGTGTATTTTAAAACATTGAAATGATGAAGGGCTTCTTCACCGTTTTGAGCTGTAATGACTTCATGTGAAAATGAAGATTTTGAAATTACCTTTTTGCATAGCATCAGCGTGATAGGGTCATCATCGATGCATAAAATCTGCTCAAGCATAATAATTAATTTTTAAATGTTATTGTAAATGTGGTTCCTTTATTGACTTCGCTCTCGATAGAGATTGTTCCTCCCATAGTTTCTACCTGCGATTTTACAAGGTATAATCCTAATCCTTTGCTATCGGGATAATTGTGGAATCTTTGATAAAGTCCAAATACTTTGTCGCGATTTCTTTCTAAGTCAATTCCGATTCCGTTGTCTTTAAAGGTTAAGATTGTTTTTTGTTCTATTTGTTCGGCTGTTATTGATATTTTTAATTTTCTATTTTCCGATTTGTATTTTATAGAATTAGTAAGCAGATTTAATAGAATGCTTTCTATATAGGCTTTATTGGTAATAAGTTCAGGGACTTTATCAAATTTTAGTTTTATTATAGGTTTGTGTAATTCAATCTGAAATGAAAGCTGGCTGAAAACATTTTCAAAAACTTCTTTTAGAGACACTTCTTCTTTTTGCATTGAAGGATTGTCTTTAATAATGATAACTTTTACTAAATCATTAATGGTTTCATTTAGTAAATGTGTCGATTTTGTAAATCCTGCTATTATTTCTTGGAGTTCTTCATTTTCTATAGGAATGTCTTCCATTAAATTTAATAGTCCAATTAAATTAGAAAGTGGAGCTCTAAGATTGTGTGATGTAATGTAAGAGAATTGCTTTAAGTCTTTATTGTTTTGTGTTAATTCTCGAATTAGATGTTCTTTTTCTGTTTCTAGTTTTTTCTCATCTGTAATATCTCTTTGTATCGAAATCCAGTGCGAGATAACGCCTTCGTTATTAAAAATAGGAATCATAGAAAAGCGTACCCAGTATTCTTCTTTGCTTTTAGTGTATGTAATGGTTTCAATTAAGCATTCCTCTTCATTTTTTATGGCTCTCAGAAGTTTTTTTAATTCATCTGAATCCGATTTTGGACCTTTAAAAATGTTCGGTGATTTTCCAATGATTTCGTTTGACTGATAACCCGACATTTGAGAAAATGCAGGATTTACATAAACTATTTTCGGTATTTTTCTTTCAGAAGAATTGGCTTCGGTAATTAAAATTGAATCTTTAGATTGCGTAATTACGGTTTCTAAAAGCTTTAATCGCTGTTCTTCTTCCTTTTGTTTTGTAATATCTTGAATGGCTCCAATCATTCTGATGGCTCTTCCGTTTTCATCTTTTAATAAAAAACCTCGATCCAGAACATATTTGTACGATCCGTCAGCGCATCTAAAACGGTATTGGTCTTGCCATTTTTCAGTTTTCTGTTCTATAAAAGAATATAGTTTTATTGACATTCGGATACTGTCTTCTGGGTGAATTTTGTCAAACCACCATTTAGAAGTTTTTCCTACTTCTTTTGGGTCATAGCCAAAAACACCTTCAATTCCTTTATTCCAATTAATACTGTCCTCTTGAATTTTCCAATCCCAAATAGTATCGCTTGTCGCTTTTGCTACAATGTCATATTTCTCATTAGATTCTTTTATTTCTTCGTTAGTTTTGTTTAACTTTTCAAAAATGGTTATGTTTCTTTTTTCGTTTTTTGAAAGGATAAAGCTAAAAACCAATACTGTAATTAGAATAAATATAACATCTTTTACTAAGGATAGATATAGATATTCTGATGAGGAAAAGTAGGTTATGAGTAATTTATGACATAGGACCGCCATAATTATCGAGATGATGGTATAAATAAGAGTAATTTGGAGAGTTTTACTTTTCATCACTTCAAATATAGTTAATTTAACTATAACTAAACGTATGTTAATATCATTTTGAAACCGATATTTTGCATGATTTATATTAACTAATTGATTGTATATACGCAAACTATGATAGAAACATTTTTTTTTAAAAAATAAAGTGTACCTTTGCGCCCATTAAAAATCACAGATGGAATCTATTAGAAACATTGCAATTATTGCCCACGTCGATCACGGTAAAACAACTTTGGTTGATAAAATTATGTATCACTGTCAGTTATTTCGTGAGAACGAAAACACAGGTGATTTAATCTTAGATAATAATGATTTGGAGCGTGAGAGAGGTATTACAATTACTTCTAAAAACGTATCTGTTCAATATAAAGGAACAAAAATCAATATTATCGACACTCCTGGCCACGCCGATTTTGGAGGTGAAGTAGAACGTGTATTGAACATGGCCGATGGTGTATGTTTGCTAGTTGATGCTTTCGAAGGTCCAATGCCTCAAACTCGTTTCGTTTTGCAAAAAGCGATCGATTTAGGATTGAAACCTTGTGTAGTTATCAATAAAGTAGATAAAGAAAACTGTACTCCAGAAGAAGTTCACGAGAAAGTTTTTGATTTAATGTTTGAATTAGGTGCTACTGAAGAGCAGTTGGATTTCCCAGCGGTTTACGGTTCTGCTAAAAACAACTGGATGTCTGATGATTGGAGAAATCAAACAGAAAACATTGAACCATTATTAGATATGGTTATCGCTAATGTTCCAGCGCCTAAAGTTTCTGAAGGAACTCCTCAAATGTTGATCACATCTTTAGACTTCTCTTCATTTACAGGTCGTATCGCTATCGGACGTCTTGAAAGAGGAACTTTAAAAGAAGGAATGCCAATTTCTTTAGTAAAAAGAGATGGTAAAATCATCAAATCTAGAATTAAAGAATTACACACTTTTGAAGGTTTAGGCCGTAGAAAAGTAGAAGAGGTTGTTGCTGGAGATATTTGTGCTGTTGTAGGTATTGAAGGTTTCGAAATTGGTGATACTATTGCTGATTTTGAAAATCCAGAAGCTTTACAGACAATCGCTATCGACGAGCCAACTATGAGTATGTTGTTTACAATTAATGATTCTCCTTTCTTTGGTAAAGAAGGTAAATTTGTTACTTCTAGACATATTCGTGAGAGATTAACAAAAGAGCTTGAGAAAAACTTGGCGATGAAAGTTGGAGAAACTGATTCTGCTGATAAATTCATGGTTTTTGGTCGTGGTGTACTTCACTTATCTGTTCTTATTGAAACAATGAGAAGAGAAGGGTATGAGCTTCAAATTGGTCAGCCGCAAGTTATCATCAAAGAAGTTGATGGTGTGAAATGTGAGCCAATTGAGGAATTAACTATCGACTTGCCAGAAAACCTTTCAGGTAGAGCGGTTGAGTTCGTAACGATCCGTAAAGGAGAAATGCTTTCTATGGAAGGTAAAGGAGAGCGTATGATTATTAAATTCAACATTCCATCTCGTGGAATCATTGGTTTAAGAAATCAATTGCTTACTGCTACTGCTGGTGAGGCTATTATGGCACACCGTTTCATCGGGTACGAACCATACAAAGGAGAAATTCCTGGACGTAACAATGGTTCATTAATCTCTATGGAAAACGGAAAAGCTATTCCTTATTCTATCGATAAATTACAAGATCGTGGTAAATTCTTCGTTGATCCTAACGAGGATATCTATGAAGGTCAAGTAATTGGAGAAAACACTCGTAGCGACGATATGACGGTTAACGTAACTAAAACGAAAAAACTTTCTAACGTACGTTCTTCTGGAGCTGATGATAAAGCTAGAATTATTCCTGCTATCAAATTCTCATTAGAAGAAGCTTTAGAGTATATCCAAAAAGATGAGTATGTTGAAGTTACTCCAAAATCTTTACGTTTAAGAAAAATCTACTTAAGCGAAACAGACAGAAAAAGATATAAAATCTAATTCGATTTAATTTTCAATATAAAAAATCCCAAATTCCAATCAAGGAGTTTGGGATTCTTTTTTATGCTTTAGTTTACAAGTGGAATTTATAAAGTTTGGAGTTTTTGACCCAGTATTGAAATTTAGAATTTCAGATTTTAGATCTTAAAAAGCTATCTTTTCAAAGAGAAATGACCTTTTACATTTTTTCCATTAATAAATTGAAGAGTAAACCAGTAATCGTCTGAAGGCATTTGTCTTCCGTTAAAAATCCCGTTCCAGCCTGTACCATTTTGATTCATTTGTTTTAGCAAATTTCCGTAACGATCAAAAATAGAAATGGTGTAATCTGGCATTTGATCAATGTTTTTAATGACCCAAAGATCATTGTATCCGTCTTCGTTTGGAGTAAAGAAACGCGGATAATCCAAAACATATACTAAAAATGAATTAGATAAACCGCAACCATTTTTGTCTCTAGCCTTAACATTATATATGCCCGGATTTACTTGTGTGAAAGTAGGGCTATCTTGAAAAACAGTTCCGTCGAGAGAAAATTCATAATTTCCAACACCAGTGTACTGAACTTGAATTGTATTATCAGTTCCAGAGAAATCTTTTACATCTGCTCCAGTAATTGAAGCTGGTTCGGATAAAATTATTTTAAAATTTTTAGTTTTTTGGCAGCCATTTGCATCTTTTACAGTTACGGAGTAATCGCCAGCGCCATTAATTATGGTAGAATTAGTACTGCCCCCATTAGACCATGAATAACTGCTATAGCCCGTCGCAACGGTTAGCGTCATTTCGTCTCCTTTACATAAATAATGAGTTTCGTCTTCAAAATTAGGAGGATCAAACGTGTGTACAATTAATTCTATTGAAGTAATATCATAACAACTTGGGCCATTTACGACACGAGCATAAATCGTTTGGCTGTTTGGAGTTGTATTTTTGAAAATATTAGGTAGCTGATTGGTTTCTGTAAGCGCATCAGTAGCTGTTAAAAAATAATTAATTGCCAAGCCTGTCGGCAAACCCATTAAAATTTGAGGAGTCACTTCTGCGTTTAAATCAAATTGATATAAACCGTCTTGCACATCGTCTCCATCGCAAGTTTCTACAGGAGATTGGTTTGGAATAGTAGAATTAGAGATGTTGAGTGTAATTTCAGCTATTTTATAACAGCCAAACTTGTTTTCAATTCGTGCAAAAATAATTTGATCTGCGCCTTTATTGGTGTATCGTTCGGGATTTGAAATTGGATTTGTTTTTGCCTGAGCATCTGCCAAAGTTTCATAATATCCCTGATTAATAATTTGAGAATCATTGTTTTTGATGAAATTTCCAGCTTTAGTTAAATCAAAAATTGAAATACCATCTGTATCATCATCACATTGAAGCAAAGAAGTATTTGTCGATGGGATTTCGGGAGCAAATTCAACAGTGATTTCTCCAACAGAAACACAAGTTGTATTATCCAAGGTTGCTTCTACTTTATACGTTCCCGACGATGTTACGTTGTAAGAAGGAGATGTAGCACCTGAAATTTCAGCATAAGTGTTAGAAGCATCTTTTTTAAACCATTTAAAAGTATATCCTGTTGTACCCAAGTTGGTATTTAAAACGTAAGTTTCGCCATAACAAACTGGATTGTTATTGGCTACAGTTCTGTTTTCTCCAAAATTTATTTTAGTTATAAAACTACCCGCTTCGATAAAAACGGCAGAGTTGTATTGTCTGGTTTCATCATCGGCAACGACCAATTTTAAATGGTATTTTTTGTTCGGAATTACACTTGTAGAGGCATTCATCACGATAGTTTGCCCTGCATAATTGATGGGGCTTCCATTTGCATTATAGCCATTAAAATAGCTTTCGTTTAAAGCTTCACATCCCTCTAAAGGCTGTCCATAACTGTCTTTTACGGTTTCAATTTTAGGATGAACCGTTGTAGCTGACACTGCTGTAGTTGAATTAGGTAGAACGGCAAGATTTTTATATTCTTCAGAACTTCCAACTTCTTTAATTAAGAAAGCAAATCCATCTGAATAAGTGCAAGGAAAATTAGTTTGATATTCATTCGAAGCAAAAATATAATTGAAGCTTATTGAATTGGTCAGCGCTGTAAAATCAAATTCTATAAGTGTTGCTTGCGTGCTATTCGTAATTCCTAAAGCTTTATTAAGATCAGCGTCACCATTCCAACCTAAAATCCTTACTCCTTTGGAATCTTGTTTGTAAAAAGGTCCTTCTGCATTTTTGCTAGGCGAAGTAGCTAAAACAATTCCTCCTGAAAAAGGAAAATTGGCACCAGCTGTAAAGGAACCGTAACTCTGTCCACCTAGATTCGGGTTTCCCGATGCCGTCACGCTTTCTACATCAATACAAGAACTATTTATTAAAACATTCTGAATTAAATAGGATGGTGTCGTAGTATCATCAACAGAAATATTCTGTGCGCTGATTTTATTATAAAAACAGCACAAAATAAAAATTGTGAATAAAGATCTTGAAAGACTCATAGTAGCAAATATACTACAAATCTCTATTTTTTAATAATTTGTAAGAAAAATATATGAACACAAAAGTCCAAGCTAAAACGATTAAAACGGCACTATAATCTACACTGAAATTGCCTTCTGTTTCGATTCCCATTTGAGTGCCAATATTTTTAATTACTGATAATCTTGGTCCAGGATTAACAATTAGATTTGACATTGATTCTAAAGGCAAAAACTGTGTGATTTTTTCATCAGTATCGCTGTTTGGAAAAATTTTAAAAGCTAATGTGCCTCTTATGATTGCTTCAATTATGCTCCAAACTAAAAGAAAACCAAGGGCAAAAGCAGAACGTTTTACAAAGATTCCTAAAAACAAACAGAACGAAAAGAATCCTGTTAATTTTACAAAAAAGGCTAAAAGATAATCTAAGTCAGAAAAAATAATTCCAAATTCGGTATAAGATGAAAAAGATAATCCTAGTAGCAAGCTCATAATAAAAACGAAAACAGTAGATCCAAAAGCAAATAAAACGACAGTTAAGAATTTGGATAAAATAAATTCTTTTTTGCTTAAACCATCAATTAAGTTCTGTTTTAAAGTCCCATAGCTATATTCATTCGCCATCATAGAAACGATTACAATGGCTAAAAAGAATTTCAGCCAAGCTGCGACATACGTATTGAAATGCCAGATAAAAGGAAAATTAAAAATCCCCATTTCTGCCAAGTGAAATTTGAAAGGACCTATATCAAATTTTATTGCGGCGATTAAGGCGATAAAAGAAAGTAAGACAAAGTAAGTTAAGGTCAATACACGGCTGGCTTTGTTCATCCAGATTTTTTGAAGTTCTATAGAGAGAAGTCTTTTCATGGTTTAGTTTTTTTGAGCGATGGCGTTTTTGGTTAATTCTAAAAATTGTGCTTCTAAACTGTTTTTACGTTTTACTAAATGGCTTAAAATAATATTTTTAGAAAATAAAAATTGGTTTAACTCTGAGGCAGATAAGTTAGAATTTAAGTAAACTAAAACTTTTCCCTCTTCTTCAACAATTCTATCAATAGCAGGATGTTCTGATAGAACTGTTTTTAAAACTAAATTATCTTCGGCTTGCAACTCAAAGAAACCTTCGTTAGAAGACATTCCGTCAACAGAACCAGAATATAAAACTTCACCTTTTCTTAAAACAATTACTTGCGAACAAACTTTTTCTACTTCATCTAATAAGTGAGAAGCAAGCAAAATAGTAGTTCCTTGCGAAGCAATTTTTTTAATGATATCTCGAATTTGATGAATTCCCTGAGGATCTAGTCCGTTGGTTGGTTCATCTAAAATTAAAATTTCGGGATCGTTCAAAAGTGCTGATGCTATTGCCAGACGCTGTTTCATTCCTAATGAGAAAGTGCTAAATTTGCTGTCTTTTCTTTCGCTTAATCCAACTAATTCTAACTTTTCATTGACTTTAGAATAGTTGATGTTTTTGATTTTGCAAACCAATTTCAGATTTTGTTCCGCTGTCATGTACGGATAGAAATTGGGTCTTTCTATAATGGCGCCAACTTTTTTCAGAGCATCATGAGTTTCCACATTGCCATCAAACCAGCGATAACTGCCAGACGATTTATTAACAACATTCAAAACAATTCCTAATGTAGTCGATTTTCCGCTGCCGTTTGGCCCTAGAATGCCATAAACTCGACCTTTTTGTATTTGAAAAGATACATTTTTCAAAGCCTGAATTCGGCCGTATCTTTTACTTAAATTCTCAATGGTTAATATGGTTTCCAAATTTTTCTGGTTTTAGTTTTTAGTATGACGAGCCAAATAGATTTTTGTTACTTTAAATTCTAACTTTAAATCGTATTGACGTAAATTTGTAATAAAGATATTCAAAATGAGCGAGCCTTTAATGGTTTTAAAAAAACCGTCTTACCCTTTAACACAGCCACTTTTAAGTTATTTAGAGCGATACGAACGTATTTCTAAAGTTTCTGTGTTTTACGACGACTTGCTTCGATTTTCAGGTTCTGTAAATGTCTATGATAAACATGACACAGACACGCTTTGGATTAGGGTGTATTATGGTGAATTTGAGCGTAATGAAATTGATTTAAATCTAAAGAAAATATACTCGCTTTTACACTCTGACGGAAATAATGAGATTATTCAATTTTTGAATGTCGATGCTATTGATTATTGCACTTTTGGAAATTCAAAGCCTTTTAGAATAAAAGTTCGAAATATTCTCAACGACAACTATGTTCATTTTTATATCAAAAAAGCCGATGCTTCTCGTATTTATGGGTTAGAATTGGAAGATATTCTTTCTCCGGATAAAATCAACTTTCTGGTGTATAAAGATACCTTGATTGAAGAGCATATTATCGGAATTCCGGGTGATGTTTTTATGGACACACTTCTTGATAAATGCAGCGAAATGGAAAAAGCGCAGATAGCGAAAGAATTTGTGAAATTTAACGAACGCTGTATGATTCGGCTTTTAGGAGATATGCGCGCTTACAATTATGTAATTGTTCCAATTCACGATTTTGATCAGGTTGTTTACAAAATTCGTCCAATCGATTTTGATCAGCAATGTTATGAAGGAAATTTCAAAGTGTACCGCCCGCAGTTTTTCAAGGAAAATTTTCCAATGATTCAATTGATCAAAGAGAAATTAGAAGAGCGTTCGATTATTCAGTATAAAGATGAGGAAAGAGCAATTTTGGCAAAACGTATTCATTCTGCTGAAACCAGAATAAAAAAATTACTGAATATAATGTGTCATGACACTATTTCGACGCATGAACATCTTATGCAGTTAAAAATGGAATTGTATCGTTATACTAACGATATGAAGTTCAAAAATGCAAAATCGATGGGGCACGTTATGCAAGCCGCGTTTGAATTTATTACACGTAATTTTAAAAACACTAACTTAGTTTAAAGTTTTAGCCACAGATTTCACAGATTAAAAGGATTTTCAAATCATTATAATCCTTTTAATCTGTGGCAAATAAAAAATAATATCATGAAAAAATCTTTTTTAGTAGCCGTTTCGATAGTTTTATTGGCTTGTCAGCAGCAGTCAGATACTGAGTTAAAAGAACTTTATTCTCTTCCAAAAAAATTAAAAGAAGTTTCTGGAATTACTTATTTTACTGAAACCAGCACTCTTTACACTTTGGAAGACAGCGGGAATAAAAATGCTATTTATGCTATCAATTCTCAAGGAAAATTGGATAAAACAATCACAATTTCAAATGCTACTAATGTTGATTGGGAAGATATTACAAAAGATAAAGCTGGAAATATCTACATTGGAGATTTTGGAAATAATGATAACGAAAGAAAAGATTTGTGTATTTATAAAGTGGCAAAAAATCAATTGAATGCTGATCTGGCCAAAGCCGAATATAAAATTTCATTTTCGTATCCAGAACAAAAAGAATTTCCTCCAAAGAAAAAAGAAATGTTTTATGACGTTGAAGGTTTCTTTGAACAAAATGGATATTTCTATCTTTTTACCAAAAACAGAAGCAAAGGTTTTGATGGGACAGCTTTTATCTACAAGATAAAAAATGCTGCAGGAACTCAGAAAGCAGTAAAAATTGGCGAATTTAAGACGTGCAGCAATTACAATCATTGTGTGCTGACAAGTGCAACAATAAGTCCAGACGGGAAAAAAGTTGCCTTGTTAAGCCATGATAAGGTTTTACTGTTTAAAGATTTTAAAGGAGATTTATTCCATAAAGGAACACATACAGAACTAAATCTAAATCACTTTTCACAAAAAGAAGCCATCGTCTTTAAAGACAACAATACTTTATTAATCGCCGACGAAAAAACAAATAAAATAGGAGGAAAGATTTATGAGTTTACTCTAAGTCGCTAAGGTACTGAGGTACTGAGGTGCTAAGAAAAGATTAGCCCCGAATTGACGATTTTACTTAAATTATTCGTTAATTCGGGGCTATTTTTAACTCAAAGTAGAGAAAACCTTAGAATCTTAGCAGCTCAGTACCTCAGTACCTTAGCATCTTAAAAACTATATGCCGCTCCAAAAATCACCCTTCCAATTTCGTCAGGAGATTTAAAATAAGAAATTCTGGCTGTAATAACATTTATGGCATTTAGCCAAAGTCCGCCGCCGTAATCGTGATGCCATTTTTTAGAATCTTCGCCATCAAGCCAAACTCTTCCGTAGTCAAACCCACCTAAAATTCCAT
This sequence comes from Flavobacterium humidisoli, assembly GCF_023272795.1. Lineage (NCBI taxonomy): Bacteria > Pseudomonadati > Bacteroidota > Flavobacteriia > Flavobacteriales > Flavobacteriaceae > Flavobacterium > Flavobacterium humidisoli. The sequence goes on along the minus strand of NZ_CP096829.1, from coordinate 5,490,703 downwards.
AAGTAAAAGGAACGATCGTTTTACGAATTTTTCCAATACTTAAGCGTAAATCTGAACTTTGGGAAAAGTACGAACTTCCTAAGAAACGTTCGTTTCTAAAACCTCGTAAATCGGTATCGCCACCAAGCGAAGCACCTTGATAGAATTCGTAATTATTGTTGAAGATAGCCTTTCCTTTTACGTAAGTAGCCAATATCAATTTTCCGTTGTGGTCAATCTTGTGTGTAAAACCTAAGAAACTCTCCAAAGTAGGGAAATTTTTCTTAGTATCATCCAAATTAGTTGTCCAAGTTGCAGCAACCATAAAGGCCATTCCTAAAGTTGGTTTTGCAGCAAAATCTGAATTTTTAAAAAGGTATTTTACTTTTAAACTTCCGAAATTCTGGGTATTAAATACATCAGGATTTACGATTCCAGGAATATTAATGTATCGGTTTTCGGTTTCTTCAACAGTCATTCTCTGAAAAATAGGCTGTATGCTAAATTCGCTTCCAAATCTTCCAACGTGTCTGACAGCACCTGAGGCATTAAATTTTCGGATACGAACACGATTATAATCCATTCCTAAATCATCATCATACTGCGACTCATTTCCGTAACCAAAATAGTTCATGGCAAAGTTTGGAGTCGTATATAAAGATTCCACATCAATAACCCATTTTCCTAATAAGCCTGGGAAATGTGCTGCATAATTAAATTCTAAACCTCCAGTAGCAAAATAGTAGAAAGCATTAAAAATATGCCTTTGTGTATACGGATTCTGTTTGAAATTATTAACGGTATAATTTACGTTCACTCCCATTTTTACACCATCATCAGGATTATATCCAATGTTCGGAAGTCCTGCAATTACGTTGTATTTAGGCTTTTCATAGTTATACAAATTAACATCATAGTCATCTGTTAACTGCGTTTGTGTTTTAGAATCCAGATTATAAGTGTTTTCTTTTGATTTAAAATCGTAAACAATAACTTTTCTTCCGTTTTCAATGTTATAAGTGTCATTATTTTGACCTCCAATTAAACGAATTTTAATGCTCGATTTTTGGTCTCCTTTTACTTCAAAAACATCATTATCGTCCAGTCCGTAAATCCAAAGATTTTTTGTTTTATCGTCAGTTACATTTTTAGTGTAAAGCAATTCATCGCCTTCTTTTTTAATTCTGAAAACCTGAATTTCAATTCCTTTTTTTACATTATGGTTTAAAACAAATTTATCTTTTTTGTCTGTTCCAGCAATCATAACGGTTTTGCTTAGAACATCAGAATATCTGCGAGCATACTTTTGAAGATCTCTTTTTCTGCTTTTTAGTTTTGCTTTTATTTCATCGACCGTTTCGTCCTGAACCTCTTTTGGCATATTTTTGAAAGCTTCATCGATATCTGCGTCGGTTAGATTTTCCTGAATATATTTAGCCTGTTCCACCCAATCTTTTTCTTGAGCAGTTTTTAGAAATGCCAAATCCATTGGATAAGGTTCTCTTCCCAGCCATTTCACATTGATTCTGTCGCCTTTAAAAGATCGCATATGACGAAGCGGAGGCATATTCATGATAAGCGAAAGTAAAGCGCCATCGTATTTTACAAAAGCCTGATCACGATCTCGCGGAATAGGTCTATAAATTACTTTTCCATCTTCTTTATATTCAGCCCAACGCCATTGATCGCTGTGTCTATCCCAATCTCCTAAAAGGATATCAAATAAACGTGCTTTTATATATTCTTTTTCATCAACCCCATATTTTTCATCTTTATGAAGATTTAGCATCATATCATCAGTTCCGATGATGTTGCTTGGCTTACCGAAATTTTTTCCGTCTAAATGATTATCAGCCGGTCTTTCTTCTACCATATATAATTGATCTCCAAAACTAGCATTAAATTCACCTAAACCATTTTGTTTAGGGATATAATATAAAATCGGATTGGTATGTCTCAAACCAATTTGATCGGACATTCCGCCAATTGCAAAAGAAGCATAAGGATGAGATGTTGTGTAAAAATCAAATAAGAAATCTTCAACATAGGTTTTATCAAAATCATTTACCACATATTGATCTTTAAAAGCAACTGACTGTAAAAATACCGTAGCACTTTTTTTCATCGCACGCATTATAAACTCACGACCTTGAGGATCAGACATTCTTAACGAAACCGATTGATGTCCGCCGCCTTCTCGAATTGGTTTCAAGCCACCTTTCAAAGTGTCTACAGTTGCAGTTGTAGCTTTAATAGGGAGACTGTAATATTTTCTGTAATGTTGGCCAAATAAAAATCTGTGAAACGCACCTTTTTGAGTCATTTTTGGAGAATAAATCGAAGTGGTTACTGTAGCAGGAAATTTATTCGGAATATCTGAAGCCCAGTTAATTTCTTTGGCTTTTATAATTTCACGTTCAAAAAGTAATTTCTCTTTGTTGTTTTCATTTCCATAATATGAAACTTTTGCATCACCGCTTTTAAACATTGTTAAGACAGCATATCCATTTCCGCCATATGAAAAATCATAAGGATTTATCGCTCTTGCAGCTTCCGATTTTGATCCTGCACCGCTAATGATTTGCTGAATGTTTTCTTTGCTGATATATTGCAGATTATGATCGTGTCCAGAAACTACAATTACATTTTTCTGTTTTTGCAAAAGCGTTTTTATTCTTTTCGCATAAATTGTGTATTGCTTATTCTGAATATCCTGCGGACTAACCCCAGATGTTTTTCGAACTAAATTAATGAAGGAACCAATTACAGGAAGCGGAATTTTTTGCTCTAGAGGAAATAATTGTTTTTCTAAAGAAAATTGCCCGCCGTGCGTTCCGTTGCTTAATAATGGATGATGAATGGCTAAGACAACTGTTTTTTCTTGATTTTTGTTTAAAAGACTTTCTAATTCTTCAAAAAATGCTTCTCTGGTTTTAATTTCACAATTATCATTTATGGTTGGATGATTATTCCAATCTTCCAAAAACCATTCACTATCAATAGCTATCAAAGTTGTTGTGCTGTCGATTTTTACATCTTCAATCGGGCATGATTTTCTCGGAAGAAATCCTTTTTTATCGTTCAAATATTTCGTTACAAAATCGGCTTGGCGTTCTAAACCTTTAATTCCGCTGTACCAATCATGATTTCCAGGAATTACGATTGTTCTTCCTCTAAAACCTTCACTTAATTTTAATTGATTCGTTAATTTCGTTTCTGCTAAAGCCTTGTCTTCAGGTTTTTTGTTACCCGGGAAACCTTTTGGGTAAATGTTGTCACCCAAGAAAAGAAGTGTTGATTTTTTATTTGCTTTTTTTAGCTTTTGGTGCAAAAGTTCTAGCGTTTGTTGCGCTTGTTCCTCGTCGGCATTTCCAGCATCTCCAACAAGAAAAAATGTATGTGCAATTTTTATAGTGTCAGTTGCGTTTTCTGTTTCGTTGGCACTAACGTTTTTCCCGTACTGCGGCTTGCGCGTTGAACAAGAGTAAACGATGAATAGGGCCATAATTGCCAAAGAAAAATTTTTAATCTTGGCAATAAAATGATTATCCAAAAACAATTTCATAATTTAGTGGTATAAAAATATTCTTTATGAATCTAATAGAACAATCCGAAGATTTTGTCGGTAATTTACTCAAAGATAAACTTTCTAATTTATATTCTTACCATAATTTTAATCATACTTTTACGGTGGTTACAGCGGTAAAAGAACTTTGTAAAAAAGAAGATGTAGAAGGTGAGGATAAAGAAGCACTTTTGGTTGCGGCATGGTTTCACGACACTGGATATATAGAAGGATATGAAAATCATGAAAAGAAAAGCACCAAAATTGCTGCTGACTTTCTGCGCGAAAAAGGAAAATCGGAGGAATTTATTGCGCTTGTTTCAAGTTTAATTTTGGCGACAGTTAAAGAATATGAGCCTAAAACGCATTTAGAAAAAATTATAAGAGATGCCGATTACGCGCATTTAATGGGAGAAGAATATGCTACAACTTGCGAATTATTACGTCTGGAATTGAAAAATGCAGGAATAGTTAGTTTTTCTAATGCCGAATGGACAAGAGAAAATTTGAATTTCTTGTTGAATAAACATAGATTTTATACCGATTACGCCTTAAGAAAATGGCAACCTTTGAAGGAAAAAAATCTATTGATGATTCAGAAAAAAATCAATAAACAGGAATTGAAAGCAGCCGCTGCACTTGAAGAAGAAAACAAGAAGAAAGATAAAACAGAAAAACCAGACCGCGGAATTGACACTTTATTTCGCGTTACGCTTGGAAATCACACTCGTTTAAGTGGTATTGCAGATAGTAAAGCCAATATATTGTTGTCGGTAAATGCGATTATTATTTCGATTGCATTATCTTCTATTATTCCAAAATTAGACAGCCCCAAAAATGCACATTTAGTCGTTCCCACTTTTATTATGCTGATGTCGAGTGTAATTACGATTATTTTTGCAATTCTTTCTACACGTCCAAAAGTAACTTCTGGATTTTTTACTAGAGATGACGTGGAAGCTAAAAAAGTGAATTTAATGTTTTTTGGAAATTTCTATAAAATGCCTCTTGAAGATTACGATTGGGCAATGAATGAAATGATGAAAGACAGAGATTATTTGTATTCAACCATGATCAAAGATTTGTATTACCTAGGCTTGGTTTTACAGCGAAAATATAATTTACTCCGAATTGCCTATAACTTTTTCATGTTCGGAATTATCATAACCGTAATCGCGTTTGTGATTGCTTTTAAATCAATCTAGTTTTAGAGAGCTTAGTCAAAGTTTTTTATACAGAAATATGTTTTTAAACACATAGAAACATGTTTTTCTTGATCTAAAAGAATAAAGAAAGAAACTACTTTCTTCACACATGCTATGTGAATTGATGTAAGTGAAACGCCTTTTTTAAGTTTCAAAATCTATGTTTCTATGTGTTTAAAAAATAAAAAAGCTCAACTATTTAGTTGAGCTCATCTAATAAATCTTGATAGGTTATTTTTTTAACCCCTGGGTCTGCATTATTGTTGATTACTTTAACACGAATAGCTCTCAAACCTGAAACTCCCTGAAGATCTTCAACTTCAAATTGTTCAATAGAAGGCTCAAGAATTTTTTTATGCTGCAGATATTTAATGTATTTTAAATATTCTGCTTCTTCGCTATTTTGAGAATATACTATTGTGATTTTCTCTTTCTCAGTAATTCTTTCGTTTGTCCCTTTAATATGCGATTTGTCAATTCGTTTTTTAACAACTTCATATCTTGCATTATAAGTTCCGTCAACATCAAAACGTTTTTCATCCATTCTGAAACGGATTGAAAGAGCAGAACTGAAAACCAAAATTAAGGAAGTAACATCCAATTCGTATGGTAACGAAGTTTTCAGGTCATGATGTTCCAATTCCATTTCGCATAAAGTCTGCAATTGCCATAAACGAAGATTGTGCAGATACATGATATCGAATGGTTTTGTTGGCGAAATTGAAGCACCAATATATAAATTATGTTCTACGCCATCTGTTTTAAAACGTTCGTAATAATGCGGATAAATCTGTTGTGCTTCAACTTGTTTTCTGTCTAAAACAGTTGCCAATCTTTTATTGATAATCGACATTGCATTGTCGAATTTTTTTCTTTCGTGGTAAAACATTCCTGTTTTTTCATCCAGTTTTTCAAAGTACAATTCTTCCAGCTTTTCGCTTTTTGCATTGCTTTTAGTATTTTTTAAAATAGGATGAATTTCTTCTTCAATATAACGCTGAACATGTTGCTCTGTATCTGCTTTTAAAGGAAAATCCAATTCGCTTCTAAGCGATTCCAGTTCAAATCTTCTTTGCTCTAGCAGAACAAGATTTGAATTAGATTCTTGATTATCAAAGATCTCTAAAAGAGCTGTAAGTTGACTTTTTAAATCGATTTTTACAGTTTCATTTCGGTGTTCAGACGAACCTTTAATATCTATTTGGCCATAGAGCGGATATACATTTTTAAAAACAATTTCTTTAAAAATATAATCCTTAGTATGATTCATATTTTGAAAGTAATTCTGTGATTCCCTTTTAAATTTCCAGTAAACGCTAGGGTGAATTGTAGTATATTCTCTCTGAATAATCGCTTCGATCTGATGCTGCATATCAGTATTGTAACGATCAATTGTGTCAGTCAAATAAGGAAGAACCAAATCCAGTTTTGTAGCATTTACGCTATTTAAATCTCTCGGATTTTCAGAAACCAATTCGACAACACCTAATAAATGCCCACTTTTGATTACTGGTGCAAAAATACAGCTCTGAATTCCTTGTTTTAGTAAATGTTCACCAAGTCTTTTATTGGTTTGCTCTTCAGTGAATTTGCCGACATTAGAAATAACGAAAGGTTCTCTGTTGTCCAATAAATTTTCAAAAGAACATCCAAAAAAAGCATTTTTGCAATCTACTTCCTGATCAGCGGAAAGTAAAAAACTTTTCATCTGATTTTCGTATTTTGCTGGTCTGATAAATTTCTCTTCTTCAGGATTGTAAATAATGAATCCGACTTTTAAATTTGGAAGATTAAAAATGGACTGAAAAATATTAGAAACTTCTTGATCTGTTGCAACTGTTTTTGGTCCAGGTTTGAGCAAATTGCTTTTCAAGATGGAAATGGCACTTTCTGTTGTGGCATCAAATAATGAAACAATTCCGAAACCTCTTAAAATCCAACTTCCTTTTGGGAATTTAGATTTCCATAAATTGATATCATTGTAATTATCAATCAGTTGGTCAATATCTTCCTGAGTCAACTGAATGGCATTTTCAGTCGGAATAATTTCCATGAAATCAGCATTGTACAAAATTCTGTAATGCTTTTCAATACCATTTTCATCTGGAATGTCGTAGAAAAATGGCTGGTTGAAGTCAATATGCTGTTTGTAATAATTACTGAGAATTAAACAGCAGTTATTGATGTAAAATTGATGTTCGCTAAAATCACGAATTTCCATGTAAAACTCGTCTCCCGCATTTTTCAAGATTTTCTTGAAACGTTCGGTATAATTGAAGGAAATATTTTGAAATGGAATCGTTACCGCTTTTATTTCGTTGTGCGTCAATGCAGTCGGAAATAAATCGGCTAATATGTTTTTGATTAAAGCTTCATTGTTTTTGATAACCGAATAATCCTGAATTCCAGTTCTAAGTTCCGGAATTAGTTCAATCTGTTGTAAAATCGCTTTGGCATAATTTGATCGGTAATCAACGTCTGACTGTGCAATTTCTTCAAAAGATTCAATTAGCTTGTGAAATGAAATTATAGTGGTAAAAGGACTTTCTTTGAAAAACTGAATATCCATCTGAGTTATTTTTTAATCCAAAATTAAGCATAAATTAAGAATTAAAGCCATTTTGCGATTTCTTTCATTTATCATTCTATAGACAAATTCCTTATTTGGCGGGCATTTTTATTATCGGTTGATTATTTTAACATATTTTTAACTTTAATAATAACGGAACGATCGTTCCGTTATTATATCTTTGTATCATAATAATTGAATAATCAATAACTTAAATAACAAATAAAATGAAAAATTTAGAAAACAAAGTAGCAATCGTGACAGGAGGAAATAGCGGAATAGGGTATGCAGCTGCAGCTGATTTAGCAGCAAAAGGTGCAAAAGTAATTATAACGGGAAGAAATAAAGAATCATTGGCAAAAGCAGAAACTGAATTAAACGTTACTGGAATTGTGGCTGATCAATCTGACTTAAAATCAATTGATAATTTAGTTGAAGAAGTAAAAGCAAAATTCGGAAAAGTTGATATTCTGTTTTTAAATGCCGGGGTAGCTTCTTTTGCTCCACTCGAATTAGCTCCTGAAGATCATTATGACACTATTATGAATGTAAATACAAAAGGAGTTTATTTCACAGTTCAAAAATTACTTCCAATTTTAAATGATGGTGCTTCTATTATTTTTAATACTTCTATAAATGCTCATGTTGGAATGCCAAACTCAAGCGTTTACGCAGCAAGCAAAGCAGCAGTTTTATCTTTTAATAAAGTTTTTGCTGTAGAATTGGCGCCAAGAAAAATTAGAGTAAACGCGGTTTCTCCTGGTCCTGTTGAAACTCCGCTGTACGGAAAGCTAGGTTTGCAAAAAGAAGAAGTAGATGGTTTTGGAGCAGTTTTGGGTGAAAAGATCTTATTGAAACGTTTTGCTCAATCTTCAGAAATTGCAAAAACAGTATCTTTTTTAGCTTCAGATGACTCTTCATTTATTACTGGAACTGAAATTGTAATTGACGGCGGACTTACTGTAAATGCTGTGGTGTAATTTTTTTGACTAATTCAGGAACGATTGTTCCGTTTAATTTTTATCTTTGTAAAGAAATTTAATTTTTGCAGTCATGGCTAGAACAAAGGAATTTAATGAAGATCAGGCTTTAGATAAAGCAGTGGAAATTTTTTGGCACAAAGGTTACAACGGAACATCGGCTCAGGATTTGGTAACTCATTTAGGTTTGAGCCGTTCTAGTTTGTATGATACTTTTGGAGACAAACAGCAATTGTTTACGAAGTCTTTACAGCGTTATCAGCAGCAGGCTCAAAATGCTGTAAAAGAACTTTTAGAGAACTCCGAGAATGTTAAAGAAACATTACAGGCTATTTTTAAGCAAGCGGTGATTGAAAGTTTAGAAGACCGAATAACAAAAGGCTGTTTCATGGTTAATTCTTCTGTAGAACTCGCTATGCATGATGAAGAAATTGCCAAAATTGTAAAAAGCAACAGTCAAACTATGGAAGAAGTTTTTACAAATGCCGTTAAAAAAGGGCAGGAGGCAGGACATATTTCCAAACAGCTGGATGCAAAAGTTCTAGCTAGATTCATCTTTAATAATTATTCTGGAATTAGAGTTTTGGCTCGCACAGGAGAAAAAGATAAACAAGTTTATGATGATATTGTTAAAGCCGTATTCTCGGTTTTATAGCATTCAAATTTATGACAATAAAAAAACGGCAATTACAAATGTAACTGCCGTTTTCTGTATTAATAAGTAAGTAATAGAAAATGAAAACTTCTTAGCTTTTCTCTTCTTTATTGAAGTAAACTAAGTAGTAATACATTTGTTTTTCTTCATCCCAGCCTTTTTCAACAAATTTTTCTGCACTTTCAGGATTAATAAAATCCATTTTAATCTGAATATGAGTATCCAAATTAATTACATTTTTAATCGATTTTCTAGCGTCAGAAACTGCTGCGTTGGCAATAGGGAATGAGGTTACATCTTCGATGCTGTATTTTTCTCCTTTATCAACTTTATAGTTTTTAAATTCAGGGATCAAATCAGGATTGTCAATTACTTCATTCAAGAAATTCTGTTCTTCAAACTGATCATTTTTAGCGAAATAATTCACAGATCGGTTCATAAACATTACTTCCTCTTTCTTGTCTTCTGCTGGCAAAACCACGTCTTTTGCGAAGTTTTGACAGAATTTTAAATATTTTTTAGTGATGAAATTTTCATCTTCAAAAGCATCAACAGATAAAAAGTGCTCTAACCAGTAACGTGCGTCATAACGGTTGCTGTCTACAGTTAAGATTTTGTATCCTTCTTCTTTTTTGTAATTGAAAATCAAACAGCCTTTATCCAATTTATTCAGATTGATTCCTTGCTGTAAGATCATTTCAAGGTTGCTGTTTTTTTCTTCAAACTGTAAAAAGTCTGCTTGTAGCTCACTTTTAAAAATTCCGATTGCATCAACAACATTGTTGTCAATACTTAGGTTCGTCAAATACGTTACATAAACTTCTCCGTTTTTGATGTGTGGGTGATTTGACTGCTCGTATAAATGTTTTGTGATGTTTTTAGAAACCTCATGAACATTTGACGGATTTGCAAAAATCTCAGTTGCATACTTAAACATGTCGTTGTAGTCCAAGTCCACTTCGTGTGCAAACTGATAATAGTTTTCTTCTTTTTCTCTAAAAGGCTTAAAAAAGAATTCTTTAATCAAAGGAACAATCTCATCATTTAAATTAAATGGCTGCTCTGATAAAAAAATAGCTTCGTTACGACTTTTGTTTCCAACGCGGTGTATGGAAAGGGTGTCGATGTGGGTATTGAATAAGTTGATCATATTTTGAGTTTCTGAGATTCTAAGTTTCTAAGATTCTAAGTTTTTAATTAATGTCTTTTAATTTTCTAATTAATGACACTAACATTCTTTCGATCTCTCGACTGTCCTCATATAAAAGGTTAAATTCTTCTTCGTTTATGTAAATTATATTTTTTGCAATTTCGAGTTGAGTCTGCATCTCAAATATAGAACCAAGAGAAATATATAAAAATCGTATAAAATCTTTACTGCTTTCTCTACCTGATCCCTCTGCAATATTGCTCGGAATTGAAACTGAACTTCGGCGTATTTGCGAAGTTAATCCAAACATTTCTTCTTTTGGAAATGTACTTGTTGCTTTGTAAATTTTGGCTACTAAGGAAATTGACTTCTGCCAAACTAAAATTTTTCTAAAATGACTCATTTCTTATTTTTAAATATTTAATAAAAACAGGAAAATATTTACAATTTAAAAGAATCTCAGAATCTTAGCATCTCAGAATCTTAGTAACTTAGATTAATTCCAATTCTCCTCAAATCCATAATCTTCGAAGCTGTCATCTCCTTCGAACATGTCAAGATCGTCTTCGTCTAAGTCGTCTTCAAATTCTCCGTAGATATCGTCGTGCATGTCTGCTTCGAAGTTTTTTTCTGTTGCTTCGTCTGGCATTTCACCATGAGAGAATAAAGTTTCAGGATAAGTTGCTCCAACAGTTTCGTCTTCTACTGCAGCCAATTCAACTAAGAATGTCCACATACTGATGAAATCGTAAACGTAGATAATTTTTGTGTTTTCTTTGTCTAAGATACTAGATAACGGATAATCGTTCATGGTTCTTATTTCGCCAGGAACATCTCCAGTATCAAAAAGCGGAATTTCATCTTCTTGATTCCAAGTATCATCACAAGTATAAAATGAAGCCACTTCTGATCCGTCAAAGCCAAAAGCGTTGAAGATTGCATTGTGTAAATCCTCAAGTGTATCTTCCTCAAGAATAGCAATGTCTCTAAAAATATCTTCTTCGGCGTCTAGAATAACTCTAAATTTATAAACCATAATCTTTGTTTTTATTGAGAGGTCAAAGGTAAAATATAAAAAACGAAATACGAATTACGAATTACGATTTGTTGAAAAGATTTTATAAGATTGATTTTCAATTTATTTATTATTTCGATCTCGAAGCCTCGATCTCGAAATAATAAACGAGACTTGAAAGCTTTTATTTTCTCGTTAGTCTTTTTCGAATTTTATGATAATGTTTGTGATAAGTACTATGGCTTGGATAGCTTCTGCTTGAAGTAATATTATTGAAAAACAAAGCAGTTAAAAATAAAATTAAAACACCAATTAGAACTGGCGAAATCACATACATATAACCTAGAGCTTTTATTTGTGCTGATCCTGTAACCGCAATTAAGGCTGTTGCACCTCCTGGTGGATGTAATGTTTTTGTAATCTGCATGAAAATAATTGAAAGAGAAACAGCAAGAGGAGCAGAGATCCAAACGATATCTGGTACAAGTTTATTTACTGTAACGCCTATAAATGCCGAAATAAGATGTCCTCCAATTAAATTTCTTGGCTGTGAAAATGGACTTTGAATAATTCCGTAAATTAAAACACTCGAAGCACCAAAAGAACCAATTAAATAAACAACATCGCTTCCTGTAAATTGTGAAGATTCCAGATAGGCCAGAATTCCAATTCCGACAAACGAACCCAAAAATGACCAAAAATGCTCTTTATAGTCTATTAAGGTTTCTTTATAAAGAATGTAACGTGTTTTGCGATAGCTTCTTTTTATTTTTTCAGTTGGCATTATTGTGGTATTATATTTTACTCGTTATGCTTTTAAATATACTTTGCTGTATGTTTTTGTCCAGATTATATTAGTCTGTAAATTATTTAACTAAACTTGGAGAATAACTATAAACGGTATACGGATAAATTGTTTTTGCCGTGTATTTTGAAATTAAACAAACTGCAAGAATTGGGAAAAACAACGTATAGTCGTTTGTTAATCCGCAAACCAAGAATATCGCGGTAAAAGGTGCGTGAATACTTGCACTAAGAACCGCAGCCATTCCGATAATCATAAAGTTAACCGGAATTACATTGACATGGAAAAAGCTATTTAAGATTGAAGATAATAATAATCCTAAAAATGCTCCGATGAATAAACTTGGAGCAAAAACACCGCCGTCACCTCCAGAAGCCAATGTTATTGATGTAACAATTGGTTTTAGAATTAAAATTCCGATAAATGTTAAAGCCAAAGTTATAGTCAATTGGGTTTGAGGTGCATTTCCAAAAATTCCTTTAATGGCGTGATAACCTTCTCCATATAATTGAGGGAAAAAGAATAAGGAAATACTTAAAACTACTGAACCTAAAATGATTTTGTAATAATGTGTGTCGATTTTACCAAATTGTGATTTGAAGAATAAGACACAACGCGTTAGGTATACTGAATTCATTCCAGCTAAAATTCCTAAAAGAATAAAGTACGGAATCGCTTTTAAATTCCAAGTTACAATTGAAACTGCAAATAAAGGTTCTTCTTTTAAAATTGTTAATAAGCCAAATGCAATAGAAACTGCAATTAAATTTGAAATGATAAATGCACGACTTACTTTTCTTGAAATAACTTCAAAAGCAAATAAAATTCCCGCGATCGGACTGCTGAAAAGCGCCGTTACTCCAGCCGCGACTCCAGCGCAGATTAACTCTGTTTTGTATTGGCGGAAAACATTTTCTTTTTCGTGTGCAACAGATCCAATAGTTGCTGTAGCAACAACGGTAGAAACTTCGATTCCAGTTGAACCTCCAAAAATAACCGTTAATAAACCGTTTATGAAATGTGATGGAATTTTATAAGAAGGGAGATTTTTAGATTTTGATGCAGTGCTTTCAAAAACTTCTTTGATTCCTTTATTTTCTTTTTTCTTAAAAAGATATTGCCTTAAAAAATAAATTACCGATAATCCGAAAACTGGAAAGATGATGTAGAAAACAGGATGAACTGAAACTTCGTGAAAGAAGATTTCTTCGTAATATTCTGTTATTTTTTTAAGTGAAATTCCGAGAAAGGCAGAAAGAAAGCCAATTAAAATAGAAACAATAACTAATTTTCGGAATTTGATGAATTGATGATTTTTTTTGATTTGCGCCGTTTTGTTCATCAGAAGTAAATTTGAAATCGCACTTTTTTTATGCGGATTACAAAATTAAGCATCAAATTCGGTTTTTTCTAGGAAATATTCGTTTTAGTGTGTTAAAATCGATATAAAGAGGAAAATTCGTTCAATGTGTATTTGCGTATGATATTATGTTTTAGTATCGCAAAGTTGCAAGGGCGCAAAGTTTTTTAAGTTTTCTTCTACACCGAATTGAATTGCCTCCAGCTTTTAGCTGGAGGTATAGAAATTGAAAAGTAAAATGCTTTAGCCAAACAATTCGCATGTTTGGTTAAAGGCTTGCCAGTTTAATTCTTGTAATCATCCAGCTAAAGCTGGAAGCAATTCAATCTGAAATATTTAAAAAAAATAAAAAAACTTTGTGTCTTAGCGCCTTCGTGGCAGAAAAAGCCTAACGCTCATAAAACTCAATCGGCAATAAATCGGGATCAGCAATAAAAGTGAAGCGTTTTTCTGTTGTTTCGTCAATTCTAATTGGTTCTGATTCTATGTTTTTAGAAGTTAAAAAAGCAATTGTTTCTTCTAAATTGATAACTTCAAAAGCCAAATGGCGCAAACCAACCGCTTCTGGTCTTGATGGTCTTTGTGGCGGATTTGGAAATGAAAATAATTCGACTACGTATGAACCATTTAACGCTAAGTCCAATTTATACGACTGGCGTTCTTCGCGATATATTTCACGAATAATGGTTAAGCCTAAAATCTGAGTATAGAAATATTTTGATTTTTCGTAATCAGAGCATAAAATGGCAATATGATGAACTTTATTAAGGGTAAGCATTATTTTTTTGATTCAGGTTCTTGATTTAATTTTCGTATAACTTTTGCAGGATTTCCAACCGCTAGTGAATTGTCTGGTATATCTTTTGTGACAACAGATCCAGCGCCAATAACACAGCCTTTTCCAATTGTTACGCCTGGACAGATAACTGAATTTCCACCAATCCAGCAATCGTCTCCAATTGTAACTGGATATGCATTTTCAAGCGTTTTTCTTAATTCAGCGTCAAGCGGATGAGATGCAGTATAAATCTGAACGTTTGGTGCAATAAACACATTTGATCCGATATTTACTGGTGCACAGTCCAAAACGACACAATTCACATTAAAATAAACGTTTTCTCCGCAAAAAATATTATAGCCATAATCGCAATGAAAAGGAGGTTCGATATATAAACCTGCTCCAGCATTTGGAATTAATTCTTTTAAAATCTCTTTTGCTTTTTTGGTAACTCTGTATTCTTTTACGTTTAAGGTGTGCAGTAAATTTTTAGCATTTCTACGTCCTTTAAACAATTCTGGATCAAAGGCGTTGTAATATTCGCCAGAGATCATTTTTTCTTTTTCTGTTTTCATATTTTACATTTTCGTCTTGGCAATTTTGTCGTGTATTTTTACAGTTTCCTGCAAGGCTGCAGTAGAGTACCAAGGCGTTAATTCGGCTTCGAGTAAATTGGCTTTTATCGCCGGATCAGTAGCAACAAGCGCTTTTGCTTCTTCTATTGTTTCGACGTTAAAAATGTAGATGCCACGATAATTTCTGTCATTTTTCATGAATGGTCCAGCAACAGCCAGTTTTCCTTCTTTGACTAATTTGCCAATATTTTCCATGTGACCTTCAAAAAGTTTTTTGGTTTCTTCTTTAGAAGCTGTTGTATTACTTCCAGATTTTAAAAGACAAAAAACATATTTCTTCATTCCGTATTCGTCAGCGTGAAGTGATTTTGCTAAAGTTTCATCGTATTTTGATTCGGTTTCTTGAGAAAATCCGATTGTACTAAAAAGCAAAAATGCTAGAATAAAAATTGAAGTTTTCATAGTAATGGAATATTAAAGCAATTTCTTCAAAATAACAATCTGTCCTAAATGATACACATCATGCTGGATAATTCCATGAATGTGCTCGTAATACGTATGACCATTATTCACATAAATTTTTGCTAAATCAGCATCATCAAAACCTTCAAAAAAAGTATTCCATGATTCTTGAGATTTTGCCAGTGTTTGAAGCGATTGCTCCCAAGCTGCCTCTGAAGGATCTAAAACAGGAACAAAATAATTGTGGTCTGGAGTAATGATTACTTCACCCTGCATGCGTTCTAAAATATTTCTTCTCCATTGGATCAAATGGTTTACAATTTCCCAAATCGTATTTAGATTTGGGTTTATTTTTCTGTAAGCCTGCTCAGCGGTAACATTTTTTAAAGTATTGTCTAGATTAACTTCAAGCCAAGGATTTCCATTATAAATAGACTGATATAGATTTGAAATTCGTTTACTTTCTGACATAAAATGATGATTTTGGTTTTCCTAGCTAAGATACAAATTAGTATTTTACAACTCATCCTCGAAATTCTACAATTGGGTTATTATATATTTTTTAACGTTTAATGTTAAAATACATTTGCTTCATCAAAAACCAAAGATGACATGAAAACCAAATTATTTTTTACCCTTAGTTTTTTATTTTTTACAGCATTGATTTTTGCTCAAAATACGATTTCAGGAAAAGTTGTAGACCAAAAAGGAAAACCAGTTGCAGGTGCAAACATATACATTGACGGAACTTATGATGGAGCAACAAGTTCTGAAACCGGAGATTTCTCTTTTGAAACGACAGAAACAGGAAACAAATTTTTAGTAGTTAGCTTTTTGCTTTTTGAAACTTTCAAACAAGAAATTGATGTTGCCAATTATAAAGACCAAACGATAAAATTAAGAGAAAATGTTAATGCTCTAGATGCCGTTGTTATTACAGCAGGGACTTTAGAATCTGGAGACAAGGCAAGAGTTTCGGTTTTAAAACCTTTAGATATTGTCACTACAGCTGGATCTGCTGGAAATATCGTGGCAGCCTTACAAACTTTGCCAGGAACGCAATCAGTAGGGGAAGATGGACGTTTGTTTGTACGTGGAGGTGAGGCAAGCGAAACTCAGACTTTTGTGGATGGAATTCGTGTAGCACAGCCTTATGGAGCAACAACCAATAATTTGCCAACAAGAAGCCGTTTTTCTCCTTTCTTGTTTAGCGGAATCGCATTTTCTACAGGTGGTTATTCTGCGGAATATGGTGAAGCTTTATCGAGTGTTTTGCTTTTAAATACTCAAGATGAAGAAGATCATGAAAAAACAGATATAGGATTAATGACAGTTGGTTTAAGTTTAGGAAATACTCAGAAATTTAAAAAAAGCTCTTTGAGCGTAAATATGGCTTACATCAATTTGGCACCATATCAGGCTGTTATTCCACAAAATGTAGATTGGAACAATCCTTATCAATCTCTAGGAGGCGAAACAGTTTACAGATACAATTTCACAAATGGAATATTTAAATTGTATGCTTCATTCGATTCTGAAAAATTCGATTTAAATCAGAAAAACGTCAATTTCGAAAACCCAATTCGAACTGATATGAATAATAATAATTTCTATTTGAATTCTTCATACAAAGGAAGTTTTGGAACGGGATGGCAGATTACTTCTGGAGTTAGTTACGGTTACAGCAAAAACAAACTGAAATATGATATCACAGGAATCGATAACCAAGAAAATGCAGCACAGCTGAAATTAAAGTTAAGCAAGAAATTTTCAAACTATTTTAAATTGTCTTTCGGAACCGATTATTTCATTACAAAATACAATGAAGATGTAGCAGATAATATTTCTCTTAATGTTACAAATGGTTACGATTCGAACATTTTTGCTGCGTATACAGAAGGTGATGTTATGTTTTCTAAAAAACTAGCTTTAAAAGTAGGTTTAAGATTTTCAAATAACAGTTTGTTAAATGAAAATAATATAGCGCCAAGAGCCTCATTAGGATTTAAAGCTTCAAAAAGCAGCCAGTTTTCTTTTGCTTACGGAGATTTTACTCAGACGCCAGTTGTAGATTATATTAAGTTTTCTAAATACCATCAGTTTGAAAGCGAGAAGGCAAGTCATTATATTTTGAATTATACATTTACAAGACCTGGGCAAACCCTTAGAGCAGAGGCTTACTACAAAGATTACAGCAATTTGGTGCAGTACGATACGAGAGATATTCAATACAATTCGGTTTTCAATAACAACGGATCGGGTTATGCAAAAGGACTGGATATTTTCTGGAGAGATAGCAATTTGTACAAAAACTTAGAATATTGGATTTCCTACTCTTATATCGATTCAGAAAGACAATATAAAAACTTTCCTTACATGGCAACTCCAAGTTTTATTGCTAATCATAATTTATCTGTTGTAACGAAATATTTTATTACAGACTGGAAATCGCAAGTTGGTTTTACAAACAGTTTCAGTACAGGACGTCCGTACAA
Source organism: Flavobacterium humidisoli (assembly GCF_023272795.1). Taxonomy (NCBI): domain Bacteria; kingdom Pseudomonadati; phylum Bacteroidota; class Flavobacteriia; order Flavobacteriales; family Flavobacteriaceae; genus Flavobacterium; species Flavobacterium humidisoli. The sequence continues at coordinate 5,473,110 of NZ_CP096829.1, read as the reverse complement.
TGATCCGAATCAGACGCAATTTATGAACGGAAAAACAAAATCGTACAATAGTCTGAGTTTTAACTGGGCGTATTTATTAACGACACAAAAAATTCTTTATTTCTCTGTTTCAAATGTTTTAGGAACGCAAAATGTTTTCGGATACGATTATGCTAAAAATCCAGACCCAAGCGGAGTGTATCAAAGACAAGCCGTGGTTCCAACAGCTGATAGATTCTTCTTTGTAGGTTTCTTCTGGACGATTAGCCAGAATAAGAATGAGAATCAGTTGAAAAACTTATAGTTCTTGGTAAAGATGCTAAACTACTAAGGTTCTAAGTTGCTAAGCTTTTTGCCAAAAAGACTTAGATTCTCAGTAACTTAGAGCCTTAGCAACTTAAAAAAAACAATTCAGTAACCAAAATCAACAACTCAGCAGCATTTAATTTTAAGAGAGTAAAAACCAATATACTTTTGAAGTATAAATTAAAAGGAACAAAGAAACAAAGTGACAAAGATTCAAAGTTTTGGAATCTTAGAAAATAAAACCTTTGAACCTTAAAAAAAGAAGTTTTAATCATCAACAAAAAACTTAGAATCTTAGAACCTTAGTAACTCAGAACCTTAAAAAAAAGAAATCATGACCAAAATTATTACAATAACCATTTTATTTATCTGCAGCTTAATGTCTGCTCAAAATGCAAAACTAACTGTCGCTGTTTCAGGTTTAAAAAATGATACAGGAGTTGTTAAAGTAGGATTATATAATTCAGACGGAACTTTTCTTAAAACAACTTACAAAAGTCTTTCTTCTGAAATTAAAGACAATAAAGCAGTTGTGACTTTTGATAATCTTCCTGCAGGAGAATATGCAATTTCTACGTATCATGATGAAAACAGCAATGGAAAACTTGATCGAAACGCAATGGGAATGCCGTTAGAAGAATATGCGGCTTCAAACAATGCGAAAGGAATTATGGGACCTCCTTTGTACAGCGATGCTAAATTTACTGTCAGTATAGATTCAAAAATTGATATTACCTTCTAAATAAACAATTAACTAATCCAAATAAACAAATCATTAAATAACTTATAAAATGAAAAAAATCATCACTTTAGTCGCATTATTTGTCGTAGTAATAAGTTCAGCTCAGACACAATTTGAACAAGGAATGAATAAAGCATTCGGACTTTGGAAAGAAGGAAAAAACACAGAAGCTTCTGCACTATTTGAAAGAATCGCCGCTGCTGAAAAAAACAGTTATTTGCCAAATTATTACGTCGCTTTAATCAATGCAACAGCTGTATTTACAGAAAAAGACAAAACTAAAATAGATTTATTATTGACAAAAGCACAAGATGCTTTAGATATTGAATTAATAAAAGACCAAGCCAATTCAGAATTGTATGTAATGCAAGCGTTAATTTATACAGGATATGTTGTAGCAGATCCAATGACAAACGGAATGAAATATTCTGGTAAAGTGATGGAAGCTTACGCGAAAGCAAAGGCGCTAGACCCAAACAATCCGAGAGCGGTTTTTGGTGAAGCAGATTACCAATTAGGAGGAGCAAAATGGACAGGCGTAGACACAAAACCTTTATGCGCACAAGTTGATAAATCTATTGAACTTTTTAATACTTTTAAACCAGCTACACCTTACGCTCCAAAATGGGGATTAGATAGAGCATTAGAAATTCAAAAAACTTGTAAATAATTCTATAGTTTATAAAACATTATGATATTAAAACCTAATTTGTTAAAAGCATGCTTAGTTGGAGGAATAGTATTTTTATTTTCTTTTCTAATTCGGTTCGCCTCTTTAGGAACAGCAGTTTTCACCAAGAATCTTTACATTTATTTCTTGTACTGCATGCTTTACAGTGTGGTTTTGTATATCGTAAACGTTGTTCTTTTTGAGTTTTTAGATAGAGTCTTCCGAGAGAATCCATATTCGTTAAAGAGAATTTTAATTGGTTTTGCAAGTTCGTTTTTAGTGTCGATGATTGTAATTGGAGTATTGCGTTTGTTTACAAGTGTAATAATCGAGAATAAAACAATTATAGGTTTTCTTGCCAATGAAAAAGCAGAAAATTATATCGAATCTGCAGTAATGACTTTTATTGTGCTTTTGTTTTTTCATGGACTTAATTTTTATAAGCTCTATCAGGAAAATAAGGTAACGCAGCAGAAAATTATTGCGGGAACGGCAAATGCGAAATTCGAAAGTTTAAAAAATCAGATCGATCCGCATTTTCTTTTTAACAGCTTAAATGTTCTAAGTTCTTTGATTGAAGAAAATCCAGATAATGCGCAGCGATTTACAACTTCTCTTTCTAAAATTTATAGATATGTTTTAGAACAGAAAGACAAAGAATTGGTTTCGGTTGAAGACGAATTGTCGTTTGCAAAAACCTATATGAATCTGCTGAAAATGCGCTTTGAAAATAGTTTGTTTTACGAATTGCCAACAGAAAACATCAATCCAGAAGCCAAAGTGGTGCCACTTTCTTTACAGCTTTTGCTGGAGAATACGGTAAAACACAATGTAGTAAGTGAGCAAAAACCGCTTCATATTAGAATTTTTATTGATAAAGATTATCTGGCGATTCAGAATGATCTTCAGAAAAAAGAAGTTTTGCAGGACAGGCAAGGTGTAGGACTGCAAAATATTGTAAACAGATACGGAATTATAACAGATAGAAAAGTGAAAATTGAGGAAGATGGAAAGAATTTCACCGTTAGAATTCCAATTTTAACAAAACAAATTGCGGTTATGGAAATGAGTGCAGAATATACCGATGAAGCAAAAGCGTATTATAGAGCCAAAAAGCGAGTAGAGGAACTGAAAGGATTTTACGGAAATATAATTTCATATTGTTGTGTGATTCCGTTCCTGATTTTTATTAATCTAAGATTTTCACCACAATTTCAATGGTTTTGGTTTTCAGCTTTAGGCTGGGGATTTGGAGTTGCAATGCATGCTTTTAAAGTTTTTGGATACAGCTCAGATTGGGAAGAAAGAAAAATTCGCGAGATTTTAGAGAAAGATAACAAACAAAAAACGTGGAAATAATGGAAAATAATTTCACAGAAACAGTTCGCTATTATGATGCTCAGAAAAAAGTAAAAGAGATAAGAGGATTTTACGAGCATTTGACTGTGTACGTTTTATGTAATCCAATTGTGATTGTTGTAAATTATATGACTTCTCCAGAATATCTTTGGTGGGTTTGGTCTGTGATGGGCTGGGGAATGGCAATAATTTTGCACGGACTGAAAGTTTTTAGCCTTCCGCCTTTCTTTAATAAGAAATGGGAACAGAAAAAGATTCAGGAAATTCTAGAAAAAGAAAATAAACAGCGACTAGAAAGTAATTATGGAAACAAATCTGAGTAATGATCAAGAAGAAGTAATACTGCAAGAATTAGCAAGTAAAAAAGTAATTCAGCTGAAATCTTTTTACAAGCATTTATTCATTTACATCCTTGCACTGATTGTTTTTCTTTTAAAAGAATATACCAATCTGCCATTGCAGTTTTTTCCGGTAAAATATCTCAATTGGGTAGTTGTAATTATTTGGTCGGCTGTTATAGTGGGTTCTGCAATCGATCTGTTTGCTTCATATAAGATTTTTGGACAAGAATGGGAAGAACGAAAATTGAGAAGCATTTTAGAAAAAAAATATAAAAAACAAAAATGGGAATAATCATGGAAACGAATTTAAGCGAGGAAGAAAGATATATTCAGGCAAGAAAAAAAGTTGAAAACTTAAAAGGATTTTATGGAAATCTAGTTGCTTACATATTGGTAAATGCAATTTTGATTTTTATAAACCTTTATACATCACCTCAATATCTATGGTTTTTTTGGCCCTTACTATGGTGGGGAGTTGGAGTAGTTTTTCACGGATTAAAAGTCTTTGAGGTTTTTCCAGGAATGGGTAAAGAATGGGAAGAAAGAAAAATCAAAGAATTTATGGAGAAGGAAAAACAGAATAAAAACAAGTGGAAATAATTAAAATATAGTTATGGGACGTTTTAGAAGAAATATGTACGAGGATTACGCAAAACAACATTTTGGAGAACATACAGACGATGAGAATTATAATGCAGCTTATAGAAGGGTAAAAAAACTAAAAGGATTTTACTCGCACGTAAAAGTTTACATTATTGTAAATATTATCATTATTGTCTCAAGTATAACCCGAGATAACTTTAATGAAGGAATGGATTTTAGCGGTTTGACGGAATGGCACACATATTCGACTGCATTTTTCTGGGGAATTGGTTTACTAGCTCACGGATTATCTGTATTTGGTACTGATTGGTTTTTTGGGTCAGATTGGGAGAAGAGAAAAATCCAAAAATACATGGAAAAAGATACCGCAAATAAAAATAAATGGGAGTAACTTTGAATTCATAATTTTTTCAAATTTCATAGTATAGTAAATGATCACATTAATTATAGAAGACGAAAAACCAGCTGCAAGATTGCTGCAAAGAAAACTTGAAAAGTTAGATGTAACTGTGGAAACAATGCTTCACTCTGTTGAAGAATCTGTGCAATGGTTTGAAAATAATCCGCATCCGGATCTGATTTTTCTGGATATCCAGCTGTCTGATGGTTTGTCTTTTGAGATTTTTGAAAAAATAGATATTAAAAGCGCCATTATTTTTACTACCGCGTATGATGAATATGCATTAAAGGCTTTTAAGCTAAATAGTATTGATTATCTTCTAAAACCTATTGATGAAGATGATTTGGAAACGGCTGTTTCTAAATTCAAAACAAGACTTCCTAAAGCTGCGGCAGAATCTTCAAATCTACATTTAGATTTTGAACAGATTCGCCAAATGCTGTCAAATCCTTTTGAAAAAAGCTATAAAAAAAGATTTACAGTTAAAATTGGTCAGCATCTAAAAGTCATTACTACAGAAGAAATTGAATGTTTTTTTAGTGAAAATAAAGGAACTTACATTCATACGTACGACAATCGCGATTATTTGATCGATTCCACTTTAGAAATTCTAGAGCAGGAACTAGACAAAAAGGATTTCTTTCGCGTAAGCAGAAAATTTATTGTTCCGTTAAAAGCAATTAAAGAAATTCAGGTTTATACTAATTCTCGACTTAAAGTGATTCTTCCAACTTATAAAGAAGATGAGGTTATTGTAAGCCGAGAAAAAGTACAAGATTTTAAGACTTGGCTAGGATAAAAGCTTTTTTAAAATTAGAAATTCAAGAGATTTCAATTGAGTAAGACCCCAGCGGGGTGAAATATTTATAGAATTACAATAAACAATTAAAATAAGCTCCAGAGGAGCGGCATATATTAAAACTGAAAAAATAAATATGTCGCTCCTTCGGAGCTTTATACTGTAAACTTTTATCTTTTGCTATAAATATTTCGCTTCTCTGAAGCTTACAAAAAAAGCTGTCCTTTTGAGACAGCTTTTTTATATTTTAATATATTTCGATTTATTTACTCAATCTATGCAATGTATAAGTCATGGCGCTCAAAAGGAAAAACGCCATAATTTGGTGAATTAATCCTAAAGCCAATGGCACACTGTATAATAAAGTGAAAACTCCCAATAAAAACTGAATGAAAACAAAAACGACTAAAGTCTTGATTCCGTTTGCCTGAGTATGAGTAAGCGTATATTTTTTGCTTTTGAAGAAAAGAAAAAGAATAATTGCAACAACTACATAAGCAAAAGTTCTGTGTACAAACTGAACACCGCTTTTTCCTTCAATTAAATTCTTAACTAAAGACGATTGTTCAATAAAAACCGATTCGTGAATAAATTCTCCATCGCTCATTAAAGGCCAGTGATTATGAATTAGTCCTGCATTTAAACCAGCTACAAATCCGCCGTAAATAATTTGAATTAATAAAGCGACTAAAGCATATCTTGCAATATTTCTAAGCGGTAGAATTTTGTTGATATTTCTTTCTGGGTAGATTAAATCTAATGCAACCCAAAGTGTGTATGCGAAAGTAATGAATGCGAAAGTTAAGTGTAATGAAAGTCTGAAGTGGCTAACATCTGGATTGTCAATTAACCCGCTTCTTACCATAAACCAGCCTAAGAATCCTTGGAAAGCTCCCATCGCCAAAAGAACAATGCATTTTTTAATCGTGTCTGTATCTAATTTCTTTTTGGCTAAAAAGTAAACGAACGGAACAAAGAAAACCAAACCAATAATACGGCCGATGAAACGGTGAAACCATTCCCAGAAATAGATGAATTTATAATCTGCCAATTGGAAATCGTTATGAATATTGATTTTCTGATACTCTGGAAATTTTTTGTACTCGTCAAAAGCGGCCTGCCATTTGGCATCTGTCAAAGGCGGGAAGGTATCGGTTACCAAATGCCAGTCGGTCATAGATAAACCTGAATTGGTCAAACGGGTAATTCCTCCCACAACGACCATTAAAAACAATAAAACACAGCCTGATAGTAACCAAATGATTACTGATTTATTCTCTTTTTTCATTTTATTAAATACTACTTATTTTTCTACTTTTTTTAAGCCCAATTTCTCAGCTCTTTTAATCACAAAATCATAAGCCGCCTGATATTCATTTGGAATAACGCCTTCTAAAATAGCTTCTTTTACCGCTTCTTTCAAAACTCCGATTTCGCGTGAAGGCTTTAAATCGAATATTTCCATAATTTCTTCGCCCGAGATTGGCGGTTGGAAATTACGAACATGATCGCGTTCTTCTACTTCAACGATCTTCTTACGGACAAGCTCAAAGTTCTTGTGATATTTCTTAAATTTTGATGGATTTTTAGTTGTGATATCCGCTTCGCACAAAGTCATTAAATTTTCAACATCTTCGCCAGCATCAAAAACCAAACGGCGAACGGCGCTGTCGGTTACAATATCTTGTGCCAAAACGATTGGACGAGAACTCATAATAACCATTTTTTGCACAAATTTCATTTTGTGGTTCAATGGCATATGCAGACGTTCGAATATTTTCTTCGCCATTTTTCCACCTAAAAACTCATGTCCGTGAAAAGTCCAGCCTTGTTTTTTAGTGAAACGTTTAGTGGGCGCTTTCCCAATGTCATGCAATAAAGCCGACCAACGAAGCCAAACATCATCTGTGTTTGGACAAATATTGTCGACAACTTCCAACGTATGATAGAAATTGTTTTTATGCGTATGGCCTTCAATTTCTTCAACCTGATTCAAAGCAGTCAATTCAGGTAAAATAATATCCAAAAGTCCTGTTTTGTATAAAAGTAAAAATCCTCTCGAAGGTTTATCCGTCATGAGAATTTTGTTTAACTCATCAACGATTCTTTCGCCAGAAATAATTTTAATGCGATCTGCATTTTTTGTGATTGCATTCAAAGAATTTTCTTCGATATCGAAATTCAATTGTGTTGCAAAACGAATCGCACGAAGCATTCGCAAAGGATCATCAGAATAAGTAATATCTGGATCCAAAGGTGTTTTGATTGTTTTATTTTCTAAATCGGTTAAACCATCAAAAGGGTCTAAAAGATCTCCAAAATTATTTTTATTTAAAGATAAAGCAAAAGCATTGATTGTAAAATCTCGACGATTTTGATCGTCTTGCAAAGTTCCGTTTTCCACAATCGGATTTCGGCTATCACGATTGTAAGATTCTTTTCGGGCGCCAACAAACTCAATATCGGTATCTTCAAAACGAAGCATGGCTGTTCCGTAAGTTTTAAAAACCTGAACTTTTGGTTTATTCGGAAGTAAATCTGAAACTTTAAGCGCTAATTCGATGCCGCTTCCAACAGCAACTACATCAATATCTTTTTTAGAACCTCGATTTAAAAGCAAATCACGAACAAATCCTCCTATCACATAAGAGTCAACGTTTAATTCCTGAGAAGCTTTCGAAATAATATCGAAGATTTTGTTTTGTAAAGCAGTTTTGTAATTTGTTTGTATCGCCACGAATTCACTGATTATAGAGTAAAAATGCAATTTCAAATTTCTAAGAAATGAAATGCATGCAAATTTACAACATAGAAAATGCCTTTTATAATCTACAGCCTAATTTTTTGAGTAAATTCACAATTTTTCAACTGAAATTTATCAAAACAAAAAGAGAAACGGTTAATTTCACAAATCAATATAGATTAAACTCATAGATTGCAAAAAAATAATTCGTGAATTCGTGGCAGAAAAAATAAAGCTATAGAACAAATCAATTACAATAATCTGTTTTTAGAAATGCAATTTGTATTTTTGAATCATAGAAAAATGCACACATGAAAATTGTTATATCTCCAGCGAAATCACTGAATTTCGAAAAAGAATTACCAACATCACAATATACAGAACCTTCATTTTTAAAAGAAGCAAGAGTGGTTCATAAAGTAGTAAAACAAAAAAAGCCCTCTGAATTATCAGAATTAATGTCAATCTCAGACAAATTAGCCGATTTAAACTGGAAGAGAAACCAAGATTGGAAAACGCCTTTCACACCAGAAAATGCGCGTCCTGCGGTTTATACATTTGATGGTGACGTTTATACCGGTTTAGATGCTTATACAATTCCTTTAGAAAAATTAGATGTTTTGCAAGATAAATTGAGAATTTTATCTGGATTATATGGTCTTTTAAAACCATTAGATCTAATGCAGGCATACCGTTTAGAAATGGGAACTAAAATGCCAGTTGCCGAATCTAAAAACCTGCATGAATTCTGGAAACCAACAGTAACTAAAGCTTTGAATAAAGAATTGAAAAAGGGTGAGTTATTCGTGAATTTAGCGAGCAATGAATATTTTTCGGCTGTTGATGTAAAAGCTTTGAAAGTGCCCGTAATTACTCCAGATTTCAAGGATTACAAAGATGGAAAACTAAAAATGATCAGTTTCTTTGCGAAAAAGGCGAGGGGGATGATGGTTCGTTATATAATTGATACCAATGCAGAAACGATTGACGATTTAAAAGGCTTTAATTACGAAGGATATCAGTTTGATGCCAATCTTTCTAAAGGAAATCATTTGGTTTTTACTCGTTAGAAATTAGTAAAAGTACAAAGATTCAAAGGAGCTAAGGTACTAAGTTTCTTTTTCTTTGTGTTTTTAACTTTACGTTTTATCGCCTCTTAAAAATAAATTCTTTGCGCTCTTTGGGTCAAAATGAAAATAAAAAACAACGCCGAATTCAATTAAGAATTCGGCGTTTATGCGTATTATAAAATTACTATTATCATTAATGCATTGCGTCGGCTGCACTAATTTTGTTCTTCCCTTTCTTAATAAAGAGAATAATCGGTATGCAACATAAAAACATGATTCCAAGATACATGAAAATATCCATGTATGCCATTACAGTACTTTGCTTCATTACTGACATTTCAATAGCCTGATACGCTTTTTTCAAAGCAACATCTGCACTATATCCTTTTGCCATGAACGCGTGCTGCATTCCTGCAATTCGCTGCTGTACTTCAAACTTGGCAGGATCTAGGTTATTAATTAAATCTACTCGGTGTGACTGGCTGAAACGTGTGATGAAAGTAGTAATAATTGCGATACCAAAAGATCCGCCTAACTGACGCATCATTCCTGTAAATGCTGCTCCTTCACCAATTTGTTTTCCTTTCAAAGTAGAAAGAGAAAGTGTTGTAATTGGCACGAAAAGTAGTCCTAAACCAATTCCTCTTAAAATTAAAGGCCAATACATATGTTCAACTCCTGTATCTGGTGTCATTCGACTATACATCATAAAAGTAAAGAAGAAGAAAACTAAAAATCCTACTCCAACCATATAACCTTGCGGCACACCTTTTTGAATCATGTTTCCAACAAAAGGCATCATAATTGCCGTTGTGATAGAACCTGGAATCAATAATAATCCTGCATCAGTTGCTGTCCATCCTAAAATAGACTGTGTATAAATCGGAATGATTAATGTTGAACCATAAAGACCAAAACCAAGAATAAAACACATTATAGTTCCAATTCTAAGGTTACCATCTTTTAAAACGCTTAAGTTTACGATCGGATGTTTGTAGGTAAGCTCTCTCCATATAAAAAGAACCAGTCCTAAAACCGTCACAACACTTAAAGTTACGATTGTTGAATCGTTAAACCAGTCGTCTTGCTGTCCGTGCTCTAAAACGAATTGTAAAGAACCGATAAAAGCACTTAACAAAATGATTCCCCACCAGTCAACCTGATTGGCTTTTAGTTTTTCTCCATATTTCGGACTTCTAACAAATGTTAAAGCCAAAATAGTTGCAATAATTCCCAACGGAATATTGATATAGAAAATGTAAGGCCAAGAATAATTGTCTACTAAATATCCTCCTAAAGGCGGACCTAAAGTTGGACCAACGATTACACCCATACCGTAAATAGCCTGTGCCATTCCACGTTTTGCTACGGGGTAACTTTCTGTAATAATCGTTTGGGCTGTTACTAGTAAAGCTCCTCCACCCATACCTTGTACGAAACGGAAAGCTACTAGCTCCCAAATATTAGTGGCATTACCACACAAAAAAGAACAGACTGTAAATATTATAATGGAAGCCACAAAATAGTTACGTCTTCCAAATTGCTGTGATAGCCAGCTCGTCATCGGAATTACAATAACATTCGCAATAGCGTATGCTGTAATTACCCATGCCACATCGGTCAAGGTAGCACCAAGACTTCCGCGCATGTCAGTTAGCGCTACGTTTACAATCGTCGTATCTACAATTTCCAGCAGTGCACAAAGTACTGCTGTAATCGTAATGACAACACGTCTGAAACCGTATTCTACTAAATCGTCATCTTGTACTGCTGTTGCCATTTATTTTATTTCAAATGTACATCTACATCAACATTCATTCCTGGTCTTAAAAGTTTTACTTTCTCAGGATCGTTTGATTCATCTATACTAATTTTTACTGGTAATCTCTGAATTGTTTTTACGAAGTTTCCTGTTGCGTTGTCAGGAGGTAATAATGAAAAACGAGATCCTGTAGCAGGAGAGAAAGAAGTTACAGTACCTTTAAACTCATAGTTTGGATATGCATCTACTTTTAAACTTACTTTTTGTCCCACAACCATTTTGTTTAATTGTGTTTCTTTAAAGTTTGCTACAACCCAAGCTTCGTTGTTGTTAATGATGTAGAATAAAGATTGTCCTGGCTGAACTAATTGTCCTGGCTGAATATCAACTTTAGAAACCTGACCGTCAATTGCAGCAGTTACTACTGTATAAGAAAGGTTTAAGTGAGCTACATCTAGCATTGTTTTTGCTTTTTTGATATTTGCTGCAGCAACTTCTGTCTGTTTGTCTGAAACTTTAGATTTTGACTGAATAACAGATTTTTGGTAAGAAGTAGCTTTTTGCTGTTGTTCTAAAACACGTACTTGGTTTTCAGCTTCTTCTTTTGCTGTTAAAGCTTGCTCATATTGTTGTTTTGTAATAGTATGAGTTTTGTACAAGTTGTTGTAACGGTTATAATCGTTTGTAAGCTGTCTCAATCTAATTCTTGCACTTTCGATAGAACCGGTTGCAGATCTCATTTGAGCATCAGATACAGAGATGCTTGCATAAGCACTTCCAATATCAGCTTTTGCAGCTTCGTACTGACCTTCAGCACCTAATAAAGCAGCATTAGCTTCATCAATCTTTAATTGATAATCTCTCTTGTCAATAGTAAATAAAGTATCTCCTTTTTTTACATAATCATTATCTTTCACATAAACTTTGCTGATATACCCAGAAACTCTTGGGATAATCGGGTTCATTTTTTTCTCGATTTGAGCATCATCCGTTTCTTCGTGAGCTTGACCGTGTAGGTATTTAGATATTCCGTAAGTTCCGCCTCCTAAAATCAGAACTGCAAGTATGATGATGAATTTTTTATTTGTTTTTTTCTTTTCCATGAGAGCTATCGATTATATTTTAGAAAGATTGAATGATTGTGATAATTGTCCTGATACTGAAAGTAATTCGTAATATTTTTGAATAATGGTTGCTTTGGCTACAGCAGTATTGATTTTGGCACTTAATTGTTCAACATCAGCTTCAACCAAATCATTGGTATCAGCAAGACCGTTGTCAAATTTATCTTTTACCAATCGGTAATTTTCCGCAGCCTGTTGAAGCGCTTCTTCGTAAACCACACTTTGATTGATAGCCAAGTCATAATCTTCAATAGATTTTTGAACTTCAACTTTAATGCGGTCTGTCATTATTGATTCTGTATTTTTCACTTCAAGAGCTTTACTTTCAGCCTCTCTTACGTGCGCACTGTTTTTTAAGATTCCAGATAAATCATAAGATAAACCTAAACCAAAATTCATTGCATATTTTACAGTAATAATATCTTTAAGATCTAGAGCAGTGTAACCTCCAAGTAATGAAAGCGTTGGGTAGTATCCCGCTTTGGCAATCTTAACATTTGCCTCAGAAGCTTTTTGCTGTAAACGAATAGCTTCTAAATCTTTTCTGTTTTCAAGAGCCATTGCATCTGTTGTAGGTGCTCCAGTTGTTTTTAGATTGAAAAAATCGTCCTCATTTACCTGTATTTTCACAGTTGGGTTTAATTTAAGCAATGTTGTCAAATAGAAATTGATGTTATTGATATTGTTATTAGCCTCATCAATTGATAATTGTGTTTTTGAAACCAACAATTGTGCTTTCAATAAATCATTTCTAGGGATAATTCCGTTTTTCTCCAATTCGATAAAATCAGTAACACGCTGTTTAGCGCTTTTTTGATTTTCATTTAGAGCATCTAAAGTTTTTTGTGCCTTATACAAAGCGGTGTAATAAGTAATTACTCTTAGAGCAATATCTTCTTTCGTTTTGGCAGCATTTGCACTTTCAGCTTCATATAAGTTATCATATGCATCAATGCTGCTTTGTATTTTAAAACCAGCAAAAATAGGTAAACTTAAATTTGCCATACCCAGCATTGCTCGGTCTGGAGAAGCTAGAGAAGCACTTTCACCCTGATTTGGAAGATCAATAGAAGCCTTTGTAAGACGTTGATACTGGCCAGAGATTTTTAAATCAGGATATTGGTTATTCTTAACCGTCTGTAATTCGTATTTTTTTGTGTTTACCTTAGTGTTGGCAAGCGTAACTTCGTCACTCTTTTCCCATGCCATTTTCACGGCTTCGCCTAAGGTTAAACTTGTTTTTTCTTGTGCTTCTACTGAAGATATTCCAATAAAGAAAACTCCAAAGAGCATTAATTGACTAATTTTCATAAACAAGTAGCGCTTTTATAGTTTGTTGAATGTGCTTTGTAAGATCGTTTTTAATGTAATTGTTAAACATTTCTTCTGTTTTCAAATCAAATAATTCTTCGAAGAAAGAGCGATTCATGTGAAAGTGAAAAAAGGTCCCGATAATTGTTGGTGTAATGAGCTGGATGTTTACATCTTTTCTAAAAACCCCTAGAGCTTGGCCTTGCTTAATAATGCTTTCGACTGATTTTAAATTTCCTTTTTTAAGTTCAGTAAAAGCTTGAAGGCTTTTTTCTCTCTTTTTATTGTAAAGCTCAAAGTGTAAAACCCTGTAAATCCCTTTGTTAAGGCAAATTCTGTTAATGTAAATTTCGATTAATTTATTGACTTTTTCAAGAGGTTCTATATTTTCTTGCAATAAATTTTCGAGTTGTAGTTTTAAATCAACAGTTTTGTGAAAAATAAGAGCTTCCAGTAATCTTTCTTTTGAACCAAAATAATAAGAGACCATGGCAATGTTAATTTTGGCCTCTTTGGAGATATCCCGTATCGATGTACCCTCAAATCCTTTCTCAGAAAATAGCCTTTCTGCAACATTAAGAATCTGAATTTTTTTATCGTTCAATTCGATGTGTGACATGGTATTGTTTCTAATCGGATGCAAAATTAAACACTTGTTTAATTTAAACACTTGTTTAATTTTATTTTAACATAATATTAACATAAAACGGTTTCGATATTTGAGCACAAAAAAAGCTGAAACACTTGGTATTTCAGCTGTATTTTTTTTTGTCATTCCGACGAAGGAGGAATCACACTAGAAATTCCGCAAAAGATATTGTCAATCTTTGTCGAGTTACGAGTGTCATTCTGAGGAACGAAGAATGACAAATTATAATGTTTATTCTAAATAACTATCGAATCTCTCCAACAAATTCCTCAATTTTTCCAGTCCCATTTTCCGCTAAATGTTTTATAAAAGCACTTCCAATAATAGCGCCTTTAGCATATTTAGTTGCCTGATTGAAAGTTTCTTTGTTCGAAATTCCGAAACCAACGATTTGAGGATTTTTTAAATTCAGATTTGCTATTCTTTCGAAATAACTTTCTTGAACATCTCCAAATCCAGATTGCGAACCGGTAACGCTTGCAGAACTTACCATATAAATAAATCCGTTTGAAACGCTGTCGATAAAACGAATACGTTCGTCTGAAGTTTGAGGTGTGATCAGGAAAACGTTGATTAAACCATATTTTTCGAAAATAGCTTTATATTCATCTGCATACACATCAACCGGAAGGTCTGGAATAATTAAACCATCAATTCCGATTTCAGCACATTTCTGGCAGAAAGCTTCAACTCCGTATTGCAACATCGGATTAAAATAGCCCATAATAATCAACGGAATTTTTACGCTTTCGCGGATGTTCTTCAGTTGGTCAAAAAGAATTTGAGTTGTCATTCCGTTATGAAGCGCTTGTGTAGAACTCGCCTGAATGGTTGGCCCATCTGCCAAAGGATCGCTGAAAGGCAATCCGATTTCGATTAAATCAACTCCATTTTTTTCTAAATCTTGAATAATCTGCACGGTATCGTTTAAGTTTGGATATCCGGCAGAAAAATAGATCGAAAGTATCTTTTTATCTTCTTGTAATTTCTGAGTTATTCTGTTCATTTTATTTATGTTTTCTCCTGCAAGGTTTTCAAAACCTTATAGGTATTTTTGTTTAATTGTTTGTAGGCCTATAAGGTTTTGAAAACCTTACAGGAAGTTTTGCTAGGCGACAATAATTTTACTTGTCCAATTATCGTTTTGTTTTTCAACCAATAGTAATCCAGAATCAGAATCATTCATTTGTGCAACTAAATCTCCTTTGCTATTCCAGAATGCACTTTGGCCTGCAGAAGGCGATCCCCAAGATTCTCCGCTGAAATTAGACATCAAAACATTCATTTTGTGTTTTTCAGCATAGTTTTGTAAATCTCTGTACGCATTCGGAATTCCGTTTGGCGAAAAGAAAATGCTTGCAATGTAAATGTCGGTGTCATTTTTAGCCGCATTTTCTGGATGCAGCGGATTGTCAATATCAGCGCAAATTGCAAAAGAAATATTTTGATTGTCAATAGTCAGCATCGGATTATAATCGAATGTCGAATCGAAGAATTCATCTTCTCCTTCATGCAAAAACTGTTTGGTGTAAATAGAAACCGAATCATCAGGGGCGATAATAAATTCGCCAATAAACAGTTTCGAATCTATTTTAATTGGTGCTCCAGCTATAATGACAATGTTATTTCTAACCGCCAATTCTTTTAAATGGTCTATTCTATAATCGTCTTCTGTGAAAATGAATGCTTCTGCATTTTCTCTTTCATAACCAGTAATAGATAATTCTGGAAATGCAATTACATTAGCACCGTTTTGAGCAGCCAATTCAATAAGCTGATAGTGGTTCAGTAAATTAGCAGATATCTCTCCACGTTTTGGTTTAGTCTGCGCTGCCGCTAAAATCATTTTGTATTATTTATTTTCTGTATAAACCCAAGCCACTCTTCCTGATTGAAGTTTGACCTGAACTCTTTTGTATGAATTAGACTCGAATTGATCTACTTTTAACAATTCTGCATTAGAAACTTCAAAAGCAATACCATGTATAATGTCTTCTAAACTTTCACTTGGTACAGCCACAACATAATCTGCCATACCAAATTCTTCTTCAATTTGTAAACTTTTAAGTTTGAAGCCCAGTATTTGATCTGGACTGCCGCTTAAAACTTTATTAAAAATCTGCATTTGAATTTGTTTAGATCTTAATGTTCCGTATGAAAATAATAGTTCCATAATTATGATTTTCTCTTTATTTATTAGCGTTAGGGATGGGAGCGGCATCCTTTTTATTTTTTCTTTAAAAATAAAAAGATATAGCGGACAGCCCGACCGTAGGGAACGCCCAAATTACAACTTTTATTACAATTTAAAGTAATCTATATAATTATCTAAATCTTTATCGCCACGGCCAGAAAGACTGATAACGACTATATCTTCTGGCTTGAATTTCTTTTGATCTAAAACGGCAAAAGCATGCGCGCTCTCGATTGCTGGAATAATTCCTTCTAATTTTGTCAATTGTAGACCAGCATTCATAGCGTCGTCATCGGTAACAGAGAAAAATTCGCCGCGTCCTGTTTGTGCCAAATGCGCATGTAAAGGCCCAACGCCTGGATAATCTAATCCTGCCGAAATAGAATAAGGTTCTGTAATTTGTCCGTCTGGTGTCTGCATTAAAAGCGTTTTACAGCCATGGATTACACCAACTTTTCCTAACTTACTTGTCGCAGCGCTGTGTCCACTGTCAACACCTTTTCCAGCAGCTTCTACAGCAATGATTCCAACTTCAGGTTCGTGTAGAAAGTGATAATATGTTCCAGCAGCGTTGCTTCCGCCACCAATACAAGCTACAACATAATCAGGGTTTTCTCGCCCTTCTTTTTCTTTTAATTGCCATTTGATTTCCTCAGAAATAATACTCTGAAAACGAGTTACCATGTCTGGATAAGGATGTGGCCCAATTGCAGATCCGATAATATAATGTGTATCAACTGGGTTATTAATCCAATCACGAATGGCTTCATTTGTAGCATCTTTTAAAGTTCTAGATCCTGAAAGTGCTGGACGAACTTCTGCGCCTAACATTTTCATACGCGCTACGTTTGGTGCCTGACGCGCAATGTCGATTTCGCCCATGTAAACGATGCATTCGATTCCCATTAAAGCACAAACGGTAGCCGTTGCCACACCATGCTGACCCGCACCAGTTTCGGCAATAATTCTTTTTTTGCCTAGACGTTTTGCCAATAAAATCTGTCCGATTGTATTGTTTACTTTGTGTGCTCCAGTATGGTTTAAGTCTTCTCTTTTTAGATAAACTTTGGTATTGTATTTCTCAGATAGACGTTTCGCAAAATACAACGGACTAGGGCGTCCAACGTAATCTTTCAGCAATTGGTTGAACTCTGCTTTAAAATCAGGTTCATCCATTATACTTAAGTATTTTTGGCGTAGTTCTTCTACATTTGGATACAGCATTTCAGGGATGTAAGCACCACCAAATTCTCCGTAATATCCTTTTTCGTTAACGTTAAAACTCATTTTGTTTAAATTTTAAAAGTTGGCAACATCAAATTTACGCTTGAAATTGCTTAATAGATTTTTATTTTTTAGCCCTGGTTCGATTTCAAATTTACTATTTACATCGACAGCATAAATAGGCAAATTGCTTTTTGAAATTTCTTCAATGGCTTTTAATTCATTCATTCCAATTCCGCCGCTTAAAAAGAAAGGCTTTTTCGAATTGTATTTTTTTAATATCGTCCAGTCGAAAGTTGTTCCATTTCCGCCAGGAAGTTTTCCTTTGGTATCAAATAGAAAATAATCGCAGACATTCTCAAAAGGTTTAATGGTTTCAAAATCAAAATTCTCATCGGCCGAAAAAACTTTGATAATTTCAATTTTTTTCGGAAGTTTTTCTTTTAATGCTGAGCAAAATTCAACTGATTCTTCCCCGTGTAATTGAACTGCTTGTAAGTTGTATTTTTCGACTTTTTCCAGAATCTCCTCCTGACTTTGATTAACAAAAACGCCCACTTTTTTGATTGTTTTTATCAATTCGGGAACATTCTCATTGCAATATCTAGCGGATTTTTCCCAGAAAATAAATCCCATATAATCGGGTAGGAGTGCACCTACTTCGAGAATGTTTTCGGGATATTTCATGCCGCATATTTTGAGTTTCATTTTTTTAATGCTTTAAGCTTTAAGCTTTAGGCTTTAGGCTAAATTAGTAATGTTAAAAAAGGCTTATTGCTTACGGCTTAAAGCCTATAGCTGACTAATAAAGTCAACAGCCGCTTGTCCAGCGTTGTCGGTTTTCATGAAGTTTTCTCCAATTAAGAAACCTTTGTAACCGTAAGGTTTAAGTTCTTGAATGGCTTCAATTGATGAAATGCCGCTTTCGGATACTTTTACGAAATCATCCGGAATTTGTGAAGCCAATTCTTTACTGAAATCTAAACTTACTTCAAATGTTTTTAAGTTTCTGTTGTTTACGCCTATCATATCTAAAGTTGGCATAATTGATTTTTCTAATTCTTCTTGATTGTGAACTTCAAGCAAAACTTCTAAATCTAAACTTTTTGCAAATTCAGACAGAGATTTGATTTCTTCTCTCGTTAAAACTGCTGCGATTAGTAAAATCAAATCGGCTCCATGCGCCTTTGCTTCCAAAATCTGATATTCGTCTACAATAAATTCTTTTCGCAAAAGCGGAATATTTACTGAAGCTCTTGCTAAAAGCAAATCGTCTAGAGAACCGCCAAAATATTTTCCGTCGGTTAAAACTGAAATTCCGCATGCACCAGCATTTTCATAACCTTTAACTACTTCTTCAACTGTAAAATTATTGTTGATAACTGATTTTGAAGGAGAACGGCGTTTGTGTTCTGCGATAATTCCAGAATTGCTTTCTCTTAAATTTTGACTAAGAGAAATGGTCTGTTTTCCAAAAAACACAGAAGCTTCCAACTGAGAAACTGGAATAATTGATTTCTTCAAAATCACTTCTCTTTTTTTGTCTATTATTATTTTATCTAAAATATTCATTGTTTATTTTGTTTCAGGTTTCAAGTTTCAGGTTCGTTCCAATAACTTGAAACCTGAAACTTGAAACAATTTTTTACCTGCTTAATTCTTGTAATTTCTGTAATGCTTTTAATCCTTTTCCTGACAATAAACTTTCTTTTGCTATTTCAAATCCTTCTTTTGGAGAACATTTCGTAACGGTTGAAATTGCCATTGCAGCGTTGGCACAAACTACATTATTCTGTGCTTCATTTCCTTTTCCAGAAATTATATTCGTGAAAATTGCTGCAGATTCTTCAATTGTTTTTCCTCCTTCAATTTCGGTTTGAGAAAGAAGACGAACGCCAAAATCTTCTGGATTTAACATTCCTTCCATATGGTTGGAAATTGTTTTTGTCGGACCTGTTAATGAAATTTCGTCATATCCGTCAAGCGAATGTAAAATCGTAAAATTGGTATCTGTATTTTGATATAAATAAGCATACATTCTGGCCAATTCTAAGTTGAAAACTCCAACTAATTGATTTTGTGGAAATGCGGGATTCACCATTGGCCCAAGCATATTAAAGAATGTTTTTACTGCCAATTCTTTTCTAATTGGCCCAACATTTTTCATTGCCGGGTGAAATAGGGGAGCATGCAAAACGCAGATTCCAGCCTGATCGATACATTTTTCTAAAAACGAAGCATCGTTGCTGAATTTAATTCCCATTTTTTCCATTACGTTGCTCGAACCAGAAATAGAAGAAACGCCGTAATTTCCGTGTTTTGCTACTTTTATTCCAGCTCCTGCTGATACAAAAGAAGCTAAAGTTGAAATATTGAAAGTGTCTTTTCCGTCACCGCCTGTTCCGCATAAATCGATGGTGTTATAAGCTGATAAATCAACACGAATACATAAGTCTAATAAAGCTTCACGAAAGCCTGAAAGCTCATCGATTGTAATGCTTCGCATCATAAAAACAGTCAAAAATGCTGAAATCTGACTTGGATTGTATTGACCGCTTGAAATATTAATCAATACGTTTTTTGCTTCTTCTTTAGTAAGAACTTCGTGGTTGATTAATTTGTTTAATATAGTTTTCATTTTTTTAGTCTTAAAGTCTAAAGTCGAAGGTCTTAAAGTCCTTGACTTCCGTAATATAATTTTAGAATTGATTTTGAAGTTTTAAAATTGTGAAAGATCTTTTTGAGTTTTTGACTTTATGACTTTCGGCTTTAAAACTTTGGACTTACATCTAACTCTTAATCCAATTCTCTAAAATCCTTTTTCCGTTTGGTGTTAAAACACTTTCTGGATGAAACTGAACACCTCTTACATCATAGGTTTTATGTCTTAATGACATAATTTGCCCGTTTTCATCAACAGAAGTTGCTTCTAAATCATCGGGTAAATTGCTGTCTACAACCCAAGAATGGTATCTTCCAACTTCAAATTCGTTTCCTAAACCTTCAAACAAAATCTCGTCTGAAACTACTGTTTTTACATTTGTTGCAACTCCGTGGTATACTTTATCAAGGTTAGAAAGCGTTCCGCCAAAAACTTCTCCAATGGCTTGCTGTCCTAAACAAACGCCAAGAATGCTTTTCGTCGGACTGTATTTTTCGATTACTGCTTTTAATAAACCTGCTTCATCTGGGATTCCAGGTCCTGGAGAAAGCAAAATTTTCTCAAAAGAAGCGATTTCATCAATATCAAATTCGTCGTTTCTGTAAACAGTAACTTCGCAATTTAAATCTTCTAAATAGTGTACTAAATTGTAAGTGAAACTATCGTAATTGTCTATAACTAGTATTTTTTTCATTTTATTTTTGTTTCAAGTTTCAGGTTTGTTTGTTTCAAGTTTAGGTTTCACATCTGCTTTAACTTGAAACCTGAAACAAAGAAAACCTGAAACAAAATTTTTATTTTTCTCGAACGTATTTTTCTATGATAACACGATCTACTCCTAATTTTTCTATTTTTTCTATACCCTTTTGAATTAAAGTGTCGTTTTGAACTTTCACTACAAATTCAAATTTGTTGTCTTCCCAATCGCGGTTGTTGAAGAACTCTAAGTTTTCTGTATAAATACTGTCTTTTAAAGTGTATTTTCCGCCTCCTCCAAAGAACAATGCTGCTGTTGAATCTTTTCCGTGTTTTAAGTCATGATTAAAAAAAGCAAAATGTGTATCGTTAATAATCTTAATCATTTTTGTTTTGGTATTGAAAGTCGAAAAAGTCGAATCTTTCTCGGTAGTTTCAGCTGATATAAGACGCCAGGTTCCTTCAATCGGATTGTGCTTTTTTTCAGAATTACAAGAACTCATGGTAATGATTAAAACTAAAATGGATACTGCTTTTTTCATGATTTTTATGGTTTGTTTGTTAATTGTTTGAGGTTTAAAGTTTCATGTTTCATGTTCCAACAACTTGAAACGTGAAATAAAGAAAACTTGAAACTAAATATTTTCCGCCATTTCTAGTGCTGTATTTAATGCTCTTAACTTATTATAAACTTCCTGCATTTCGCTTTCTTCATCAGAACTTGCTACAATTCCGGCTCCAGCTTGACAATGCAATTGATGATTTTTAGAAAGGAAAGTTCGAATCATAATGGCGTGATTAAAGTTTCCTTCAAAATCCATAACACCAATTGCGCCTCCATAAAAATTACGGTTCGTTTTTTCGCAATCTTCAATTAATTGCATTGCTCTGTGTTTTGGTGCGCCGCTCAAAGTTCCTGCTGGGAAAGTGTCTGCTACAACTTGCATTGTAGTTGCTTTGTCGTGCAAATGTCCTGTAACTTTTGAAACTAAGTGAATTACGTGAGAAAAAAACTGTACTTCTCTATATTTTTCTACATTGACATCGTGACCATTTCTGCTTAAATCGTTTCTTGCCAAATCAACAAGCATAACGTGTTCGCTGTTCTCTTTTTTATCTTCTGAAAGTTCCTTTGCTAAAAGTGCGTCACGTTCGTCATTTCCAGTTCTTTTGAAAGTTCCTGCAATTGGGTGAATTTCGGCTTTTCTATCTTTTACAATAATTTGTGCTTCTGGCGAAGAACCGAATATTTTAAAATCTCCATAATCAAAGAAAAATAAATATGGAGAAGGGTTAATGCTTCTTAAAGCTCTATAAACATTAAATTCATCTCCTTTGAAACCTTGAGTAAATCGGCGAGACAGAACTAGTTGAAAAACATCTCCACGGTAACAATGCTTTTTGGCCAAAGCCACATTTGCTTTAAATTCCTCATCGGTTAAATTAGAGAAACCTTCGCCTTCTTTAGAAAATTTATAAGAAGCTATATTTCGAGATTGTAATAATTGTTCGATTTCTGAAATATTGTTTTTTCCGTCAAGACTATGGCAGAATATAAAAGCTTCATTTTTAAAGTGATTGATTGCAATAATGTTCTGATAAACGGCATAAAAAACATCTGGAATAGAAGTTGCATTGTCTTTTTTTGCAATAGATACTTTTTCGAAATAACGAACAGCATCGTAAGAAATATATCCAAATAAACCGTTGTTGATGAATTTAAAATCGTTTTTTTCTGATTTAAATTGACTTGAAAATTCCTGAATTACCTGAGGAATATTTGTTGAAGCATCAATACTGATTTTTTCTGAAGTTCCGTCAGGGAAAGTTTTAGAAATAACTTCATTTTCGATTTTAATTGTAGCAATCGGATTGCAGCAGATGTAAGAAAAACTGTTGTCATTTCCATGATAATCACTACTTTCTAGTAATAAACTATTTGGGAATTTATCTCTGATTTTGAAATAAATACTTACTGGCGTTACTGTATCTGCCAGAATTTGTTTGTAATGCGTATTAAGAATAAAAGGTTTCAAAATGTATAGTTTTATGTTGTTCGTTAATTTGTTTTCAATTTGATCCAAAAAAAAGGGCTTGTCGTGATGACAAGCCCTTTATATTTTATAGTTTTAACAATACCATAGGAAGCTTCGTTCACGACGTCTGACGTAAATTGCTCCACCACCAAGTATTGTTTAAAATTGTTCTCATTTTTTTATTCTGATGTGACAAAGATATAAATGTAATTTTAATTAGAGTACATAAAATTTGAAAAAAAACTTTTCGGATTTGTAAAATTTGTTAAATTTTAATTCAAAGTATCTCTATAACTCCTTAATTTCCACTTGCTATAGTATTATTTACATTTAATCTGAAATCTGGGTTTCCTTTAATATTCGGAATAGCAAATAGCTCGCTAAGTTTCATTTTCGTATATTCTATTCCGTATGCTGGGTTGCCAAAGTAATTTTTTATACCAGGAATATTGCTTCCAGATTCACTTTCAATTTCTCCTTGACAATTGTTTGCAATTACATTTTTAAAACTGATTTTTGATAGATTAGCTTCACCATTTCCAATATTTCCTTCCAACAAAATAAAAGGAGCAAATCCAGAAACTACACTATTGGTTAAGTTGAAATAGGTGTTTTCTTTAATGTAAGCAGATTCTCTAACCAAACCTTGATTATTTTCTTCTAAATTAACCAGCGTAATATTGTTGGCATTTATTTTAGTCATTTTTTTAGTCATGTCTGTTGTAGCGACTTTTTCGTACGAATCTACCTCAAAACATCTTGAACCTGAAATATCCGAAGAAAATGGGTGGCGAACAGCAATACTGTTGCTAATATTAATTTGGGCCCCTTGGGTAAAATCAAAATCATCATCTGTTGTTCTAAATGAAACCAGATTGCTTAGATTCAAATCTCCACCATAACATTCGAAAGAATCATCATTTGAAAAGCTAACTTGAACATGGCTGACAACTGTTTTTCTTCCAACGCCAGCAAGCGAAAGACCGTTTAATTCTTTAGAGGCGCTTAGTTTTCTTCCAGCATATTCGATTCTTACGTATTTAATAATTCCGGAGTTATCTTCTGGATCTTGGCCTCCGTAGTGATTTAAAATTGGATCTAAATCGAAAGGTAATGTATGAATACCTCCCAGAGAGTTTATTGGAGCTTTTCCTAAAACGATAATTCCGCCCCAGTCACCTGGTTTTCTATTGTTTATTTCATTTTCTGAAGTAAAAATAATCGGATCAGTTTCTAAACCTTCTGCCATAATTTTAGCTCCGTTTGTAATTACAAGAGTTCCGCAGGTTTTATCATCACCTCGTATTACAGTGCCAGGTTCGATTGTTAAAGTGGCATTATTTGTAACGTACACAACACCAACTAAATGATAAACATTACGCTTTGACAATCGGGTGTCTTTATCAATTGTTCCGGCAATTATATTGGTTGCTTCGCCATAGTCATTACCAGCGGGTTTAAAGCTTGTCCAGTTAGTCATCCAGTTGGAAGTGCCAACGATTCCTTTTGGTTGTTGTTGAGCTTGTGCGAAAAAGCTGATAATGAAGATTATAGATGCAAAATGTAATTTTGTTTTCATAACTATGATTTTAATTTCTAGTTTTTGATTTTTTTATTTGTCCCAAAAATAGAAGCCGTATGTTAATCAAAGTCCTGATGCTTATTACGAAAGGGTTACTATATTATTAAGAATGTTAAGATTTTGAAAAGCTTAGAAAATAATAAACCCCAACAGCTTTAAACTGTTGGGGTTTATTGTATTTCTGAATTAGTAAGCTTGAAATATTAGAATTTTAAAGCTACAGCCAATTCGAATTCGTCATTGATAGTTTTGTCTCCTAAACCGTCGAAGAAGCTACCTGAACCGTATTTAATATCGTATTTAGTTCTGTCAACTTTGAAAGCAGTTGTAGCAGTGTTTCCTTTTACAGTGATATCAAAAGTTACTGGTTTAGTGATTCCTTTGATAGTTAAGTCTGCAGTTACAGTATAAACGTCAGCAGATTTTGCACCAATAGTTTTGAAAACTAATTTTGAAGTTGGGAATTTATCAGTTCCGAAGAAATCGTCAGCTTTTAAGTGACCGTTTAATTTCCCTTGGTATTCTCCAGTTAAATCTGTAGAAGTTAATGAAGTCATATCAACTGTAAAGCTTCCTCCAGTTAATTTTTTTCCTTTGAAAACTACAGAACCTTCTTTGAAGTTTACAGTTCCAGAGTGCTCTCCAGTTACTTTTTTACCTACCCATTTAATAGTAGATGCTTTTACGTCGATTTTTTTAGTTTGAGCATTTGCTGAGATACTAGCAGCTGCTACGAATAATGCT
Organism: Flavobacterium humidisoli; assembly: GCF_023272795.1. Taxonomy (NCBI): domain Bacteria; kingdom Pseudomonadati; phylum Bacteroidota; class Flavobacteriia; order Flavobacteriales; family Flavobacteriaceae; genus Flavobacterium; species Flavobacterium humidisoli. The sequence continues at coordinate 5,448,114 of NZ_CP096829.1, read as the reverse complement.
ATTGCAATAGTTTTTAAATTTTTCATGTTTTTTAAAATTAAAATTTGAATTTGATTAATAAATAATTATAGAGTGATAAATAATTCTTCGTGTGATTTTCTAACTTTTTTCTGGTGTTGAGATTTGTCTTCATCATGTCTGTAACCTACAGTTGCAATTACAGAAGCATTTAAACCCAATTTGTCAAAACCTAAAATTTCGTTGAAAGAAGCTGCGCTGAAACCTTCCATTGGAGTGGCATCAATTTTCAATTCGGCAGCTGCATTTAATAAGTTTCCTAATGCTAAATAAGTTTGTTTTGCAGTCCAGATGTGTTTTGCGTCTTCAGATAAATTTGAAATTACACCTTTCATCATGTCGCTAAATCCGCCTAAAGCTTCAGTAGGAACGCCTCTTACTTCGCTAATATTGCTGATATATTTGTCAACAGAACCTCCGTCAAGGCTTAAATCATTTGCAAAAATGAATAGGTGAGAAGCATCTGTAATTTGAGTTTGTCCCCATGCTGCTCCTTTTAATTTTTCTCTTAATTCTGGATTTTCAACAATAACTACTTTATAAGGTTGTAATCCGTATGAAGAAGCACTTAATCTTACTGCTTCTTTTAATGTATTTAAATCAGCATCTGATATCTTTTTTGAAGCATCATATTGTTTGACTGCGTATCTCCAATTTTGATTTTCTAAGAAATTGCTCATAGTTTTTATTATTTTATTTGTTGGTTCTATATTTTTCTAATAATTGATTTAAGAAAACTAATTCTTCTGGTTTTAAATTGTTAGCAAACGTTTGTTCATGCTCATCTACTTTCGGATCTAATTCTTTTAAAACATCTAATCCTTTTTCCGTAATCGAAACTTCAATTTTTCTTCGATTATCGGGACAGACATTTCTAGTTACAAAATCCTTCAATAATAATTTGTCTACCAAACGTGTTGTGTTGCTCGTTTTAGCAAGCATTCGCTCTTGTATCACGCACATATTAGCAGGTTTTCCTTTTTGTCCTCTTAATATACGTAACACATTATACTGTTCTCCAGATAAATCATACGGTTTGATCAACTCGTTGAAATGATCCTGAATCACATTTTGCGTGTACATGATATTCAGAATAACTTTTTTCGCATTATCCATCTTAACCGTACTCTTAATAACCTCTTCAATTGTCATAGTCGTAAGTGTATAATTTGTATATACAAATGTATAACTTTTAATAGTTGTATATACAAATGTTGTGTTAATTATTTGTTAACATGGCTAATTGCGCTTTTGAGTATAGTTTTTTGATACTAAAATTAATGTAATTTTTTAATATAACGAGCTGATATAATGTGAATTAATGATTTTTTAAAATGAAGAGGTAATTCTGTTTTATCCTATTTTTTAAATAGCTTTTTGTAAGAAGATTTCAAAATGAAGTTGCTTAAAATAGACTAGATTTACGATTTATTGGAATTCTGAGAGAAGAAAACCGTTTGCAATTTGTCTGAAATTTTCAATTTCTGTGTTTATCCAAGCTTCATCATGTTCTAATTCTTTAGCTATTACTCTTGCCGTTTTATCAGAAACTTCAATTGCAGCCCTCGCATCTAAGAACAAAAGACGAACTCGTCTGGCTAAAATATCATCTACAGTTCTTGCCATTTCATAACGAATAGCCCAAACGACTTCTGCCATCGTAAATTCGTGATCAGAATGCAGTTTTTCTTTTAATTCTTGCTTGCTTTCTTGCAATTCAATTATTTTCGGAATATCAGAACCATATATATAAAGGTGATTTTCTCTATCTAAAGAATTTGTAGCTTTATTTCCATGAATGGGAAGATGTTCTGTGCGACATTCCTTCGGAGATAATTTTCCTGTTTTGATTGCTTTATCAATAATATCTTCAGCAATTTTTCTGTACGTTGTCCATTTTCCTCCAGTAATAGTAATTAGACCCGTTTCTGAAACTATAATTTTATGACTTCTAGAAACTTCTTTGGTACTTTTACCTTCTTCTTTGGGTGCAGCTAATGGGCGCAATCCTGCAAAAACAGAAAGAACATCTGCTCTTGTGGGTTTCTTGGTTAGAAAACGTTGAGCGGTTTCGAGAACAAATTGAATTTCGCTTTCTAAGGCAATGGGTTCTAAACTTTGTTTTTTAATTAAAGTATCGGTCGTTCCAACTACAACACGATTATGCCACGGAACGGCAAATAAAACCCTTCCATCTTTTGTTTTTGGAATCATTAAAGCATTTTCTCCTGGTAGAAAAGATTTGTCAAATACTAAGTGTATTCCCTGACTAGGAACAATGTATTTTTTATAAACGTTATCATTCAATTTCATGATTGCATTTGTAAAAACACCAGTCGCGTTAATTACGGCAGAACCTTTTATATCCTGTTTAATTCCGCTTTCCTGATCTTGAACTTGAACACCAACAACTTGGTTTTTGTCATCTTTTAGCAAATTGACAACTTTTACATAATTTAAAACACAAGCTCCGTTTTCTACAGCCGTTTGAGCTAGGTTAATCGCTAAACGAGAATCATCAAATTGGCCATCATGATAAATAACACCGTTCACCAATCCATTTTCTTCTACGTTTGCAAGCATTTCAATAGTTCTCTTTTTCGAAAGATATTTAGAACTTCCTAAACTCAGGTAACCAGACAATAAATCGTAAATCTTTAATCCGATTGTATAAAAATAACCGCTAAACCAATGATAATTTGGAATAACAAAGGATTGATTTTTAACTAAATGATTTGCATTTTGTGCCAATAATCCTCTTTCTTTTAATGCTTCTCTAACTAAATGCACATCGCCTTGTGCCAAATAGCGTACGCCACCATGAACCAACTTGGTGCTTCTGCTCGAAGTTCCTTTTGCAAAATCTACGGCTTCAAATAAGATTGTTTTGTACCCGCGACTTGCTGCATCAATTGCAGTTCCGAGTCCGCTTGCTCCACCACCTATAATGATTACGTCCCAATTTTCGGTATTTTTTAGTTTGGCTAATTGTTCAGAACGATTCATGTTTTGGCTTTAAAAATTTATTTTTTTGGAAATGTTGTTTGAAGCAAACTTAACGAAATGAAATTAAAAATTGATGAAGAAAAAGTTTTTGGTTTTGTTTGGTTTCAGGTTTCAAGTTTCAGGTTTCAAGTGGATATTCGAAATCTATATTGAAATTGGAAGTTTTATGGAGAAAGGAATGTTTTTTATATTCTGTAATAATATTTCGTCGGTAGAAAAATGATTATATTGTTTTGTATTGTGTCCTGTAGGGACGCGTGATTTTATGAAAATAACGTATTTGCCGCAATGTATCTCAAACGTTCCTAAGGAACGTATAATCGCAATCACATCTAATTTTCTACCGCCGAGACATTCCTACGAAATGAATCTTTTTTTAAAAGAATAAACCCGACAGGTTTTTTAAACTTGTCGGGTTTACGTTATGTTAACTTGAAACTTAAAACATGAAACAAGAAAAACAAAATCCTAGTGAGGCAGTTTATCTTTAATCAAACCATAAACCCAAGTTCCGGCAATTGCACTTACCAAAGTAACCACGATTACAGTAGCGCCAGTTCCAATTTGAGCGAAAAGCGGACCAGGGCAAGCACCAGTAATAGCCCATCCGAAACCGAATAATAATCCGCCGTAGATTTGTCCTTTGTTGAAAGTCTTTGGCTGAATTTCGATTTTTTCGCCATCAAGAGTTTTGATATTGAATTTTTTAATCAATTGTACTGAAATTAATCCAACAGCAACAGCGCATCCAATTACACCATACATATGAAACGATTCAAGATTGAACATTTCCTGAATACGAAACCAACTAATGATTTCTGCTTTTACGAATACAATTCCGAAAAAGATTCCAACGATTAAATATTTTAGGTTTGCGAATGTATTTTCTTTTCTCTGGCTTGCGTTGATTCCTTCGCCGTCTATATTTTTATTTTCTAAACTCATTTTTGAAATTTTAAAGTGAAAGAATATAAGGTAAAATCAGAAGCGCCATTACAAAACCGCCAATCATAAAACAGATTGTAGCAACCAGTGAAGGCCATTGTAAGTTTGATAATCCCATAATCGCGTGTCCGCTTGTACAGCCGCCGGCGTAACGCGTTCCAAAACCTACTAAAAATCCGCCAACCACAATCATGATAAATCCGCGAAGTGTTAATAAACTTTCCCAAGAAAATAATTGCGACGGAACTAAACCACTGTGATCTGTAATTCCGTAAGTCGCTAATTTCTCTGATAATTCAGAAGCAATTTCCACAGGATTTGGATTCGATAAAAAGTGAGCTGCGATAAAACCACCGAAAAATATTCCTAAGACGAAGAATAAATTCCAGCTTTCTTTTTTCCAGTCGTATTTAAAAAACGAAATATTTGCAGGAATACAAGCTGCGCAAATATGACGCAATGAAGAACTAATCCCGAAAGATTTATTCCCAATAATTAATAAAATTGGAACTGTTAATCCAATCAACGGACCTGCAACATACCAAGGCCATGGTTCTTTAATGATTTCTAGCATATTTTTTTAGGTTCAAAGGTTCAAAGGAACAGAGGCTCAAAGGGAAAAACTTTGCAGCTTTGAACCTTTGTCTCTCTGTACCTTAAAAAATTATTTTAATACTTTACTTTGACAAACAAAATCTGATTTTGGGACATTGGTTTTAGAAATCGCTCCGAAACCGCCTTCTACTTCAGAAAAGTTTCTGAAACCTCTTGCTTGAAGGATAGAGGCAGCAATCATACTTCTGTAACCGCCAGCACAATGCAAATAAAAATGCTCATTTGGATTAATATCTTTTACCCAATCATTTATATAAGCCAAAGGTTTGCTGTAAGCGTCATCAATATGTTCTGCTTCGTATTCTGTTTCTTTACGGATATCAATTACTTTGTCTTCGCCAAATTTAAACTCATTTGAAAATTGTTCTGCCGTGATTCTGTTAACGGTGTCAATTTCGAAACCAGCATTTTGCCAAGCTTCAAAACCGCCTTCTAAATGTCCGATAATTGTATCAAACCCCACACGGCTTAAACGCGTTACAGTTTCTTCTTCCATGCCAGTCGCAGTAACCAAAATAATAGGCTGTTTTACATCGGCAATTAAAGTTCCAACCCACGGCGCAAAATCACCATTGATTCCGATATTGATAGATTGCGGAATAAACCCTTTGCTGAAATCTGCTGCGCTTCTTGTGTCTAGAATTAGAGCGCCAGTTTCTTCAGCAACTGCTTCAAATTCTTTTACATTTATAGCTTTCATTCCGTTGTGTAAAACTGTTTCAAAGCTTTCATAACCTTGTTTATTCATGGCAACGTTCATGCTAAAATAGGCTGGAGGAGGCAATAATCCATCTGTTACTTCTTTGATGAATTCTTCTTCGGTCATATTAGCACGCAAAGCATAATTTGTTGCTTTTTGATTTCCGATTGTTGAAACGGTTTCTTTGCTCATGTTTTTTCCGCAAGCGCTTCCCGCACCATGCGCAGGATATACAATTACGTCATCAGCCAAAGTCATGATTTTATCTCTTAGCGAATGAAATAAAATTCCAGCCAATTGATCTTGTGTCATTCCAGCTGCTTTTTGAGCCAAATCAGGGCGGCCAACATCTCCGATAAATAAAGTATCACCAGAAAAAATAGCATGATCTTTTCCGTTTTCATCAATCAGTAAAAAAGTAGTGCTTTCCATGGTATGACCTGGAGTATGCAGTGCCTTAATTGTTATTTTTCCGATTTTGAATTCCTGACCGTCTTTTGCAGAAATGCAATCAAATTCGCAAGCAGCATTTGGACCGTAAACGATTGGCGCTCCGGTTTCTTTGCTTAAATCAACGTGACCAGAAACGAAATCGGCGTGAAAATGCGTTTCAAAAATATATTTCAGTTTAACGCCATCACGCTCTAAACGATCCAGATAAGGCTGAATTTCTCTAAGCGGATCAATAATGGCCGCTTCGCCATTTGAAGTGATATAATATGCACCTTGAGCGAGGCATCCGGTGTAAATTTGTTCTATTTTCATGATAGGTATTGTAAAATGATGGGATACAAAGGTAACTTTGTTTTTTAAAAAAATAGGTGACTAATGTTACAGAAATTAGGTTTTTGTGTAAAAAAAAGTGGCGTTTGTCATATTCGGTTGAGATAAACTAAATTTAAAGTTGAGCAATTACGCTTTAAGCTTTAATTTTGCATATGACGAATGTCATTTCAAAACAAAAAATAAAATGAATACACAACACTTATTGGATCAAATTGCTTTTATAAAAGAAATTGATAAAGTAAAATACATTCAGCGCAAGACAAAATTGTTTAACAGCGACAGATGCGAAAATGATGCAGAACACAGTTGGCATTTGGCTTTAATGGCAATTGTTTTGGCAGAACATTCCAATGAACAGATAGATGTTTTGAAAGTCGTAAAAATGGTTTTGATTCATGATATTGTCGAAATTGATGCTGGTGATGTTTTTATGTATGATACTGTAAAAAATCATGATAATACAGATGAAGAACGATTGGCGGCAAATAGAATATTTGGTTTACTGCCTGAAAAACAAGCCGAAGAATTAATTACCATTTGGGAAGAATTTGAAGCAGGAGAAACCAACGAAGCCAAATTTGCAAGATCTATGGACAGATTGGAGCCTTTATTGCAGAATACATCTAACGATGGCGGAACTTGGAAAGAGTTTGGAGTGAAATATGATAAAGTTTACGAAAAGAAAAGCGTCATTAAAAATGGTTCAGAATCATTATGGAATTACGCCGAGGGTTTGATTAACGAAAGTGTAGAAAAAGGTATTTTAGAAAAATAACCCATAATAATCACGCAATCAAAATTAAACATAGCTGCGGTTTTAACCGCAGGAACTCATGCAGAATCACGATACGTTTCCCACGGTTGAAAACGCGGGCTATGTTTGATCACGTAAATCTATACATAATCTTGTCATTTCTTTTCGTCGAAATGACAAACTGTACGTACTTGTAAAAAAGAACAAGTGTCATTTCTACCCTTTAAATTGTTGAAAAGTTTAACAAATATCAGGTCATAAACTTTTTTTAAAGGACGTTAATTCGGGTTTGAATGGTTAAATTTGTGGAACTTCATAAACAAATTACCATTATGGAAGAAATGCTCTTTTATGATCGAATGCAATTTGCCTTCACCATTACTTTTCATTATCTTTTTCCACAACTTACAATGGGTCTTTCTCTGATCATTGTTTATTTCAAGTGGAAATATCTCAAAACTAAAGACGAACAATACAATCACGCCACCCATTTCTGGATGAAAATCTTCGCCCTCAATTTTGCAATGGGTGTTGTAACGGGAATTCCGATGGAATTTCAGTTTGGAACCAACTGGGCCAAGTTCTCTGAGCTAACAGGCGGAATTATTGGACAGACGCTTGCCATGGAAGGAATGTTTTCTTTCTTTCTCGAATCTTCTTTTCTTGGAATATTTTTATTTGGAGAAAAACTCCTTGGACATAAATGGCATTTTGTAACCGGATTATTAATCATGATTGGTTCTTGGGCAAGTGGTTATCTTATTATCGCCACACATTCTTGGATGCAGAATCCTGTTGGTTATGAAATTCTGGAAAACGGAAAATTTGTACTAACCAATTTCAAAGCTTTATTTTTAAATCCGTGGCTTTGGCCTTCTTATCTGCACAATCAGGCAGCTTCGTTGGTAACCAGTTCATTTGTGGTTGCAGGAATTGGAGCTTTCTATATTTTAAGTAAAAAGAATGTTTCTTTTGGGAAATTGTTTTTAAAAACAGGCGTAATCTTCGGATTAATTTCTAGTGTTATAGTGGCTGTTCCTACAGGAGATTTATTGGCTAAAAATGTTGTGAAATATCAGCCTGTAACTTTTGCTGCTATGGAAGGAATTTTTCATACTGAGAAAAAAGGTTCAGAAATTGTTTTAATTGGTCAGCCTGACGTAAAAGACAAAAAATTGGACAACAAAATTGCCGTTCCTAATATTTTGAGTTTCTTGACTTATGGAAACTGGGATCAGGAAATAAAAGGTTTAGATCAGTTTGAAGAAGATCTGCATCCGACCAATATTTCTGGATTGTATTATGCGTATCATATTATGGTGGGACTTGGCACTGTATTTATTGGTCTAATGGTGATTTCGCTTTTTCAGTTAATAAGAGGGAAATTGTTTGAAACCAAATGGATTTTATGGTCTTTAATGTTCATGATGCCGTTTCCGTACATAGCCAATACAACAGGATGGTACACGGCAGAATTAGGAAGACAGCCTTGGCTAGTTTATAATTTATTGCGTACAGCAGCAGGAGCTTCACCAACAGTTTCTTCTGGAAATACCTTATTTACTTTATTAGGTTTTATAGGTTTATACCTTTTGCTGGGAATGCTGTTTTTGCTTTTAATTGGAAAAATTATCAATAAAGGACCACATAACGTGGAACTTTCAACAGAAAAAATATAAGTATGGAATTTTTTTGGTACGTAGTTTTAATGGGAATCCTGGCCGTTTATCTGGTTTTGGACGGTTACGATTTTGGAGCAGGAATTATTCATTTATTTTTTGCTGATACAGAGAAAGATAAAAAGGCGATAACCAGCGCCATTGGTCCGTTTTGGGATGCCAATGAAGTTTGGCTGATTGCAGCAGGAGGCGTTTTGTTTTTTGCTTTTCCAACTCTATATGCATCTTCTTTTAGCGGATTTTATCTGCCTCTGATTATGATTTTATGGCTCTTGATTTTTCGTGCAATCGGATTAGAAATGCGCGGACAAATTCATAACCATATGTGGGAAGCAATTTGGGATAAAGCTTTTGGAATTGCGAGTCTGCTTTTGGCTCTTTTCTTCGGAATTGCTTTAGGAAATATTGTTCGAGGAGTGAATCTCGGAATGGTGCAAAATGGAGTTTCTACGCAAGAAGCGCATTTTTTCTTTTTGCCTTTATGGAATCCGACTTTTAGTCCGCAAGCAAATGAATTGGGAATTATCGACTGGTTTACACTTTTTTTAGGAGTTGTGAGCGTTGTTGCTTTGACTATTCATGGTGCAAACTGGATTATTTATAAAACAAATTCAGCTTTGAATCCGAAATTGAAAAATGTAGTTTTTAAACTGAATTTTGTTTTACTGATTTTGGTCTTTATTTCTTTAGGAATTTGGCATTTTATCGAACCAAAACCATTTCATAATTTCGTTGAAAATCCGATTCTTTGGTTTTTTCCTGTAATGACTTTTGTTGGAATTGCCGGATTATTCAAAGTTCGTTCTTTCAAAAAAGACGGTCAAGGATTTGTTTTTTCAACCTTATTTTTATTAGGCGGATTTGCTTCTACAGCCGTTTCAATTTTTCCGAATGTTTTGCCTTCAACAAATAAAGTAAATCCGTCATTGACAATTTACAATACGGCCGCTCACGAATACGGATTGAATGCTGGATTGAGTTGGTTTTTTGTCGCTTTGTTTCTCGTGATTATTTACTTTATTATTCAGTATCGTGTTTTTAGTGGGAAAATGGATGATATAGGGTATGGAGAGCATTGAGTTTTTTGCCACGAATTCACGAATTTTCATTTTGATATAGATGAATTCTGAATTTTACAACTGTTTAATTACACGAATTTTGATTTCAATATAGAATAAATTGCCTCCAGTTTTAACTGGAGATTTTTTGTTTTAATATGAATTGGGCTTTAGCCAAACAAGTAAAGTTTGGCTAAAGCCTTTTTTGTCTACATTTGTTTACCTCCAGTTAAAACTGGAGATAATTCATTGAAATTTAAAACTGAAAATGTCATTTTACCCGAGTGTGCGTTAGGGATAGGAGCGGTATCCTTTTTCTTGTTTCTTTAACAAGGAAAAGATACAAGCGGATAGCCCGGCCGGAGGCAACGCCCAAAAGAATCTTCTTGCTTTGATATTTTTTTTGAAATAAAACATAAGATAACTTTTACGAAAGATTTAATTACAACCGATAGTTATATTCTATAATGTTAATTGTAAGAAAAAAAAAGTGTTAATGCTTAATATTGCGTATCTAAGAATTTTTTCCCCCTAAGGATTTTTAGAAATTGATTTTTCACTAGAAGCTTAAATCTATTTTTACCTACTAAATTATTATGCCTTTAACAATTTTTTCCGACAAGGTTAGATTTCGTTACAAATCTAAGAATTGGCAGTATCAGTTTGATGAAATTAAAGAAATTGGACTGCTTAAAAAAAAGAAAAAATATTTTCTTGAAAACGGTGCTTTTTTAGCCGTAACTGCTGCAACATATTATTGCATGCTATTTTCCAACTTAATGGACTTGTATTACATTATTCCTGCAATTTTGTGCTATTCGTTTATTATAGCTATTAGATTCGGAAGCAAGGCCGAATTTGTTTATTTTGTTTTTGTAAAAGATATTTATCAGAACGAAATAAGGACTAAAATTGCCACCAAAGATCGCATATTGGTGGGCAAGCAGATAGATTCTTACTTAGATCTTCAGTTTGAAAGAAGTGTAAAAAGAACTGCTTAAAAAATCAGAGATGTTTGTATTCAACATTTCCCATTATGATTGCATTTTCATAATGGCAGCTTTGATGTATGGTTATTTTATCATTACACAAAGAAAAAATTAACAAAACGCTGCGACATAAGTCTTTAATTATGAAGTAGTTTTAAGGTTTTCCAATAAAAATAATAGTATAGTCGTGCCGTTACATCCTAACGGCTGGCTGTTTTGACTATACATGACCACAAATCAGAAATAACATGGCCACAACAATTAAAAGTAAAATTAAAAATATTAGAGAGTTAAAAAATTATACTCAGGAATACATGGCAGAAAGATTAGGTGTAACCCAAGCTGGTTATAGTAAAATTGAAAAAGGAAAGACTTCTCTAAGTTACGAAAAACTAGTTGAAATAGGAAAAATTTTGGATGTCAGCGTAGAGGATATAATTAGTTTTGATTACGATAAATATTTCAACAGTTTCAATAAAATAACAGGAAATAATAACGGAAGTATTTTAATAAATGCCGATAATACTTCAGTTTTAAAGGAGCTTTATGAAGATAAAATTCAATTGCTTGAAAAACTGCTTAATCGAACTGAAATCGAGCTTGAGAGATATAAAGATAAATTTGGAGAAATTTGAAGGTTTTAGTTTCATCTTTGTCAAAGTTTTAAACTTTGACAAAGATTACTCTACAAGTGAAACTAAATAAAGTGTTGAAATTGCTTTTAGAATAAAACTTCCTTGGCAATGATATAAAATCCCATTACGAGCACAAACCACCCAAAAAGAGGTTTTAATTTTGTGCCATCTATTTTTTTAGAAAGCTGGCTTCCAATAAACATTCCGATTAAGGCCATTGCAGAAACGCTTAATAAAAACGTGTAATTTATTGGTGTACCAATGTATAGATCGCCAGCAAAACCTATTGATGAATTAATAGTGATGATTAATAATGAAGTTCCAACGGCTTGTTTCATGGGAAGATTGGCGAAAAAAAGCAGGGCAGGAATAATTAAGAATCCGCCGCCAGCGCCTAGAAATCCCGTTACGATTCCGACCAAAAAGCCTATAAAACTCAATTGCGAATAATTAGTATCTGCTGATTTTATTTCGGGCTGATTTTTTTTAATCATCGAAATTGCAGCCGTTATCATTAGTATGGAAAAGATGATCATAATGAGAAAATCTTTTGAAACAGTATAGGAAGCAACAGAAAACAAAGTCGATGCAATTTGCGGAAATATCACTTCACGGATTATTAGAATCGAAATAACTGAAGGAACAGCAAAGTACAAAGCCGATTTCAGTTTTAGATTTCCCATTTTATAATGGCTGTAACTTCCAAATAAAGCGGTTAATCCGACAATAAATAAAGAATAAGAAGTGGCTTGATCTGGATTTACTTTAAATAAATAAACTAGAATAGGAATAGTGAGAATAGAGCCTCCGCCGCCAATTAGGCCAAGCGAAATTCCGATTATGATTGAGGCAAAAAATCCTAAATATTCCATTGCATTTGTTTTAATGCAAAGTTGCCTCGGAAATTAGAATCTTACAGTAACATTTATCACAGAAGGTGAAATTTGTGGCAGAAAAAAATTATTTCAATAACTCAATCTGGTTTCGGTTGAGTTTGACCAGACCACGCTGTTCCATTTTTTTGAGTAATCTCGAAACGACTTCGCGCGACGTATTTAATTCGGTTGCGATTTCCTGATGCGATAAATTTACTTCAGAACATCCGCAGGCATCAGAATGTCTTTTTAAGTAGAATTCTAATCTTTCATCCATAGAACGGAAAGCAATATTGTCAACCACTTCGAGAACTTCTTCAAAACGGCTTCGGTAGGTTTCAATTACAAATTCGTACCAGCTTCTATGTTCCATCATCCATTTGTCCATTAATTGCAACGGAATCATCATCACGGTTACATCTTCGACTACTTTTGCCATAATCTGACTTTTTTCGCTTTTTGCTGTACAAATCATTGATATCGCACAAGCTTGTCCGGGCTGCAGGTAGTACATTAAAAACTCTCCACCGTCTTCGCCTTCGCGATAAATTTTGATTTTTCCTTTAATGATCAAAACAGTATTCTTGATGTATTGCCCAGTACGCATTAAAATGGTTCCGGATTTAAAATCTTGAAGACTTCCATTTTCTTCTATTGTAGCGATAAGCTCGTTGGAGAAATTAGGAAAAATGGTTTTTAATGAATGTTGCATTGTTTTAATGATTTTTGTCACATCGAGCGTAATCGAGATGCTCATTTTTTCGAATTAACTCAAACCAAAAGATGTTGATTAACTTGAATTAGTTTTTGTTAAAATCGAATTAAAATACGTGATTGTTTGCAAAGATAAGGGTTTGGAATGGGAATAATTATCATAAAACTAGATTTAAGATTAATTTTATGTAAATGAAAAAATCCTATTTTCTATCGATTTTGTAGGCTGAATTTTTAAAAATAGTAACTAAATTTGTAATTCACTGATTATAATACTTTCTCTAAAACGTTTTCTGAGAATAATAATCGAAATCGCATTTGGTACGTTTTTTATATAGAGAAACGTCGTAATTTTACAAAAACACATTTTATTATGAATTTATCACAAGAAGATTGGGTTGCTCAGTTAGAAGCTGACGAAAATGCAGTTATACTTGACGTAAGAACTGAGGACGAATTTAATGATGGCTATATTGAGAATGCTCTAAATATTGATATCAATAAAGGGCAGGCTTTTATTTATGAGATTGAAGAATTAGACAAAAATAAAAACTATTACGTATACTGTCGTTCTGGGGCTAGAAGCGCAAAAGCATGCCAGATTATGAACGAGTTGGGTATCGAAAACGCCTACAATCTACTTGGAGGAATCCTAGATTGGGAAGGCGAAACAGTACAACCATAAAAGAAGAAGAGGCAATTAAAAAGCCTCTTTTTTCTTTTGAAAATAGAATTACCAGACCATTAAACAAACCAAATTATGAGTTTTATACCAGAAGAATATCAGATTAATAGTCTGATAAATCAAGATACCTATCTTGTAAATGGAGAATTGAAACAATGGACAGGGCAAACCACACCTGTGTTTTCTACTATTTCTTCAACTGAAAAATATTCGCCGACTTTATTAGGATCTATTCCTTTTATGGGAGAAAAAGAAGCAGCAGAAGTTGTCGAAGCTGCTACCAATGCATACGATATGGGACAAGGTTTATGGCCAACTATGAAAGTAGTAGATCGTATTAAATGCATGGAAAAATTTGTGAAACAAATGAAAGAAACCCGCGAAGAAGTAGTGAAATACTTAATGTGGGAAATTGGAAAATCATTAGGAGATTCACAAAAAGAATTTGATAGAACAGTAGAATATATTTACGATACTATTGCCAGCTACAAAGAATTAAACGGACGCAGTTCGCACTTTGAAAAAGTGCAAGGTGTAAACGCTATGATTCGACGTGGGCCTCTTGGAGTAGTTTTATGTCTTGGACCCTACAATTATCCGTTGAATGAAACTTTCTCATTGTTGATTCCTGCCTTGATTATGGGTAACACTGTAATCTTCAAACCGGCTAAACACGGTGTTTTGTGTATTTCGCCATTATTGGAAGCATTTAGAAGCAGTTTTCCAAAAGGTGTTATCAATATCGTTTACGGAAGAGGACGCGAAGTGGCTTCTCCAATTATGAAATCTGGAAAAATCGACGTTTTAGCCTTAATAGGAAACAGTAAATCGGCAATTGCTCTGCAAGATCAGCATCCGAACAAAAACAGATTGCGTTTAATTTTAGGCTTAGAAGCCAAAAATCCAGCAATCATTCTTCCAGATGCCGATTTAGATTTGGCTATTCAAGAATGTATTACAGGAAGTTTGTCTTTTAACGGACAACGTTGTACTGCTTTGAAAGTGTTATATGTTCACGAATCAATTGCTGAAGAATTCAATAAACGTTTTTCTGAAAAAGTAGACAGTTTACTTTTTGGAAATCCGTGGGAAAAGGGAGTTGCTCTAACGCCGCTTCCAGAAACTGACAAACCAAAATATATCCAAGGTTTAATTGATGACGCTCTTCATAAAGGAGCTAAAGTTTTAAATGAAAAAGGAGGAAAACATACAGATAATTATATTTTTCCTGCGGTTCTATATCCAGTAAATAAAGAAATGCGTGTTTATCACGAAGAACAGTTCGGACCAGTTGTTCCTGTGCTTTCGTTTAAAGACATTAAAGAACCTTTAAATGATATGGCAGAATCAAATTACGGACAGCAAGTAAGTTTGTTTGGTAAAGATATAAAAACTCTTGCACCGCTAATTGATGCTTTAGTCAACTTAGTTTGTAGAGTAAACCTCAACAGTTCTTGCCAAAGAGGGCCAGATGCTTTTCCTTTCACAGGAAGAAAAGATTCTGCTGTAGGAACTTTGAGTATTCCAGATGCTTTGCGTTCTTTCTCAATTCGTACGTTTGTAGCTTCAAAAGATATCGATTATAATAATGAGATTCTGCAGGAATTGCTTAACAGCAAAGAATCGAATTTTATTAATACGGATTATATTTTGTAGTCATCAAGGTTATATATTAATTGTAGATGCCGTCTATTCCTTTTAGGGATAGACGGTTTTTCTTTTTTTTGTAAAATGTAAAATGTTAGAGCAGTTTTTTTACATCTAACATCTAGCATTTCACATCTCACCATTAACAATTAATAATTAAATTTGTAACATTGTTTTAAAACAGCAGTCTTATATATCAAACAATTTAAAGACCTAAGAATTATTTATGAAAAAGAGATTTTTGCAATTTGCATTAATAGCATTCGTTCTTTTTGCCCAAGATACTATTGCTCAAGAGCTTTACATGCCACGAAATATAAAAAAAGCCTATGAAAACGGAACACGTTCTAAAGACGGAAAACCAGGCGTTAACTATTGGCAGAACCGTGGAAAATATAATATGGAAATTTCAGTTGATCCGAAAACAAGATTGGTTAGCGGAACTGAAACCATTATTTACGAAAACAATAGCAAGGATACTTTAAGAAACTTAGTTATTCGTTTTGTAAACAACCTTCATAAGCCTTCTTCTCCAAGAGGAGGTGAAGTAAGTAACGATTTTTTAAGCGATGGATTAACGATTGCTTCATTGAAAGTAGAAAATGAAGTGTATAAAGAAGACGCTAAAAACTGGGGAACTGTTGGAACTGTAAAATTGCAAAAACCAATTTTACCAAATTCAAAGACCACTATAAATATTCAATGGAATTATCCTTTGTCTAAAGAAAGCGGCAGAGAAGGCCAGATTGACGAAACGACATTTTTTGTAGCGTATAGTTATCCTCGTGTTTCAGTTTTTGACGATTATAATGGGTGGGATAGATTACCGCATACAGATCGTCAAGAATTTTACAATGACTTCAACGATTATGTTTTTTCTGTAAAAGCACCAAAAAACTACGTGGTGTATGCAACTGGAGATTTATTAAATCCAGATGAGGTTTTGCAGCCTGAATTTGCTTCACGCTTAAAAAAATCATACACAACAGATGAAATTCTGCATATTGCAAACGAGCAGGAAATGAAAAGCGGAATCGTAACGAAACAATACGATTGGAATGTCTGGAAATTTGAAGCTAAAAACATAACTGATGTTTGCTTTGGTTTAAGTGACCATTATTTATGGGACGCTAGTAGTGTTGTAGTAGATAAGAAAACAAATCGTCGTGCGAGCGTTCAGGCGGCTTATAATGTTAAAGGAACCGATTTTGTGAATTCGGTAAAAAACAATCAATATGCTTTAGATTGGTTTTCTAACAATTGGCCAGGAGTTCCGTATCCATTTTCTAAAATGACGGCTTTCCAAGGTTTTGCCGATATGGAATATCCAATGATGTGTAACGATTCAGAAATGGGAGATCCTATTTTTGCACAGTTGGTACAAGATCACGAAGTAGCGCATACTTATTTTCCTTTTTATATGGGAATCAATGAAACGCGTTATGCCTTTATGGACGAAGGTTGGGCAACAACTTTTGAATATTTAATTGGAACTGCTGAACATGGTAAAGAGGCTGCAGATAAGTTTTATAAAGAATTTAGAGTAAAACATTATATAAGCGATCGATCTTCAGAACAAGATCAGCCAATTATAACAATGTCTACACAAGTTTCTGGTGCAGGGTATGGAAACAATTCTTATGGTAAAGCTTCTCTTTCTTATTTGGCTTTAAAAGATATGTTAGGAGATGAATTGTTCAAAAAAGCGCTTCATTTTTATATGGATACTTGGAACGGAAAACATCCTATTCCGTGGGATTATTTTAATTCATTTAATACAGCAACGGGAAAGAATTTAAATTGGTTTTTTAACAATTGGTTCTTTACTAACAATTTTATCGATATTGCCGTAAAGGGTCTTTCTGCCGATAAGAAAACCATAACAATAGAAAACATTGGAGGTTTTGCAATTCCTTTTGATGTTGTAATTACTTACGCTGACAAGTCAAAAACAACTTTGCATCAAACGCCAGCGATTTGGGAGAAAAATCAAAAAACAGCTAGAATAATTTTGAAAAGTGCAAAAAAAATCGAAAAAATTGAGCTAGATGGTGGGATTTTTATGGATGCAACACCAGAGAATAATGTCTTAAGTGTTAAATAATTGAATTAAATTTAAGTAAATAAATTAAAACATCACTTTGTTTTGGCAAAGTGATGTTTTTTGTTTAAAATAATTAAAAATATTCAAATTATAGAAAATAGTTTAAATATTTCTCCGAAAAATATTACGTTTGCCCAATACTAAAAATACCACCAAATCTAATGAAGAATACTTTTGTTCTGGTTGTTTTGCTAAGCAGCCTTCAGTTTTTTGCGCAGAACGATCAAAAGACTGCATTTCAAAAAAACAAATATGAATTGGCTAATTCTTACTACAAAAAAGCCGATTTTGTAAAAGCTATTGATTTATTTTCTTTAGCAGCAAAGATTAAACCTGAAAATGAAATCGGAAAAGAAGCTACTAAAAAGGTAGACACCTTACGTGAACTTTTAAGAAAAGAAATTTTAAATCAAGCAATTGGAACTTGGAAAAAAACAGGAAATCAGCCAATTTGGTCCTCGACAACAGCAGTTACAGCCAATCAATCTACTTTTGACGAATTGGTCGAAATTAAAGAAAATGAGATCTTATTTTATGAGGTTGACAAAAAAACAAAAGTAAAGAAACTTGTAAGAACTGAAAATTTAGTTTATAATGATGCAAAAAGCATGGTCTCATTATTTTCAGAAATTATTCTTTCTGATGGAACAGTTTGGAACTGTAGTCTTAATGAAAAGTCAGACGTATTGCATGTTGTTAATGTAGCTGTTAAAACAGAAGAGGGAATAAAAAAGATAGAAAGGGATAATGAGGAAAATTATTACGTTAAAATGTAAGTGAATTATAGAAAAGGGAATCGATCGATTCCCTTTTTTATTAGGAGTTTTATAGAAATTTAAATCCAATGGAGAGATTAGTAACTCCAGTTTTAATTTCGCTGCTAGACGCATCTATATCACTAAGTCCTGCAAGATATCTAACATCAAAAGTCAGTCTCCAGACATCAACTCCGACACCTCCAAGAATGCTATGATTGTTTTTTTCTATAGCAATAGAATTAAGATTATTGCTGGTACTTATGTCTGAATAATTTTTCCAGTTGTATCCCACAAAAAGTCTCACATTTCCAAGTTTTCCAAGCGGAATAATTTTAAATCCTGCAATTAATGAAGCATCTGTTCCTGCTAGTTTAAATTCTGTTTCTCCAACGCCGTTTTGGTATACGCTAAAATTAGTTTGGCCATATCCGAATTCGCCTTGAGCATAAAAAAGTGCAAGGTTTACTCGGCCAAATGCGGCAAATCCGATTCCTGTATTCGTATGATCGGAACTGAAGTTTTTGGCATTGACAGAAGTAATATTAGTAGAAAACTGTGGTCCGATTTGTATTAATTGTGCAAATCCATTGGCACAAATACATAAAAATGCTGCTAAAAGGAATTTTCTCATAACGGAATTTATTTGATTTTGGTACTATAAAAATAACCATAATAGATTATAATTGAATGATTTGTCTGATTTATTTTTCTGTAAAGTTTTGATAATTAATTATATCAAGATTCCTCGTTTGCTTTTTTCAATTAATCAAAATGAATTAATTTTGAGAAGATTTAATATTTAAAATGGAAGTTAAAACAATAAGCGCGAGCGATACTTGGCAAATACGACACGAAGTAATGTGGCCAGACCAGCCTTTTGAGTTTGTAAAGCTTGAAGAAGATAATTTAGGAATTCATTTTGGAGTTTTTGAAGAAGATAAATTGGTTTCTATAGTCTCTTGTTTTATGGAAGAGAAAGAAATGCAGTTTAGAAAATTAGCGACTTTAGAAGATTATCAAGGTAAAGGAATTGCATCTCATCTTTTAAAATATATTCTAGAATTTGCCAAAGAAAAAGGTGTAGAAAAAGTATGGTGCAATGCCAGAACCAATAAAAAATCATTTTATGAGAAGTTCGGAATGATAGATACTTTTAAATCTTTTGTAAAATCAGGACAAGAATTTACGATTATGGAAATTTTGATTACTTAATTGTAATGTTTAAGTTATTGATTTTTAGCGATGTAAATAAAGGGTTTAATTTTGAAGTAAAGTGATTAATAAATATTCAGAGAATGAAAACGTTTTCGTTTTATGGAACTGTTAAACCTTGTTAAAAATTCTTTTTTTGTTTTAATTCTTTTACTACTTTCGCACCGAAATGAGAAAGTTAATAGTATTTTTAGTATTCATGAATATGCTTCTGTTTGGCGGAGGCCAATATTTGAATGCAAATACTTTTGGTGCTCATACTCACCATCACCTGCAAAAACATAGAGTTAAGTTTACTAATCAAGATCGTGGAACTTCAATAATTGAAGATGCTGTAGATGTTGATCTAGAAGAAGATCTAGTAGGAGGTGATGATGTTGATTTACTTACGTGCAAGTATTTTACTGCTACGTATAGTTTGGTAGACACTTTGTATCGGGCACTTTCAGATCAGTCTGCAGCGAATGATTCCAATCGTTTAAAAATTTCTACGCCTGTTTTCGGGCATTCAAATCCTATCTATATTACTCAACGAGTATTAAGAATTTGATTTTAAAGTATACATCGGTTACCTGAGTTTTGATCTCTGCGTATCTTGCTGTTGTATATTTTTTCTACTTCTGCTTATATAAAGTTAAGGTCTGGGCTAAGGCTGACTGATGCATTTAACATCCAAAAGGAATTTTCATTCCAAAGCATTCAATCGCTTAATTTCCAAACTAAATCATGAAAAAAATCATTGTGTTCACAGGCTTAATGGCCTTGGTGTGCTTAACGAGCTGTACATCTAAAAAAGAAGAAAAAGAAGAAGTAGAAAAATTCACCGTTACTAATCCGGTAAGAATTGATACTTCATTTACAAAAGAATACGTTTCACAAATAAAATCGGTTCGTAATATCGAACTTCGCGCCCAAGAAAAAGGGTTTTTACAAAATATATATGTTGACGAAGGACAGTTTGTAAAAAAAGGACAGCTGTTGTTTAAAATTATGCCTAACATGTATCAGGCAGAATTATTAAAAGCGCAGTCAGAACAAAAATCAGTAGAAATTGAATTGCAAAATTCAAAATTGCTGGCTGATAAAAATATCGTTTCTAAAAACGAATTAAGTGTGGCTCAGGCTAAATTGCAATCTGCAAAAGCTGAGGTTGCGCTAGCAAAACTTCATTTATCATTCACAGAAATTAGAGCTCCGTTTGACGGAACAATCGACCGTATTCCTTTAAAACTTGGAAGTTTAATTGACGAGGGAGAATTGCTGACAAGTCTTTCAGACAACAGTCAAATGTTTGCTTATTTCAATGTTTCTGAGCCAGAATACATTAGTTATGAAACAAATATTAAAGATCGTGCAGATAACAAAGTGAATTTAGTTTTGGCTAACGGTGATATTTTTAAGGATAAAGGAAATGTTGAGGTAATCGAAAGTGAATTCAACAACGAAACCGGAAACATTGCTTTTAGAGCAAGATTCCCTAATTCTGGAAAATTACTTAGAAATGGCGAAACAGGACAAGTTCAAATGAATGTTCCTCTTAAAAATGCTATTGTGATTCCGCAAAAAGCGACTTACGAAATTCAAGATAAAAAATATGTTTTTGTAGTTGGAAAAGACAACAAAGTAAGTTCTAGAGAAATCACTATTACTGGCGAAATCCCTGATTTATATGTAATCAAAAGCGGTCTTACAGAAAATGATAAGATCTTGCTTGAAGGTGTTCAGAAAGTAAAAGAAAACGACAAAATTAAATTCGATTACGAATCTCCTAAAGAAGTAATCAATCATTTACGCTTAAAAGCAGAATAAATGAAGTATTCAGTAAAATACTGTACTTAAAATTTTACTGATGGCGTATTGATTTCCATTTAATTTAATCATTTAAAAAATATTAAAATGTTTAATAAATTTATTCAAAGACCTGTTCTGTCGATAGTAATATCGTTGATTATTGTCTTTTTAGGGGTGTTGTCGGTTTTAAATTTACCTATTACACAATTCCCTACAATTTCACCTCCAATGGTGAACGTTACCGCAGATTATCCTGGATCTAACGGTGAATTGATGGTTAAGGCTGTTGTTATTCCTTTGGAAAGAGCCTTAAACGGAGTTCCAGGAATGAAATATATGGCTTCTGACGCTGGTAATGATGGTGAAGCTACGATAAAAGTGGTTTTTAATTTAGGAACAGATCCAAATCAAGCGGCGATTAATGTTCAAAACCGTGTGGCTTCGGTTACTAATAAACTTCCTCCGTTAGTAATTAGAGAAGGTATCAAAATTACTCGAGAAGTGCCTAGTATGTTGATGTACGTGAACTTGTATAGTACAGATAAAAATACTGACATGAAGTTCTTGTACAACTATGCCGATATCAATGTTCTTTCTGAATTGAAAAGGGTAAACGGTATTGGTTCTGGAGATATCTTAGGAACACGTGAATATGCAATGCGTATTTGGTTAAAACCAGATCGTATGTTAGCTTATAAAATTTCTGCTGATGAGGTGATGGAAGCATTATCAAGTCAGAGTTTGGAGGCTTCTCCTGGTAAAACGGGAGAAAGTTCTGGTAAACGTTCTCAAGCATTTGAGTATGTATTGAAATATTCTGGACGTTTTACAACAAAAGAACAATACGAGAACATTGTAGTAAAAGCAAACCCAAATGGAGAGCTTTTAAGATTAAAAGATGTTGCTAAAGTTGAATTTGGTAGCTCGATGTATGATATCTACTCTAATTTGAATGGAAGACCATCTGCAGCGATTGTATTAAAACAGTCTTTTGGAAGTAACGCGAATCAGGTTATTGAAGAAGTAAAAGCAAAACTAGAAAAAATCAAACAGAGATTCCCTAAAGGAATGGATTATGAAATTTCGTATGACGTTTCTAAATTCCTTGATGCTTCTATCGAGAAAGTAATTCATACTCTGGTTGAAGCATTTATTCTGGTAGGTTTGGTAGTTTTCCTTTTCTTAGGAGATTGGCGCTCTACGGTTATTCCTGCAATTGCGGTACCAGTATCGTTGGTTGGAACTTTTGTGTTCATGACATTCTTTGATATTTCATTGAACTTGATTACGTTATTCGCTTTAGTATTAGCAATTGGTGTCGTCGTCGATGATGCGATTGTGGTAATTGAGGCCGTTCACGCCAAGATGGAAGAAGAACATCTCTCGGCATTTAAAGCAACCAAAAAAGCGATGCACGAAATTGCGGGGGCAATTATTGCGATTACATTCTTGATGGCTGCGGTATTTATTCCAGTTGCATTCATGTCTGGTCCTGTGGGAGTATTCTACAGACAGTTCTCTGTAACTATGGCAACTGCGATTATCCTTTCGGGTATTGTGGCTTTGACATTGACACCTGCGCTTTGTGCAATGATGTTAAAAAATAATCATGGTCAACCTAAAAAGAAAACACCAGCAAATAGATTTATTGATGCTTTCAACGAAAAATTCAATTTAGCACAAGGGAAGTATCAAAATCTATTAGGTAAAATCGTTGACAGAAGAGTGGTTACTATTGTAGCACTTCTAGGTTTCTGTGCTGGAACATGGTTAATAAGCAGTTCTGTTCCTTCAGGATTTATTCCGAATGAAGATCAGGGAATGTTTTATGCTGTAATTCAGACACCTCCAGGTTCATCTTTAGAAAGGACTAATAATATTGCAGAACGAGTTCAAAAAATTGCTGAGGATATTGATGGAGTTAAATCTGTTTCTTCATTAGCTGGTTATGAGATTCTGTCTGAAGGTACAGGAGCTAACTCGGGAACTTGTTTGGTGAACTTGAAAGACTGGAGCGATAGAAAAGAATCTGTTTTGGAGATTATGCACGAAATGGAGGAAAAATGTAAAGATATTACAGGAGCGAATATCGAATTTTTCCAACCGCCTGCTGTACCTGGTTATGGTGCTGCCGGAGGATTTGAACTTCGTTTGTTAGATAAAACCGGTTCTGTTGATTATAAGAGAATGGAACAGGTAAACAACGATTTTGTTGCCGAATTGAACAAACAGCCAGAACTATCAAACGTATTTAGTTTCTATAGTTCTAGTTTCCCTCAATACATGATGAAAGTTGACAATGATTTAGCACAGCAAAAAGGAGTTTCTATCGAAAATGCGATGAATACTTTGTCAACTCTTGTGGGAAGTAACTATGAGATCAGTTTTATCAAATTTGGTATCAACTATAAAGTAATCGTTCAGGCTTCGCCAGAATATCGTGCACAGCCAGATGATATCTTAAAATTGTATGTGAAAAATGATCGTGATGAAATGGTGCCTTTTTCTGCTTTTATGAAATTAGAAAAAGTATACGGACTTTCAGAAATCACACGTCATAATATGTATACCTCAACACAAATCAGTGGTTCTCCAGCTGCGGGGTATAGTTCTGGTACAGCGATTAAAGTAATTCAGAAAATTGCCGCTGAAAAATTACCAAGAGGATATGATATTGACTGGGCAGGTATTTCTGCCGATGAGGTAGCTCAAGGTAATCAGGCGATCTGGGTATTCTTAATCTGTTTAGGATTCGTTTACTTGGTATTAGCAGCACAGTACGAAAGTTTTATTCTGCCATTGTCAGTAATTCTTTCTTTACCAGCAGGTATTTTTGGAGCTTTCCTTTTATTGAAATTAACAGGATTAGAAAATAATATCTATGCTCAGGTTGCCATGGTAATGCTTATTGGATTATTAGGTAAGAATGCCGTGTTGATTGTAGAGTTTGCGATACAAAGGCACGCAGCCGGTAAGTCGGTTTTAGATGCTGCAATGGAAGGAGCAAAAGCAAGGTTCCGTCCAATTTTGATGACTTCGTTTGCATTTATCGCAGGTTTATTACCGCTTGCTTTTGCAACTGGTCCTGGTAAAATTGGAAACAGAACCATTGGTACTGCCGCAGCTGGAGGTATGCTTATTGGAACCATTTGCGGTGTATTTGTAATACCGGGCTTGTATTTCATTTTTGCTAAAATTGCTGAGAAACACAAATTGGTAAAACATGAAGAAGAAAACCCATTAACAGAAGAAATTGACAACAATCATGTATAAAGTTAAATCATATCAATACAGTATTGCGATTGCTGTATGTCTAGCGGTTGCAGGGTGTAAAACCCCTGCACCGGAGGCAGCAGTTACTACCAGTACTCCAGTTCCAGAATCGTTTGGCTCAACAGTTCAGACTCAGGATGCAAACAGCAATACGGCTGCATTAAACTGGAAAGATTATTTTAAAGATCAGAATCTAGTTGATTTAATAGATACTGCTCTTAAAAACAATCAGGAATTAAATATCACTTTGCAGGAAATTGAAATTGCAAAAAATGATATTCGCGTTAAAAAAGGACTTCTATTGCCAACAGCAGGCTTACGTGCTGGAGCTGGAGTAGAAAAAGTAGGTAGATATACCAGTCAAGGTGCCGGTGATGCTACTACAGAGATTAAACCAGGTGTAGAAACTCCAGATCCGCTGGGAGATTTTACGATTGCAGCTTATGCTAATTGGGAAGTAGATATCTGGAAAAAACTGCGTAATTCTAAAAAAGCAGCCTTAAACCGATATTTAGCTACAGTAGAAGGTAAAAACTTTGTGATTACAAACCTCATCGCCGAAGTTGCTGATTCGTACTATGAGTTACTGGCTTTAGACAATCAGTTGGATATTGTAAAACAAACGATCAAATTGCAGACTAACGCTTTAGAAATTGTAAAAGTTCAAAAACAGGCTGCAAGAGCAACAGAATTGGGAGTTAAGAAATTTGAAGCAGAGGTTTTAACTTCACAAAGTATGGAGTTTGATATTTTGCAGAGGATAAAAGAAACCGAAAATAAAATCAACTTTTTGTTGGGTAGATATCCTCAGGAAGTAAAAAGAACAAGCAGCACTAATTTCTTAAGTTTATTGCCAGCTTCTGTAAGTTCTGGAATTCCGTCTCAATTGTTACAAAATCGTCCAGATGTTAAACAAGCAGAATTAGAATTGGTAGCTTCCAAATTAGATGTAAAAGTGGCTCGCGCCGAGTTTTATCCTTCTTTAGATATCACGGCAGCGATAGGAGTAAATGCTTTTAAACCTTCTTATTTGTTTACTATGCCAGAATCGCTATTGTATTCTTTGGCAGGAGATCTTGTTGCTCCTTTGATTAACAGAAATGCAATTAAAGCAGAGTTTGCAAGTGCAAATGCAAGACAGATTCAGGCATTGTACAATTACGATCGTACGGTTTTAAATGCTTATTTAGAAGTTTCGAACCAAATGTCTAAGATCGAGAATCTTCAAAAGGGTTATGATCTTAAATCTAAACAAGTGGACGCTTTAAATACTTCGATTGATGTTTCAAACGATTTGTTTAAATCAGCCCGAGTAGATTATTTTGAGGTTTTGATGACGCAGAGAGACGCATTAGAAGCAAAATTGGAATTAATTGATACTAAAAAAGAACAGTTGAATGCTGCAGTTCATGTCTATAGAGACTTGGGCGGTGGATGGAAATAATATTGCCAATTAATTTGTAGAGAAAAAGCCTTTTGGGAGTAAAATCCTGAAAGGCTTTTTTTATTTTTTTTGTAAGAAAATTATTTTATATTTGCATTTCACTGTTCGGAAAAAAGTGACTTTAAACCTCGGGAGCTATTATCTAGTTTTCGGGGTTTTTTTATGCTTTTTAAATTTGTTCTCATTGTTAAATTTTAATATTTTTCTTACTTATGTTAAACTGTCTTACTATATTTACAATATAATTATGTAATATTTTATTTACTTAAATACCACTTATCATTTATTGATTAAGGTTATAAAATCTACAAAAGCCTGTAAAATAATCAATAACTTTTTAGATATGAGTTTTTTAGCAAAATTAGAATTAGACAATGAGGTTTTTAATGTCTTAGAATTTGATGTTCAGTTTACGCAGAATGTCGATAACAACGGAAAACCGGCCAACAAGACAAAAGGGGGGCAAATAAAACTTGTAATAGAAACCACACATACTGATTTATTTTCAGATTGGATGGTTTCGCAGACAAGCGTAAAAGATGGAAAAGTGATTTTTTATCGAAGAGATGCTATGAGCACCATGAAAAGTGTAAACTTCAAAAAAGCCTATTGCATATCATTTCATAAAAGCTTTAGAAGTGAAGGTTCAGTTCCTATGGTTACCGAAATTTTGATTTCTTCAAACGAAGTAAAAATTGGGAATACAATTTTTGAAAACAATTGGAAAAACTCATAGCTCTTTTAAAAAACAACTAGTATGGCATTGCAAACAATTACGAATATTAAAATTGGCGAAATAAGAATTGCTAATTTCAACAAATTAGAAGTTTTTCAGACAATTCATGACCACCACACTTTTTCATTCGAAGTAAGACAAGATTTATTAGTAGAGGAATTTAAAAGTGTGATGCCTTTTTCCCAAAAGTTATACGGAGAAAAAATAAGCATAGAAATAAAACCTATAGAGGGTCTGGAAGATCTTATTATTGGAGCAGATTCTAAAGATTACATCATGCAGTTTTACGGCATAGTAACCGAAGTTAAACTGCAAAAATCCCGTATTAAAGACGTAGAAGAAACCATCGTAATAAAAGGAAAGAGTACTACAATACTTTTAGAAAACGGACCCGAATGCAATTCATTCACCAACATGTCTCTGAATGATATTGTAAAAAAAGTAAAATCAGACTGTGATATTGATATCGATGTAAGACCATTTTATTTAGACAACCTGTCTTACACTGTGCAGTACAACGAAAGCAATTTTGCTTTTCTAAATCGTTTGGCCAAAAGAAATGGGCATTGGTTCTACTATAACGGACGAACAACGATTTTTGGAAGTCCGGGCGGTGTTGGCGCACAGCCAAAATTAATATATGGAATAAACATGCAGGATTTTGATTATACCATAAAACTTATCCCTGCACTATTTAAAGTAATAGAAAACGATAACAATGATGGCCAGTATAAAACCGATGAAACTTTAAGATACAGAAAAGAAGCAGACGGTTTCCAGCAAAACTTTTTAAACAAGTCTAATGAAGTTTTTAATAAAGAAACAGTCATACAGCTAAACCAGACCCCTGTTGGCGGATCTGGAAGGCGATCTTCAGAGGAATATGCCAAAAACAAAATGCGCTCTATTTTGAGTGGTTTAGTAGAAATGAAAGCCTCAAGCGAAGTTCCAGGCCTTACTATAGGAAATGAAGTAAGAGTAACAGGTGTCGATATGCAGTTGGAAAGCTCTTACCGCGTAACGCAGATTACGCATATCTGCGATGATGGAGGTGGTTATGAAAACCATTTTACAGCCGTAAATTTTAACGGTTCTGTGTTTTCACCAGAAACAGATCCAGATTTAGTGCCATTTTGCAAAAGTCAGACTGCTATTGTAACTGCCAATACAGATCCTGACGGACTCAGCGCTGTACAGGTACAGATGCCGTGGCAGGCAGCCAAAGGTGAAAGCACACCTTATATTCCTTTAATTCAAAAATATGGAGGCGATGCCAGAGGAGCTCATATCATACCTGAAATTGGCGATACGGTTTTTGTAGATTTTCAGGGCAACAATCCCGAACTGCCAATTGTAATGGGAACCATGACCAGCAGAAAAGAAAAAAGTGGTTATAGTACGCCCAATAATGATATAAAGGCAGTGATACATAGTCGAAGCGGAAACAGAATTATTTCTGATGATGCTACGGGTGACATAACA
This sequence comes from Flavobacterium humidisoli, assembly GCF_023272795.1. Taxonomy (NCBI): domain Bacteria; kingdom Pseudomonadati; phylum Bacteroidota; class Flavobacteriia; order Flavobacteriales; family Flavobacteriaceae; genus Flavobacterium; species Flavobacterium humidisoli. The sequence continues at coordinate 5,420,208 of NZ_CP096829.1, read as the reverse complement.
ATAGAAAGTCAAAAAGGCGAAACCATTGCAGTCGTGCATGGTGATGGTAATATAAAATTTAAAGCGCCTAAAAATATTGAATTTGAGGCAGGTGAGGATATTATCCTAAATGCAGGAAAGAATATGAACACCAATGTAGGTCTTAATAAAACTAATACTGTTGGAGGAAACTATACTGAAACTATTGCTAGTTCAAAAATATTAACGATTGGAGTTGATTTTATGACTAAAGTAACGGGAAATCTAGCAGAATTTGTAAAAGGTAATAGAGAGTCTGAAACTGGAGAAAGAAAAGAAATTGCAAAAACTGCTTCTTTAATAAGTACGGAAGAACATATTAACGTGCATGCCTCTAAAAACCTGAATAAATACAGTGGCGAAAACTCATTAAATTCATAGCCTATGAGTATTCTAAGAATTGTTGAAGGTGAAATGATAAACACCACAACAGGCAAAATGGATCTGCGTGCCACAGATGGAGATTATACTATACACGCTACAGGAAAAAACCGCTGGCAGGGAGGCGAAGAAGGGATATTTGAGAAAAATTATGAGCCCGTACATCCTGAAGATTCTTTAAATAATGCGATTAGTGTAAGTTTAAACATCTTTTTTGATGGCACTCAGAATAACAAAACCAATACCGATGCGAAGAGTACAGATTCAAAAGATCATGATGCTTATCTAAAAAAGGGAAATAAGGAAGATGACAGTTTTGAAAACGATTATACCAATGTTGCAAGAGGTTATGATGCCATTGATCCTGATGCAAAATTTCAAAGTGCTTTATACATTGAAGGCATTGGCACCGAGGATTTAGAAAGCGATGATGTTTTTCCAGACGTTGCCATAGGTATGGGCTATCGCGGTGTAGTGGCCAAGGTGGGAAAAGCGTGTGTAAAAGCGTCAGAAATGTTAATGTCCTATAACGATAAAGAAATAGATGTTTTAAAAATTAATGTATATGGCTTTAGCCGCGGTGCAACGGCAGCAAGACATTTTTTGCATATTGCAAATAGTCCCGCTGTTATATACGGCCAACTTCCTGATAATAAAGTACAGGTGTTAGCGCCAGGCTATTTTCAGGGTATGAAAAATGAGTATAGTATTCTTAAAGTACCTAATCATCCACTTTTAGAATGGCATGGTTATTTTGCCGCTTGTTTATTAAAAGTGAATTTAAAAGTGAAAAAAATAGAGATCAATTTTGTGGGACTTTATGATACTGTGGCTTCTTATGGGGTGTATCATGGCAACGACAGTATAGATTTACACTTAGATGCAGTTAAAAAAGCACGATTTGTTTTGCAGCTGTCATCTGATGATGAGTATCGCGAAAATTTTGATTTAACCAATATAGAAAGTGCCGGCTTGCATGGTTTAGAACTCAATTTGCCAGGTGTGCATTCAGACATTGGAGGTTCATATATAAACAATGCCAAAGAAATTTCGGCTCTTTACTATAAAAGAGAATCACTTTATAACAAAATGATTCATGGCTCAGATAAAGAGATTGAAAAATTAAAAAAAATAGTAATCAGTGAAGGCTGGTATAAAAAACATCAGATTGAAGCTGGGGTTTTGCATAAATCTGCTATTGATAATAAAATAAAAAAAGGATCTGTAGAAGATTTAGAGCGATTTTATGCCGTAGTAGGAATACGTAATTTGTATAATACTTATGACCAAATTCCATTGCATTTAATGTTTCACTTTTCTAAAGATGCTAACGTTGAATATAGAAAGAATAAATTGATTTCTTATTCAATAAAAGATGAATTTATAAAATCAGTCAGTAATAGTTTAAGTAATTATGTAAACGCTTGTAACAATTTACGCAATAGCTATATCGAAATGTATAATTGTGATCTATATGATAAAAATTCTATAAATGTAGAGTATTTATCAAAACTCAAAAGAATATCTTACTTAGATTATATCGACGAAGAAGTATTAAAAAAATTGAGAAACCAGTATTTGCACTGGTCTGTAAAAGCCAACGAACTGGGGTTGGGTTCTCGCGAGAGTCAGGCACCTGCCAAAGACGGGGCTTATGAAGGGCGATATAGAAAAAGAGAAATACACAATGGTTAAAACATATATAAAAATAATCGTATGCTTTTTAATATGCATACAGATAAGCAGCTGTCAGATGATAAATGAGAAAACACCCGAGTGGCATGCCGAAATGTGCCATCCTGCAAATAAGTATAGTGTTGATATGGTAAAAGATGAAATTTTTACGCTTGAAGGCATTCGTGCAGGAATGCCTTACGGTGGCTCCTCTGGAAGATGGGGTAGCTCAGGCAAAATGTGGACCGAACAGCACGGCACGCCCATAGGGGCAGACCTAACATATTATGCCGGTTATGACAATGTCTTTTACAGGTTAAAGATTGATTTTCCTGCGGAGCGGATGAAAGATCTGGTGAGACGCAATTATGCAATGCAGGAGGCAAAAAATAAAATAATTGAGGAATATAAGTATGACGGAGATCGCGATTTATTGGCCGATGCCAATGCCGATTACAATTCCTATCATGGAATGTCCAGCCTTATTTTTGGTTTTGCGCCAAAAGGCATGGTGGTGGTTTGGGTAAATTATGGACTAACGGTGATAGAAATAGGCAGATATCAGGCTAAAGTGATCACTGACCCAAAAGAATTAGAATCAGCAAAAAAAAGATATTTAGATATTTGGCGTTTTTCACCTGCCCGATTTGATGAATTGGCAAAAGAATTTTATGTTCCAGATGCCAATTGTGATCTATGGGATATGTATCGTCTGCGTTACAATTGGAAACCCGTATTTGCCTCAGAGAATCCTAATTTCAGATTATTTAAGTTAAATACAGAATATTACAATGGAGAAAAAGACCAGATGATGCGCCCATGGCTGCTGGAAAACAAAATGAGAGACAGGGCACTGCCAAATGTCTTTCAGTTTTTCTGGGAAACAGGGATAGGAGAAAAATTTGAAGGCAGGATTTTCTTCAATCAAAATGAAATATTCCGCCATTTTAAAGGGCTCTCAGGAGATAGCGAAATTCAGGTGAAAGTTGCCAAAGACAACAGAAGTCTGGAGGTTTTACTAAACAGTCAAAAACTGGAGGTTGACAGCATTAGAATTTACCCTAACAGCAAAAAGGATTTTAATGATTCCTATAAATAACATTTGAAATGCTTATTTGCAAATGAAATACACAATGGTTAAAACATACCTAAAAATAATCGTATGCTTTTTAATATGCATGCAGATAAGCAGCTGTCAGATGATAAATGAGAAAACACCCGAGTGGCATGCCGAAATGTGTCACCCTGCAAATAGGTACAGAGTACAAATGGTAAAAGATGAAATTTTTACCTTAGAAGGTATTCGTGCAGGAATGCCATATGGGAGTTCCTCAGGCAAGTGGGGAGATTCCGGAGGAATGTGGACGGAACAGCACGGCACGCCCATAGGGGCAGACCTAACATATTATGCCGGTTATGACAATGTCTTTTACAGGTTAAAGATTGATTTTCCTGTGGAGCGGATGAAAGATCTGGTGAGACGCAATTATGCAATGCGGGAAGCAAAAAATAAAATAATTGAGGAATATAAGCATGACGGAGATCGTGATTTATTGGCCGATGTCAATGCCGATTACAATTCCTATCATGGAATGTCCAGTCTTATTTTTGGTTTTGCGCCAAAAGGTATGGTGGTGGTTTGGGTGAATTATGGCCTAACGGTGATAGAAATAGGCAGATATCAGGCTAAAGTGATCACTGACCCAAAAGAATTAGAATCAGCAAAAAACAAACATCTGGCAACATGGAGGTTTACTCCAGAATATTTTGATGAACTAGCGAAAAAACTATACAATCCAGATGCCAATTGTGATCTATGGGATATGTATCGTCTGCGTTACAATTGGAAACCCGTATTTACCTCCGAGAATCCTAATTTCAGATTATTTAAGATAAATACAGAATATTACAATGGCGAAAAAGACCAGATGATGCGCCCATGGCTGCTGGAAAACAAAATGAGAGACAGGGCACTGCCAAATGTCTTTCAGTTTTTCTGGGAAACAGGGATAGGAGAAAAATTTGAAGGCAGGATTTTCTTCAATCAAAATGAAATATTCCGCCATTTTAAAGGACTCTCAGGAGATAACGAAATTCAGGTGAAAATTGCCAAAGACAACAGAAGTCTGGAGGTTTTACTAAACAGTCAAAAACTGGAGGTTGACAGCATTAGAATTTACCCTAACAGCAAAAAGGATTTTAATGATTCCTATAAATAACATTTTATATGGTTAGTAGGCGGCGGATGGAAATAATATTGCTAATTAATTTGTAGATAAAAAGCCTTTTGGGAGTAAAACGGCGACGAATTAGATTTGCATAAAGTAAAAAAACGTCTAGCGGAATATATTAACGGCAATCAACCCAAAATGAACTATTACACCAGCAAGGAGATTGAACAATTGCGAAAAAAGCTTGATTTAAAGAACCCAACCGATGTAAAGAGTTTTAATTTAAAAGTGCGTGACCATAATATGCTCAAAGATTTAAGGCACAAATACATACATTGGAACTCTGAATTTGGAGATACCGTAGGAGCTTATTTACCCAATTACAAAATAGAAGGCAAAACCATTGTTAGATTTCGTAAAATAGAACCCCACTCATGAGAATTTTAACCTCTTTATTATTAATAACTATAATATCCTGTAAACCCGAAATGAAAAAATACGAATGGTTGCCCACGTCTAATGCTCCGGAAATTTATCCAACAGAAATTTTTGATTTTGACTCTCATTTTTATTTAGAAGATGGTGGTAGTGTTTATATTCCAACATCAGTTCCAAATTGTAATGGTTGGGGCAATTCTGGCTCTACCCATACACAAGGCGAAGATTTAAAAGCACTGCCTGTAAGAATGGAAATTACCTGGGCATCTTTTAAAGAAAACAAGTTTTATACAGGCAATTGGGACATGCCTATTGATACCCTGAAAAAACTTTTTGAAAAAGGGACGATAGATTGGCGAACCGGTAGAATTTCAAATTATAACGAAATAATAGTAAACTGTGCACCTGGGGGCATAGTGGTGGTTTGGGTATATGGTAATGACCAGCAAATAGAAGTGGCTCGTTTTCAGGCAAAAGAAAGACAATTTGATATTAAAAAATTATCTAATAATCCAGAAGTAACCCAAAAAGGTTATTTTGAAGTAATGGGCAAGTTAAAACCTGAGTTTGAAGAAGAGTTTAAAAAGAAAGGCATTCAACATGATATTTATGATATCTACAGAAAAAAATACACTTGGCGTGCAAAAACCGAAATAGAAGGACATCAATTGATGAACATAGGATTTAAGATGTTTAATGGAGAAGAAGAAACAATTTTTAACGAAAAAATTATTGAACCCATTAAAGAAAACTCTTTTAAGCCAAGAGCTGTCCCTAAACAGCTAAATTTCATTTTTGAAGACAGTAAAAAACTTCAAACTGTTTTTGAAGTCAAGCCTTTTGACGAAGACGAAATCATGAACCTATTCCAACAAGCAGACCCAAATAAACCTATAGAAATTATTTTGCGCATGAATGTAGATTTAAGTAATCGAAGATTAATTTTTAAACAAGGTGAAAAAGAAATCCCCATAAAAAAAATTGATGTTGAGAATATGTGGAAATATAAGGGTTAAAAAGGTTGATTTTAAAAAAGCGACCGATATATAGAGTTTTAATATAAAAGCACGTGACCATAATATGCTCAAAGAATTAATACACAAATACATACATTGGGGCTCTTAATTTGGAGATTCCGTGTCCGCAAAGATTGGTTTTCAATTTTAAGTAAAAACAAACCCCTGCAAATATCAATTTGCAGGGGTTTTAATTTTATTGAAATAATTTATCTATTATTAGCGCAAGCCTTATAAATCTGCTTTTCAGAAAATGGCGATAAGGTTTCGGCGAGATTTCGACTGGTTCTTAAACAGCTCAGTATTTTTTGCCTTAAATTGATATCATCGCCAAATTCGGTATGCATGAGGAGCTCGAAGATTTCCTGTAAATAAATTGGCTGTTCTTTGTAATCTCCTTCAAACAATTCGTCTGAAAGGAAATTAATTACGGATGGCATTACATCACGATGTGTTGGTTTTTGATTTTCTTTTAGCATAATCGAAAATATTAGACACACGAAACCCTCGCTTTAGATGTGCTAAAATACCCGAATAGGATAGATTTACCATTGTTTCCGCAGGTACATCATGGCAAGGGAATCGCTTATGTTAACTTATAAAGTTTTTAGGATGATATCCTAGGTATTTTAGCAAAGCAAAGATATGCTTTTTTATTATAAAAGAAAGAAAAAACTTACTTTTTGTTTGTTTTGGATTTTGACGCTGAATTTAGGTTTAAAACAAAGATAGAAAATATTATTTGTGGTTGAATTGCGCCCTAACTTTGATGTTAGAATTCATGATTATCTTTTCTTTTAATAGATGTAATGTCTCGCTCATGAACACAAAGTTTATTTAACCGAATTAATCCGATAGCGCGGATTTGCAATCCGTGCCCGCAAAGATTGGTTTTCTATTTTGAATAAAAACAAAAACTACATGATTCTTTGTAGCTTCTGTTTTGATAATTTATATTATGTCTTATTGTTGCGGGCACGGATTGCAAATCCGCGCTATCTGGATTTATTTAGGGATTGCTATTTTAGCTTTAAATCCGTTTTGGGGTTCTGTTTCAAATTCGATGGTTCCTTTAACGGTCTGAATGCGGTGCTCCATATTTTGAAGCCCATTTTTAGAAATCTTCGTTTGCTCGCAGCCAATTCCGTTATCTGTATAGTTTATTAGAATTGATTTCTGATCGCTGTCAAACTTTATCACGACCAGACTTGCTTTGCTATGCTTTTTCATGTTCACCATTAACTCCTGTAGCACTCTTCCGATGGTGATTTTCTTTATATCATCAACATCTTCCCAATTGACACTTTCTAAATTTGTGGCAATAATGTTTCTCTCAACGGTGTTGTACGCAGAAAGCATTTCTTTTATGCTTTTGGTAAAGTCTTTGCCGGTTTCAATCTTATTGTTTTCTTTTGAAATTCCTCTCACTCGACCATAAATGTCATCCAATTTCTGCAGAAGATTTTCCTTGGTGTTTTCTGCAGCCAATGGTTGAGATTCGGCAAAAGCAATTACTTGGAATACATCATTGGCCAATTCGTCATGAATCTTTTTAGAGATTCTCGTTTCTGTATCGTATGAGCTTTTAAACTCTATCGTCTTATTTTTATTTTTATAGTAGCGGATTAAAATTGCAATTAGAATAACTAAAAAGATAAAAACAATTACGAATACAATTCGCATATATTTGGCTCTTTGAAGGGAAAGTTGATTTTCAGCCTTTTCTAAGTGAAGCTTTACATTTTCATCTTTTTCTTTTTTTGCATCGTATTTAATTTTAGCAGATTTATTTTTGAAATTATTTCTAACTTTAATAATGCTATCATTTAATGCAAAGTAATATTGTGTATATCTATTTGTATTAGGGCTGTTATTATTAGAAATTAAAATTTGCAGCGCTTCTAATCTTTCATCGACACTATTTAATTTTGTAGCTATATTGTAAGCGGTAAGAGCATTATAGTCTGATTTTTTAATATCTTTTTTAGAATAATAATCGGCAAGATGAAGATAACTTTCAATACTGCTATAGTTGTTGTTAATTTCATTTTTTAATTTTAAACCTTCATTCATTAATTGTAAAGCTTTTTCAGGCATTCCATTTTTAAAGTAAGCATAGCCTAAATTGTCTTGCATTATGGCTTTTGAATCTGCGTTAGATTTTTTATCTATAAACTTCTGACTTAAAAGATATTCTAAAAGAATGATTGCGTCATTATATTTTTTTTGCTGCATATATACAGCAGCTATATTACTAAGAGGAACGTGTCCATCTTCTTTATTTTTAGAATCTTTAATTGATTCTTTGTAGTAAAAAATCGCATCATCATAAAGAGAGAGTTCTTTATCTGCAATGCCTAAGTTGTTATGTATAGATCTTAAATGGCCTTCGAATGTTTTGGCATAAGGTAATGCTTCGGTTACAGTTTCTTTACTGCCATAATAGTCTCCGTTAATTTGTTGTATATCAGACATCCTAATGAGTACATAGGAAATATTTGGGCTATCTTTTACAGTTTCAAAAAGCTCTTTTGATTCATTAAATTGATAAAAAGCAGTATTGAGATTCTGTTTGTCAAAATTAATATCCGCCTTATCTCGTAAAATAATAGCTTGTTTTTGTATAGCTTCGATATTAGTATTATCAGTCTTTTTTTCTTTGCAGGAAAAAAGAAAAAGGAGCATAATAAAATAAAAAAACGGGGACCGTAACATACAAATTTACTTTCCCCGAAAATAGTAATAAAAATACATATTAAATATATATTTAAAAATCTTTATGGTTTTCCTGTACCAGTTTTACCATCACCTGGACCATCTGGATCTTCTCCATCACCACCAATAGATAGATTAGCACTTTTTTCAACTTTCTTTTTAGGTTGAGTCTCGTATTCATCAGGAGTACAAGAAAATATCGTGAACAATAACGCAAAAGCGATAAATAGTATTAGTTTTTTCATTTTAATTTAATTTAGAAATTAGACATAGGTATGGCTGTCCGGAGTTAACCAGATCTTGGAATTGCGATACCAAAATTGTTTTTTGGGGAAGTAGATTGTGTAGACCTGTAAGACGTAATTTATACTTCCCGAATAAACTCGGTCTTACGGTTTTCCACAATGTTAATTAGAACTAGTTTTATATTTTTGTTTTAGTCTGCAGACAAAACTTGAACTAATTTCTGATGCAAAGTAAAGGCGCTTCTAGATCACTGTTGATAAGGGATTCCCAGAATTCCTGCGTTTTCCTGAGATTCCCGAGAATTCCCAATAAAAGGATAGGAAAGGCCTAATTTTTTATGATTAATTGTTATTTAATTCTAAACAAATCTCTAATATTATAGATGCAATAAGTTCGTCAAAAGTTGGTTTCGAACCGTAAAAAAAAATATAGAAATAATATAGAATTGGAATAGAAATTGAAAGTGCTGGAAAGGGTTTAATCGTAGAAGTCGAAAATAAAGGCATAGAAGAAAGTTTTGGTTAAAATTGAAAATAACGAGTCTAAAGAAGTTCTTAAAAAAGGCAATATGAATAATACATTAGAAGCATATAAAAAGGCGATTAAAATTAAATACGAGATCGAAAAAGAGGGAGAATACTTTGATTTTTTGTACAGTCCGTCGCGCGGAAAGCTCCGCGATTTGTGTTGGCTTATTTTTGAAGATAATCCGACTCAAGACGATTTAAATGTTTTTAGAAATTTATTGTGCTTAGATTTTGACCATACGCAAAAGCATAAGTTTAAAGATCAGAAAGACAAGTTTAGGCCTATTGAAACTTTCTTTAAAGGAGAAACAGATCCATCAAATATTGATGCGATAAATCTTGCTGCAGTGATAGTCGATTTTCAGCCGCGCCCTTTTAAAAAGTTCAATGAAAAATGTAGGATTGAAGAAGCGAAACAAATGAAAAGTGTCGTTAAGGACGTAACGGTTGAAATCGAAAATAATGGCATAGAGAAAAAAGTTTTGGCGGAAAATGAACATGCAGAGGCGAAAGAAGTTCCTAAAAAAAGAACTCTTTTATTGAATTTTAGGAATCTATTTTCTAAAAAAATGGCTCAGAAAATATATCCTCGCAAAATAATTACGATTGCGGTTGGAGCAGTTGCTCTAGTTTCTTCGGCCTGCATATATTTGGTGCAGAAAAAAGATTAAATAAGATTGTTTCGAAATGAAAAGGAAAAGCATTTTGAAAAATAAAATGCGTGAAGGGGTAAAAAGAATGATTTTTTGAAGGGTAATTTTGGTAATAAAAAAGTCTGTTTTTCGGCATATATTTACTGTTATTTACACTATAAAGATAAGAAAATAATCTCGTTAAACCTAATAAAAATCAAGGAAATAGCACTTTTTTTAGCTGAAAAAGTGTATTTTTTTTGACCGTTTTTAAACGAATAAAAACGAATTGAAAAGACCGAAAAACTTACTTTCTCGAACAACCGAATTGCAATAAAATTATCTATATTTATAAAAATTAAAATAGATTTCGAATCTATTAATATCAGTTACAAAAACATCATTTATGAAAAAGCTTCTATTACTATTAATCGTTTTATGCACTGTCAGCTGTAAAAAATATGTTGTCTCATTTGAACAGCCAACCAATATGGAATTGGACAACATAAAACTAGAAGTGTTTATAGATAAAGAAAAAGTTCAAGACATTAATTTAAAAGCTACAGAAGCATTACCCACTTACGAAACAGTTGGACTGTCAGTTTCTGGTGAAGGAAAACATTTGCTTCAAGTTAAAGTAAAAGACACAACCTTTAGTTTTGATGTAAAATATCCTGAGGAGAAATTTATTAGGATCATAACTAACTTAAAACCTAATGGGAAAATCCATGTGGGAATCTTAAAACAGAATTATAAATATAAGTCTTAAGATTATTTGGGTTTAGTTTTTTAAAAGCAAAGAGCATAAGATAAACGCAAAGTTCGCAAAGCAATTTATATATAGCTTTGCGAACTTTGTTTTAACTGAAAGTTATCTAAAAAAAAAACTTAGCGCTCTTTGTGAAAACTCTTTATTTATTTTGCTGTAAAATCAAACAGTTAGGATAAAAAATCCTTAAACCACAATCCTGAATTTTTAATAGTACGTTTTTGCGTTTCAAAATCAACGTGAATTAATCCGAAACGGGCATTATATCCTTCGGCCCATTCAAAATTATCGGTTAGAGTCCAGACAAAATAGCCATCGACATTTAAACCGTCTTGTTTTGCTTTTAAAATCTGTTCTAAATTGTCCTGAATAAAATGAGTTCGTTTTATATCGTGCACTTTTCCGTTCTGAACGGTGTCAGGAAAAGCAGCGCCGTTTTCAGTTACAATGATTTTTCGGATTCCTTCGTATTCATTAAATTTTTTAAGAATATGATACATTGCGGGCGGATAAACTTCCCAGCCCATATCGGTAGAAATTACATTTCGCTTTTCGGCACTTACTAATTCTGCACCAATATACGGAATCAACATGGCCGATTTTACCACTTCACGAGTATAACATTGCAAACCAATAAAATCAAAATCGAAATCGAGATTCTTTAAATCGTCGTCTAAAATGTAATTATTGAGTTTTTTAAGAACCGGAAGATCTTTCTGCGGATAACCTAATCCTAAAATGGGTTCTATAAAAGTTCGGTTTAATAAAGTATCTACACGTTTTGCGGCTTCAACATCTTTTGAGCTTTCTGTTGCAGGTTCGATATGCGTGCACGAAAAAGTAGTTCCGATGTTGGCATCCGAAATTCGTTCTCGAATTATTTTGGCTCCAGCAGCAGTTGCAAGAGTAACATGGTGCATGGCTTTTAGGTAATTCGTAATTCCTTTTTTACCTGGTGCGTGAATGCCTAAAAAATAACCTGCGCCTGTAAAGACAGAAGGTTCGTTAATTACCATCCAATTTTTAACACGATCGCCAAAATACTGTACACAGACTTCAACATAATCTTTAAACCAAGAAACAGATTCTCGGTTTGTCCAACCTCCTTTTACTTCTAGATCATGCGGTAAATCCCAGTGATAAAGTGTTATCCAAGGTTCGATTCCAGAATTCAGCAACGAATCTATTATTTTGTTGTAATAATCGATTCCGGCTTGGTTAATAGGATAAATACCCGTTGGCATAATTCTAGGCCAGCTGATAGAAAATCTAAAATTAGGAATATTTAATTCCTTAATTAGACCAATATCGTCCTGATATGAGTTGTAAAAATCGCAGGCAGTTATGGCATGATGTCCGTTTTTAATTTTTCCTTTTTGAGAAGTAAAAACATCCCAGATAGAAGAACCTTTTCCGTCAGAATCATGTGCACCTTCAATTTGGAAAGCAGCAGTTGATACACCCCACAAGAAATCTTTACCAAATTGGTTTTTGTTCAGAAATGAGCTTTCAATTTTATTCATTCAATCGTACTTTCCTTTATTTATATACTATTCAATGTAGGAAAGAAGATTGCATAGCTCTTAAAAAAAGCCATTCTTTGAAAGAAACCAGAAAATTTAGATTAAATAATTTCATGACGATTAGTTTTATATCAAATTAAAAAAACTAATGTGAAATTATTGTAAAGTCATTATTATCAAATAATTAAATGTAAAAATAGGAAGATGTTTAGTCTTCCCATCCGCAAAGTGTCAAACCTAAACCTTTGGCTTGTTTTAGAGATTTTTTTACCACCCCATGGCTACAAGAGCTTAAGCCACGGCAATTCTCATTATAATGATACTTTTTAGCTCCAGTAGAACCGCAGATAAAAACGTTGTCTTCTACGGGATGGAAAGAAGTGCAAAAAATAAAAAGTAAGAGTAAAGTGTTTTTCATTAGTTTATTTTTATTTGACGACTAGATTATATTCGTTTCCTTTCTTATCAATAGCTTTTAGTTTCCCGTGAGAAACCCATTCGGTATTAATTTCTAATTCTGGAATACTATCAGTTATTAAAATCCCTGCGCCGTATTTTCCTTCTGTATTAATATTTCCAAAAACCGAATCGCCTAGTACGTTTATTCCCTTTACATGGTAATTGTACTTATAATGTCCTGGATGCCCAGTTCTGTATTCGTATTTATATACAGGATTTACATGATAGGTTTTAGCTTCTTCTGCTGTAATAGTTTTGCGGTCGTCTGCGCTAATAGCACTTTTGTAAAATGAATTTACTTGCGGTAATGGAGGCGGAGCGCTAGCTTTTTGGCAGGAATAAAACGCAAATAATAAAAGTAAGGTGAAGTAGTTTTTTTGCATAGGCAGTAGAGGTATTTAGTTAGAGTTAAAAACTTATTTGGTAGCGATAAATCTAATTAGAATTAAGTTTGTGAAAATGAGTACTTATACGGGATTTAATTCTGTTTCATAAAGTGATACAGTTTCTAATAATTCCTTTTCGTATTGATAAATATCATCAATTGAGGAAATTGCAATTTTAGCTTCGCTTTTGTTATTATTGAAAAGACTTATATATTTTTTCCCACCATTTAAGTGAAGTCTGCAGAGAGGTTTACGATTATTATCATCAAGTAGTATTCCAAAATAAGATTGTGTATCACGAAATACAATTCTTGAAGTTGGCAGTTTTCGGCGTAAAATAGCAACTACAATTCGATAGCCATCAAGTTCTTCTTCAGTCGTTACGACTTTATTGTCATCTTCAACAAAATTAATTTCTTCATCTTGTTGTTTAATAGTTTCTTTACTTAAAGCTGCGTTCAAACGATCATTAATTTTGTCATTAATGAATTGACTAACTGATTTCTGAACTAAATCTTTAAATTCATCCACAACTTTTTCAGTTAGTCTGCCCGCGTATATTTTACTTGCAAAAAGCTTTGTGAAATCGTTCGAAGGATTCTCTAATTCAGCGTTGATGAGTTTCTTAATTTCCTTAATGTATTTTAGAGAACTGGCATTGCTTACAATATTGTCCACGTCAAAATTTGCTTTGTGGAATTTCGCAATTTCGTTTATTGTATTTTCTTTTAGATTACAGATGTCGAATTCTAAAAAAGGCTTTTCATCCATTTTATTTTGATCATCCAAATCGGTAAAGAATTGATAATTTATTCCGTTTGTTAAAAGAGCAAATCGGGTTTTTGTGACATGAAAGTAACGGAATAATTGAGAATTATGAACTGTAAGTTTCTCTTTCCAGCTTTTGCATTCCACAATTATTATAGGTTCTCCATTTTGAAATATAGCATAATCTACTTTTTCACCTTTCTTTAATCCAAGATCTGCAGTAAATTCAGGAACTACTTCAAGCGGATTAAATGCATCATAACCCAAAATATGTATAAAAGGTAATACAAAAGCATGTTTAGTTGATTCTTCTGTTTCAATTTTACTTTTCAGCTGATTTATTTTATCGGCTAATGATTTTAGTTGGATATTCATTTCCATAGGTTTAGAATTTAAATTAATAATTCAAAAGTAAAACCAATCAAAATCAGTATTTTATGGAAAACCGTAATAAAAAGAATTTTAGAATAAGTTTTTTTTAAACAGGAAAAAGAGGACGATGAAGTTCCTCTTTAAAACATATTGGTTTTACTAAAATGAGTTTTGTTATATATCTTAATCTTAGTTTCTGCAATCAATCATAATAGTGCCAGCCTGGCAAATGTATACACTATTAACTCTTGAATCGTCTTGGTAATGATTCTCGAGATCTTTCTTTAATTCTTCGTATTCTTCTGAACTTACATTTTTTTGTATTTTTACATTTACCAAACGACCAATTGGAGAAATAGTATACAATCCATCACTAGTTGTCTTAGAATATTTTTCAGGAGAAAATCCATAGCTTTCATATTCTGTTTGTAGAGATTGCACAAATGAATCTGTTTCTTTATATAATTCACTTTTGGTTGAACAGCCAAAGATTGTAATTAGAGTAAAAAGGACTATAATTTTTTTCATAATTTAATATTTTTAAAAATTACCATTTTAAATCTACCGTGTTAAATTCGAGTATCTGATTTCCAGCCTGATATAGAGGTAGCGAAATAAGTGTTTTTTTTGATTTTTTTAACTTTGATAAAAATTTTACTCCGTTATCAATAAAAATTAAGTCACTGCTTCCATCTTGTGGTTCAGTATAGCTAAATTTAATAGGTTTCTCTTCATCAAAACGTACTGAGATATAATTGTTATCATATCCTCCACTAATTTGTCCTTTATCAATGCTTAAGTATATATCCAAGCCATCCTTTTTTCTTAATGTTAATCTACCAAAATTAGTTCCTTCATATGGAAATTCTAGATCTAAGCTTTCATTAGACATTATTTGTGCAAACTTGACTGCTTTTGATGTCATTTTATCTGTTGATTGATGATATTCCCATTTATTATTTACGGTTAGTGGCATCGAATCAACAACTATTGCCGCTGAGTCTACTGCAGCAGCTATTTCTGTATCTGATACAATTGGTTTTTGACAAGAAAATAGAAGTGCAACAATAGCAAATGGGATAATTTGTAAGATAGTTTTCTTCATTTTTTTATGATTTAATTGATTTGTTTTTCAAAAGTAAAACCAATCAAAACCAGTATTTTACGGAAATCCATAATCCAAAAATTTAATTTAAGGAAATAAAAAAAGCTCCCGAAGGAGCTTTGAAAATGGAGTATTAAGGAATTTAAATTATTCCCATATCTTTTGTGATTGAAACCAGATGAACGGTATTATTTGCCTTGAAAAAATCTTTCAGTTTTGATAATCTTTTTTCCATTGCACTTTTACTATTAGGTTTAATATCGCTGGTTTTAAAAATTTCGATAATGTCGTCCTGAGATGTTCCAGAAGATAAATACTTTAAAATTTTAATATCTACATCGTCTATTTCGTAGTTGCCTTTTTCCTGTAATGCAGAAGCCACTTCGGGCGAAATAAATTTTTGATCAGAAGTTGAAATGATTGAAATTGCTTTTCTCAAATCTTCAATACTGTTTCTGCCTTTTAGAACAAAGGCATTAATTTCAGAATCGTCAAAAAGTGATTTTATACGAACATTTTTATCTTCAACCGAATAAGCTATAATCTTAATATTGGGCTGTAATTCTCGAACTTTTTGAATTAATTCGTCACCACTTCCAATTTTGACTTCACGATGGTCTTTTTTAAACGAAAGGTCACTAATCAATAAATCAAAAGGTTCATTGTCCTGAATGGCTTTCCTTATTTTTAAAAAGGCATCATCACAATATTTTGCATGTTGAAAATTGACAATGTTGAGGTCACTCAAAGTTTGTTTTACGGCTAAATTGAATTCTTCAAAATCTTCGGCAATAATTACTTTTTTAAACATAGGCTCTTATTTAGGCATTGTTATTTTTACTTTGAAACCTTTATTCGGTTCAGTGTCAAAAGTAATAGTTCCTTTTAAGGCCAAAATACGGTTTTCCATATTTTGCAGACCATTTTTTATAATTTTTGATTTTTCGCAGCCTTTGCCAATATCGCTGTAGTCAATAAAGAGTGAATTAGAATTGGAATTAAATTTTATGGATACTACAGAAGCTTCGCTATGCTTTTTCATATTAACCATTAATTCATGCAAAACTCTCTGAATGGCAATCTTTTTTAAATCCTCAACCGAATCCCAATTTATTTTATCGACACCATTTATAATAACGTTTGTTTGACTGCTGTTATAAGTTGAGAGCATTTCTTTTAAATTGTTCACATAATTTGTGCCTGTATCGATATCATTATTTTCCCTAGAAATTCCCCTAACTCGCGAATAAATAGTATCTAGTTTTTGAATCAAAGTTTCTTTTGTGCTTTCATTTTCTAACGGCTGTGTTTGTGTAAAAGCAATAGCATTGAAAACGTCATTTGCAAGCTCATCATGAATATCTTTCGCAATTCGGGTTTCGGTATTATAGGCCGTTTCTATTTTTTCAATTCGATTTCGATTTTGGTAATATTTCCTCAAATAAAGCAATAAAAGAAAAAGCGATGTAATGCCAATTATAAACAAGATCTTTTGGTATTGCGCTTTTTGTAGGGCAAGTAAATCCTCTGCTTTCTCTAATCGCAGTTTCTGATTTTCGTCTTTTTCTTTTTTAGAATCGTATTTAATTTTAGCAAACTTATTTTTATAATTATTTCGAATGGTAATGATGCTGTCATTTAAGAAAACAAATTTTTTAGCATATCCTGTATTTTGGGTTTCAGAATCATTGGAGATCAAAAAAGATAATGCTTTCAAACGTTCATCAATACTGCGGAGTTTTGTAGCGGTTTTGTAAGCTTCAAGCGCATACTGATTCGATTTTTTTGGATTGCTCGAAGAATAGTATTCTGCCAAATGCAAATTACTGCCAATGCTGCCGTAAAAATCATCAATTTGGTTTCGTAATATTAATCCTTTTTCCATTAGCGGAAGTCCTTTTTCTGGCATTCCATTTTTTGAATAAGCAAATCCCAAATTATCTAAAATTCGAGCTTTTTTTATGATGTATTCGTCTTTAGGAAAAATATCCTTGGCCAGTATAGGTTCTAAAATTTGAATGGCCTTGTCATATTTTTTCTGCTCAATGTAAATAACAGCAATGTTATTTAAAGGAGATTGTTTTAAAACTTCATTTTCAGAATCTTTTAAAGCCTTATTGTAATAGTAAATGGCATCTTCGTATAAGGAAAGTTCTTTATCAGCGATTCCGAAGAAGTTGTTAATCGAAATGCTATAAATATCTTTCTTTTTAATATAAGGGAGCGCTTCGGTCAAAGTTTCTTTGCTTCCGTAAAAATCTCCGTTTATCTGCTGAATAGCAGCCATCTGAATAAGATTGTAGACAATATTGGTACTGTCTTTTGAGCTTTCAAATATTATTTTCGATTTATTGAAATTGTAAAAAGCATTATTGTAGTTTTTGCTTTGAAGATTCAGAATGCCTTCATCTCTATATTTATAAGCTTCTTCCCGAGTAGGATCAGGCTTAGGCGAAACAACTGTTTTCTCTTTGCAGGAAAGGAAAAATAGAACAATTAGCAAACAAAAAAAAGGGGATCGTAGCATAAAAGTTACTTTCCCCTAAAATAGTAATTTATTACAAATTACAAATTTTTAAATTATGGTTTTTTTGGTGGTGGCGGAACCGTGATCGGATCATCATCTGGACCAATATTCGCTTGTGACGGAATAGACTCTTTTTGTACTTCAGTTTTATCTTTAGTTGTTTCTAGTTCATCAGCAGAGCAAGAAAATAATGTAGTTGACAATAGGATGCACGCTCCCCATAAATATAATGTTTTCATTTTTTTAAAATTTAAAAGTTGAACAATGGGCATTGCGTTCCGGAATTTTTTCCAGGTTGGTTTTAAATGGCAATACCAAATTTTGTTTGGGAAGTGAAGTGCGTAGAACAGTAAGATTTTCATCTATACTTCCCGGAATAAAATCCGTCTTACGGTTTTCCGCACTTGGTACATAAACTAGTTTTGTACATTTGCTTTTTGACCTGCAGATCAAAGCGATAACTAATTTTGTTGAGGCAAAGTAACAACCGTTTTGAAGCTGTATTGATACGGAATTCCAGGATTTCCTGATTCTCCGATGATGTCCAATAAAAACTTGAAAAAACTGATACTAAATCCTGAAAAATCCTGATTGCCAATGAAAAAAATTACTCAAGAGGATATTGAAAATGATTATAAAGAAGCGATTCGAGAAAAATATAGAGTTGAGAAAAGTGATGGGAAATATTCACATTATTTAAGTAATCCTTCTCAAGCTCTTTTAAGAGATTTGTGTTGGGAAATTTTTAATGCAGAACCGAAAGCTGATGATTTAGCAGTTTATCGTACCTTTTTTAAAGCTGAATTTGTTCCAAAAGAAGTTGATACCTCACAGCAATACACTGATAAGTTTAAAAAAGTGGGAGCCTTTTTTAAAGCAGAAAGAGAAACTGCAAAAATTAGTACTGTAGATTTAGCCGCAATTTTGGTTGATTTTGAGAATCGACCTTTTAGAAAATTTGTTAAAAAAGGATTTGAACCTGATTTTTCTAAAAATGAAATTAATTCTAGTACTAATGAGAAAGAAATAAAAGAATTAGATGTTGATTTTGTAGATGAAAATTTTGAGAAAGAGGCTCAAAGTACTGAAGCGGAAGTTTTATCTCCTCCTTTAGAACCAAAATCAACAAATATATTTATAGATACAAAGGAGAAAATTTTGCAAAGGTTTAAAGAGAAACTAAAGAAGACTATAATTGCAATAACTTTAATTTTTGGTTTAGTAACTACCGTGGTTTATTTCGCTTTCTTTAAAAAACACTGTATGCAGTGGACTGGAAATCATTATGAAGTTGTAGATTGTACTTCACATAATGAAAGTAGTAACTTAAATGAAGTAATTCCATTAGATAAAGATCTTTTGGATTTTAGAAAAATAACAGCGTGCGATACAACAAAATGTTTTCTAACCAATGGTGAGGCTATTGTTTGGTATGGTAAAACAGCTAATGGAATTGATTTTTTTAATGACAATGGAAATGGTTGGCACCCAGAGAACAGAAAAGCACTTCGTCCAATGACTGATTATATGTTTAAAAGATACTTAAAGGGAAAGCCTTGCAAGTAATATTTTAATTAATTTTTAAAATATCCTAAAATGCGATTTATGTAATATATTCCTAAAATCATGAAATTATTTGTAAGTATATACCTTTAATTTAGCATTATTGAATTAAATAATTAAAAAACAAACAAACATGAAAAATAAAAGTATATTATTCGTATTAGCCTTAAGCGCGGGAATGTTCGTAACCTCTTGTAGTAACGACGATAATGAAGGAGAAACAATTGTTCCAATTCAAGGTAAATATAATCTAAGCCAAAGAGGAACAATCGTAGATGGTAAAGAAGTATTGGTTGATGCACCAGAAAATGCGGCAGGATGTAATAGAGATTATTTAGATTTAAGATTAAGTAATGCAGCAGTTATTGGTGACTATAATGGATCTGATTGCGCTTTAACAGAAACTGCTGGAACTTATGTAAGATCTCATAACGATTTGACTATTACTGTTGGAAATTTGAGTTCAACAAGCGATATCATGAACCTTACTAACAAAGAACTAAAAATTAAAGACAAAACAACTGGTGTAATTACTGTTTATACTAGATAATAAATTGTTTTGAGATAATTTCAATTTGTTTTGAAATGGAAAACGGAAACTCCAATTAAGAAGTTTCCGTTTTTTTTATGGTGTAAAATTAATTGACGGGAATATAAATGTCAAAAGAAGCTCCTTCGTTGTGAATGCCAGAAGCGGTTATAATTCCGTTGTGGTTTTCTACAATTTTTTTTACAATGGCCAATCCAATTCCTGTGCCGTTATAGCGATCTCTGCCATGAAGCCGCTGAAAGACTTCGAATATTTTTTTGTTATATTGCGCTTCAAAACCAATTCCGTTATCGGAAACTTTAATGTGGCAATATTTTTTGGCTGGAATCAGTTTTTCTTCTTCCAAATCTTGGCCAAATGCAATTGTGCTCGTAATTTTAATTAAAATCGGAATTTCAGGATTTGAGAATTTCAATGAATTACTGATCAAATTATAGAGTAATTGCTTGAACTGAAACGGAATAATATCAACTTCAGAAGTTTCTCCGATTTCAATTACGGCACTTTTCTGTTCTAATTCTTCAGTTAAATCTTCTTTAACCTCCTTAATAATTTGGCTAAGATCTGTTTTTATAAAAGTGCGTTCTTGGCTATTTGTTCTAGAATAAGCTAATAAATCATTAATTAAAGTCTGCATTCGCTGTGCAGCATTCTGCATTCGTTTAAATTTATCTTTTCCGTTTTCTGATAAACTTCCCGATTCCTTTTCGATAATCTGGGAAGCAAAAGTCTGTATTTTTCGAAGTGGTTCCTGTAAATCGTGACTAGAGATATAAGCAAATGACTGGAGCTCTTTGTTCATTTCTTCCAATTCATTGTTTTTCTGCTCTAGCTCAAGTGCATTCATTTTTAATTTATCATCGGCTTTTTTCCTTTCAGTCAAATCATGGGTCACTTTAGAAAAACCAATAACATCGCCTTTTTTATTATGAACCGCCGTTATAACTACACTTGCCCAAAACAAGCTCCCGTTTTTACGTACGCGCCATCCTTCATGAATTACTTTTCCTTTTTCTCTTGCAATTTGCAAAAGTTTTTGAGGCAGATTATTTTTTTGATCTTCTTCGGTATAAAAAACAGCCAAATATTTCCCGACAATTTCCTCCGCTTTATAGCCTTTTATTTTTTCGGCACCAGCATTCCAATTCTCAATAATACCTTCACGGTTGAGGTATAAAATGGCATATTCTTGAATTTCTTCGACCATTAAATGATAACGTTCTTCACTTTTTCGGAGTGATTCGTTGATCTGAATGAGTTCTTTTGTACGAGCAGTAACCTGCTGCTCGAGTTCGTGGGTAAAAGCTTTTTCGGTATGAATGTCGGTAAACGCACCAACCCATTTTAAAATTTTATTATCAGGCCCCAAAACAGGTTCCCCAATAACAGTATGCCATCTGTAAGAACCATCTTTTCTATGCATTCTTACATCACAACGATACATTTCTCCAGTGGCCAGAGCATGTTGCCAGATTTTAATATTTTCTTCAAAATCATCTGGATGAATCATTTTTTGCCAAGAACCGTCCGTTCCGGGTTCAATTCCGGTATATTCAAACCATCGTCCCGAAGTGAAAAGTGCATTCCCTTCAGCATCAGTCTCCCAGATTAGCTGCGGAATACTTTCTGTCAGCAGACGGAACCTTTTTTCGCTTTCTTCGATTTTTTTTCTTGCATCGACTTTTTCTGTAACATCAATCAAAGTCATTCGAATTCCGGAAATCGAATTGTCACTTTCGCGCAGCGGGGCAAATTCAAAGTCAACATAAAATTGACTGCCACCATTTTGATTAGCAATAAAAAGTAACGATTCAGATTCTGAATAAACTTCGCCAGATTCGTAAACTTTCTTTAATAATTTGGCATATTTCTGTTTGTTGAGTTCAGGAAATAATTCTAGTATTTTTTTTCCTTCAACTTCCGTTTCTTCTTTTTTCCAAATGTTATTCAGCAATACAAAATTGGCCATTTCGATTACAAAATCCGATCCACGCAAAATGGCTTTCGGAACAGGAGACTGCATAATAAGATTTCGCAGTTTCTTTTCGTTTTCTTCAATTTTCTGCTGGTATTTTTTTTCTTCCGTAATATCTCGAATAGTTCCAATTAATTTTTGAGGCTGATGGTTTTCATCATAAAAAACTTTTCCTTTTCCTTCAATCCAATGTATAGATTGATCTTTCCAGATTACACGAACTTCATAATTTAGAAATCCTGAACTTAGAGCTTCTTTAAAACCTTTGTTTCGAATATGCAAATCATCGGGATGAAGATGGGCTAATAATTCTTCGTGCGTAAGCATTACATCTTCGGTATAACCGCCAATAATTTCAAGATATCTTTTAGAATAAGTAGGAATTCGCGTTTTTACATTCAGTTCCCAAGTTCCCAATTCGCTGGCTTCAACAACAATTTTAAGACGGTCTTCGTTGAGTTCTATTTTTTTTCTGGCTTCGACTTTTTCGCTTACTTCGGTAACCGTTACTAAAATTCCTGAAATAGTTCCGTTTTCTTCTTTCAAAGGATGATAAAGAAAATCGAAATAAGAAGTTTCTATTTTTCCGAATCGATTTAAAGGAACAGGAACTTCAATTCCGTGAAAAGGAATGCCAGTTTTTAAAACGTTGTCCAATAAAGCACTAACGCTCTCTTTTACTTCTGGCAGCGAAACATACAAAGGTCTTCCAACGAAAGATTCTTCATTTTTGTCTATAATTTTAAGGTACGCTTCATTGGCCATTTCAACCACATATTCTGGTCCGCGCAAAATGGTGATTCCAACAGGAGCCTGCCTTACGGTATTACGGAATCGTTTGTCGCTTTCTTCAATTTTTTGTTTGGCTAAAAACAAATCTGTAATTTCTACAGCAGTATTCATTACACCATAAATTTTCCCATTTAGGTCGTATAAAGGAGTAAAGCTGTAATTGAAATAGAAAGATTGCAATACATTATCGATTACAATATCAATGCGGGAATTTCTGGAGTGAAACGATTGTCCAGTATTGAATACCGATTCGACTTGTTCAAATACCGATTGATTGTGCAATTCGGGAAGAATTTCTTTGTAAGTCTTTCCAATAACGTTTGAACCTTTTCCCCAGATTTTTATAATCGATTCATTAGCGAGTTCAATACGCATTTCTTTTCCGACATACACGGCAATTGGAAAAGGGGCATTTTCAACTAATTGTCTTATTTTTTGTTCGCTTTCTTCTACTCTCGTACGAGCCAAAACTTGGGCAGTAACCTCTGTCGCGATTGCTACAACTCCAGAAATTGTGCCGTCGATTTCTCTCAAAGCTTCATAAACAAAATTTATATAGGTGTTTTCGGTTTGTCCGTTTCGGTTTAAAGGAACAAAAAGTTCGTCAGTAACGATTTTTTTTCCTGAGATAAACACGTTTTGCAATATTTCATCAAGTCCTTGTTTTTTCAATTCTGGAAGAACTTCAAAAATAGGTTTATTAATGATATTTTCAGCTTTTGCACCCCAAAGCTGTAACATTTGTTCGTTGGCGATTTCAACAACATTGTTTTCGCCTCTAAAAATACACATTGCCACTGGAGCCTGCATAATGTTATTGATAAACCGCGAATTGCTTTCGTGCAAAGCATCAGAAACAATTTTCTTTTCTGTGGTTTCAATAACAGTCACCAAGATACCGCCAACAGATCCGTCTTCTATTTTTATGGGACTGTATGAAAAATCAAAAAAGCAATCTTCCATGTAGCCATTTCGATAAAGTGGGACTTTAAAATCAGGGAAACTTACTGCATTTCCCTGCATAACATCGGCAAAAAGAGGCCCAATAGTGTCCCAGATTTCGCCAAATGTATCTTTAGAACTTCCGCCTAAAGCTTCAGGATGTTTAGAGATTCCTAGAATTGGACGAAAGGCATCATTATAGAGTTGAGTATAGTTTTTTCCCCACGCAATGTACATTCCAAACGGATTGCCAAGGATCATTGCAGTCATTGTTTTTAAGCTTTGCGGCCATTTTTCTGGATCACCCAAAGGCGTTTTTTTCCAATCTGCGGAACGAATTAATTCTCCCATTTCTCCACCTTCGGAAAGAAAATAATGTTCCTTTTGTTTGCGGTTCATTTCCAGAGAAGATTAAGGTTGCAGAATGAAATTGGCTCTTTCGGGCTGTTTAAAACTATTTACGGGCGCAATGGTCAGTGCTTTTTCTATTACATTTTTGAGTTTAGAAAATTCACCGGGCTTTCTAATATAAAATGAAGCACCTTTTAGATATAAATTATCAACGATTTCGCTATCTAGCGAAGTAGAAAAAATAATAATTGGCAGATTTTTTAAGCTTTCGTCTTCTTTTATTTCGGCCAGACATTCCAAACCATTTTTTAGTGGCATGTTTAAATCTAAAAAAAGAACATCTGGAAGATTGGTACTATTAGTTTTTAAATAATTCATCAATTGCACGCCATCGTGTACCACTGCTAGAGTGGTGCTAATCGTTATTTCGTCGAGAGCTTCTTTAAAGAAAAGGCAGTCATCTTCGTCATCATCAGCCAATAAAAGATAATAATGCTCTTTGGTCATTTTTTAGTCTCCTTAAATTTAGTGTTTAATTTGCTTGGATAAATTTAACTTTTTTAAGTAAAACTTCTCGTTTTTTTAGGAAGAATGTTTTTCTAAAGACGAAAAAAAATAGAAAATTTGATTGTTTTCTTTCTTTTATGCAATTTTAATTTAGTAATTGCGTTTTATTTATTCTTGCAGTTTTATGTTTTTGAGACGTGCTTTTTGAGATTCGCATTTCTTTACCAAATAGAAGACAGAAAATACTGTAAACCCTTCTGGAACCTCACTTCTTTCATTAAAAAAATACCGTTTTAGTGTATACCGTATCCAAAAAGTGTAAAATAATTACACACTCTTTTTTGTTCTTGTTTTTCTAAATAGCTCTATACCAGTTTAAAACTGTATTGGCATGACGCTTGCAAATTGTGTTAATGTCAAAATCTCTAATGTGTCCGTTTTTGAAAGGAAGAAGATTTTGCTAAAAGCCCAATTAAGGAAATTAAAAAAGGAGTATAAGCATGAAAAGCGAAACAATTATCTCAGAACAATTTTATGCGAACAGCAGTTCAGCTATCAGCGAAAAAACATTAAACGGTTCTTTTTTTAGAACCAACGAAAAATCACAAAAAGTACATGTAGAAAGACCAACAAGTCCTTTCGGATTAGCGGTTCTTATTGCAACGTTCTTATTATTAATTGCAGGTGTCTTTATGGTAATTCAATTGCAAGACGATTTCGAACAATTTCATTTTGAAAGAATTGCTTCGACTTGGGGATTACCATTTTTAATCATCACCACCATTTTATTCTTTTATCAAGTGGGAGTGTTCTTGTACAGCTCTTATTTGTATTTGAGATATAAAGCAATTCCGTCTGTATCAGACGATTTATTGCCAACTTGTACGATTATCGTTCCAGCATACAATGAAGGAAAACTAGTTTGGGATACTTTATTGAGCCTTGCAGAAAGCGATTATCCAGCAGAAAAATTACAGCTTTTGGCTATTGACGATGGAAGTAAAGATGATACTTGGTATTGGATGCAAGAAGCAAAAGCAAAATTGGGAGATCGTGTAACGATTTTTCAGCAGCCTAAAAACCAAGGAAAACGTCAGGCATTATACAGAGGATTTAAATTAGGAACAGGAGAAATTTTTGTAACAGTAGATAGTGATTCTATTGTAAAAAAAGATACTCTAAGAAACTTAGTTAGCCCATTTGTGGTAAACAAAAAATGTGGTGCAGTGGCAGGAAACGTTCAGGTATTGAACAATAAAAAAGCAATATTGCCAAAAATGCTGAATGTAAGTTTTGTAATGAGTTTCGAATTCCAACGTTCTGCAGAAAGTCAATTAGGATCTGTATTATGTACACCTGGTGCTTTGGCAGCGTACAAAAGAGATGCCGTTTTCAACTGTCTTCCAGAATGGATCAACCAAACTTTTATGGGGCAGCCATCAGATATTGGAGAAGATCGTGCTCTAACCAATATGATTTTGAAACAAGGTTTTGAAGTGAAATTTCAAAGAAATGCTGTGGTATTAACCAATGTTCCAGAGGAATACAAGGGATTATACAAAATGTTCATAAGATGGGCGAGAAGTAACGTTCGTGAAAACCTTATGATGGCAAAATATGTTTTTACAGATTTTAGAAAAGAATCAAAATTTGGAGCAAGAATGTTATTCTTAAACCAGTTTTTTAAAATTGCAATGACATATCCGTTTCTATTGTTTATGTTTTACTTTATTGCAGTTCACCCAGTGTTGTTTTTAAGTTCAACATTAATGGCAATCTTAATCTTTTCAAGTTTTTCCATGTTGTTTTACGCAAAAAGATATACACTTTCAGAATCTTTCTGGGCTTATTCTTATAGTGTTTTTTACACTTTCAGTTTATTCTGGATTGCGCCTTATGCCATTGCAACAGCCAACAAAAAAGGCTGGTTGACAAGAGGACTATAAATGTAGTACACTATTCATTCTATTATATAAAACTCCGCCCAATGAAAACCCGCTGTAGTGTCAGCGGGTTTTCTATTTTTATTTAGCATCTAGTGCAGCGATAATCTGCCTTTTCATTGTGGTATTGCTGTAGTCTAAAGCTTCTGCATAAGAAACAGAATATTTTCTTTCTATGTTTTGAAAATGCTCTGGAAACGTGCTTAAAATTTTATCGTAATAAATATCCAGCTGTTTTTCTGAAGGCATTTCATATTTCAAACGAAGCTGAAATCTTCGCAGTAAAGCGGTGTCAATTATTTCGTAGTGATTAGTGGCACAAATCAATAAACTATCTGAAGGGAAATAATCAAAAAGCTGAATGATGGTGTTTACCAAACGCCTCATTTCGCCAACATCTTTGTCGTCGCTGTCACGACTTTTTCCAATTTGGTCAAATTCATCTAAGAATAAAACGGCTCTTTCGCGAATAGCTTTATCAAAAATAGCTTTTAAGTTTTTAGAAGTTTCGCCTATCCTAGAATCTACTACAGTACTCAGATTTACAATAATAATTTTTTTGTTTAAAGTATGGGCAATCGCTTTTGCGGTTGTTGTTTTACCGCAGCCAGAACTTCCGTATAATAAAATCTTGTTGTCAACTTTAAGATTGTATTTTTTTAATTCCTCTATATATTGATGTTCTTTGATAATCTGAAGCAAAGCAGCTTTATTTTCTTCGCTAAAAAATAAATCGTCTAAAGCAATTTTTTCAGTATCAATTACAGTAAGATCATTCAGGTTCATCTCTCATTATTTGCTGCAAAATTAAGTTTTATTCTGCAATGTTTTCGTTCCAGATTTCTTTTCCTAAAAAACGGTTTCCAAAGATTGATGTGCCAATTCGCACCATATTAGAACCTTCAGCAATGGCAAGTTCCAAATCCTGAGACATTCCCATCGAAAGTTTCAAATCGGTTAAACCTTCAATTTCTTCCGAATAAATTTCATCCCGAATTGTTCTTAAAAGCCTTAGGGACGGAATCATTTTTTCTTTTTCAACATCTAAAAGCCCAATGCTCATTAAACCTTTAATATTCAAGGTCTCGTACGTTTTTATTTTTTTAATGAAAGATAAAACGTCTTCTGGCGCCAATCCGAATTTGCTTTCTTCATAGGAAGTATTGACTTGAACAAAAACATCCAATTTTCTGTTTTGATTTTGGAGCTGTTTGTGCAATTCATCAGCCAAATTGATTCTGTCCAAAGATTGAATGCAAGTAACATATTTCAAGACATCTTTTATTTTATTCGTTTGAAGATGTCCAATAAAATGCCTTTCAACTGGAAGATTCTTCAAAACATCATTTTTATCTCGCAATTCCTGCATTTTGTTTTCACCCATCAAAGTTTCGCCAGCTTCTATCGCGATTCGTATTTTTTCGGCAGGAACCGTTTTGGTTGCCAATAAAAGCTGTACATCTTCAGGATTTCTTCCAGCAATCTTGCAAGCATTTTCAATGCGTTGATGAACTTTAATTAAATTAAAAATAATATCGTTTTTCATATTGTAAAATTAAATCTAAACCACAAAATTCTACTGGACCAGTACACTTCAAAAAATGAAAAAACTGGATGATTTACGGCTTTTATATCTACAGTAAATTTGTGTCATAAACCAATAAAACCTAGAACTTTAGTAACTTAGAATCTTAAAAACATGAAAATAGCAGTTTGGGATACTTATGTAACCCGCAAAGACGGAAAAATTATGCACTTTGATATTTTGGTAGAAGAAAATGTTAACGATGCAGAGCAAGTATACGAATACGGAAAAGAATACCTGAAAAGTGTCGCACAAGAAGGGCAGACTTTGTCTTCTAAAGAATGTCGTTTCTGTCACATTGATAAAGCACCAATTGAAGTAGAAAATCAGATTCGCGAAAATGGGTTTTCTATTATTGAAATGGAAAATTGTAATTAAATTAATTGCAAGCAGATAAAACAGATTCGCTATCGCGAAAACGCTGATTTACGCTGATTTTAAAAATTAGTTTTATCCGTGTCTTTGCGATAGCAAATCCGTGAAATCTGCGTCTAATTTTATAGTAATCTTGAAAGCGCTTTTAAACCTTCTTCCATTTGTTTTTCTGAAAGCGAAGCATAACCCAAACGGAAACCTTGGATTGTTTCATCAAAACTAAAACGATCTGGGCTCATGATTTGAATGCCTTGAGATTTTAATTTTTCGAAAATCTCTAAAACATTAATATCTGCTTTAGGAACAATCCAAAAAGCAAGTCCGCCTTCGGGTTTTGTAAATGTGATTTTATCCTGAAGGTATTGATTTAATAAGCTTTCGAAAAAATCTCGTTTGCTTTTGTAAACCAAATTAGCTTTTTTAAGATGCCGTTTTATTTTACCTTCATTAATAAGATTTAAAATCGCTTCTTCCATAATATTATCGCCTTGGACATCGATGATTTTTCTATGATTCCCAATGTTTAGAACATTCTCATGCGAACTGACTAAATATCCAATACGCAACGCCGGCGCAACAATTTTGCTGAATGTGCCAATATAAATATAGTTTTTCAAACCCGAATAACTCGAAATAGGAAGTATTGGTCTTAGTCCGAAATGAAATTCGTTATCGTAATCGTCTTCAATAATTGTAAAATGATATTGGTTGGAAAGTTCTATCAATTTTAATCTCTTTTTCAGAGACAGGGTAACAGTAGTTGGAAATTGATGATGAGGTGTAACATAAATTGCTTTTATATTTTTATGTTGCAAATATTTTTCGACTTGATCGATATCCAATCCGTCCGATTCTATATTTACAGGAAGTAGAGTTGCACCTGCATTTTCAAAAGCTTCCCAAGCGGGTTTGTAGCCAGGATTTTCAACCAAAACAAAATCGCCTGATTTTAAAATACAATGAGAAGCAAGATACATCGCCATTTGACTTCCGCGTGTAATACAAATTTGATCGTGCGAAATGCTCATGCCACGTTTAAAATTGAGCATTTGAGCGATCGATTTTCTAAATTCTAAATTTCCCAATTCGCTACTATAACCCATAATTTGCCAACGTGATTTTCTATTGAACAGCTCACGATATGCTCTAGCCAAATCATTCATTGGTGCCAATCGGCTATCAGGAAGTCCGTCATCAAAAACTAAAAAACTTTTAGGATCTTCAACTTCAACTTTTGGCTCTTTTTTATTTTCTGACGAATGACTGATTTTTGGGAGCGATTCTGTTACAAAAGTTCCCTTTCGGTCAATGGTTACCAGCCAACCTTCAGCAGTTAAAACATCTAAAGCTTCTACAACAGTATTTCGGTTTACTTTCAGTAATTCAGCCAATTGTCTGCTTCCTGGCAATGCATTTCCGTTGACCAATTTTCCTGTTTTGATAGCGTCAATTACAGCATCGGCAATTTGCAGGTAAATCGCTTTATCTGATTTTTTGTCTATCTGAATTTCTAATGGCCAAGGACGAAGCATCTGGACTGTTTAGTATTTGTTTATTGATGGTTAAAAGTAGTCCAAATTTACAATAATTGTAAAAGGAATGATTTTAAATTTTGTTTGATGAGTATTTGAAGTCCAAATTCAATTTTAAGATAAAATGATGATTTAATAAAATTAATTTTGAGTTTTGATTTAAAGAAATTAGCTACGCTGTTTTTTTAAATTTAATAAAAATATAATTTTAACGTAATCAAAAATGAAATTTGATTTTTTGAAAAATCTATTTTATTTGATAGATATAATTTACTTAAGTTTAAAAAAGTGCTCTATTTTGTGGTTTTGATTGGATATGTTTTAAGAATTTATTGCTTTTCAAATTAAGAATTATAGCAAATATAAAATTGTGTGGTCGAGAACAAATTAGGATTATTATCTAAATTTATTATGTTTGTTGCGAATTATTCAATTTATATAAAGGAGCAAGTCATTGTCGAATATTATCTCAGATCCAGATCAAATAGTAATTGATCGCCTTCGTGGCGGCGATGAATCGGCGTTGACAGAATTGTATAATAAATTTTGGCAGGCACTTTTTATGTCTGCTTATAATGTGATTAAAGACAAAGAATTGTGCGAAGATATTATTCAGGATATTTTCATGAATATCTGGCACAACCGCGAAAAAATAGAAATTCATATTTCGCTAAAAGGCTATATGTATGCCTGTGCGAGATATCAGGTTTTTAATCATTTGAGAAAAAATAAAGACAAAGTTCATGTGGAACTTTTTGATGATCTCGAAAAACGTTTTCTGTCGACCACTCCCGAAACACAGTTGATGCACGATGAACTAGTGGAACAGCTCAACATGATAATTGAATCACTTCCTGAAAAATGTCAGGCAGTTTATAAGCTAAGCCGTGAAGAGCAGCTGAGCCATAAAGAAATTGCCGAAAGACTTAATATTTCTACAAAAACGGTCGAAAATCATATTACTAAAGCACTCAATACCATAAGATCGTCTATGGGAGAAAGTATGAGCGTGGCTATGATTTTATGGCTCTCAAAAAATATTTTTTAGCAAAAAAATAATGCAGTGGTTGGATTGGTGATGTGTGGTTTTTCTTCTTTTTTAGTTGTCTTTCAAAAAAAATCAAAAAAAATACGATTTGGACTAGGGGGTATGTGTCTTTTTGGATACTTACTTAATATACTCCCCGAATTAATGTTAAAAAAATGAAGAAAGAGGATTTTATAATATTGCTAAATAGATACCTTTCCGGTGATACCAATCTCGAGGAGAATAATAAGCTATTGAATTATTACGAGAGTTTTCAAACCAAAGAAGATTGGAATGACACATTGGGTTCTAGAGAAGAAATGGAACTCAAAATGAGAACGCGTATTCAAAATGCAATTCAGTCTGAAGAAGTAAAAATTATTCCTATTCAGCCTTTTTATGCTAAAAATACTTTTAAACTAATAGCAATGGCGGCATCGTTGTTATTGTTGATTTCAATTTCATTAATCATTAATAAAACAAATCCGCTTAAGATTGAAACTCCGCAAGTTGCCCATAAAGAAATCTTAATTGGAAGCGATAAAGCAACTCTGACTTTAGAAGACGGTTCTGTTATAGCCTTAGAAAAAGGAAAATCGTACACCAAAGGAAATGCTTCCAGTAACGGAGAAAAGTTAGTTTACAGCTCAAACGGAAAATCGGCCGCCATTGCCAATAACCTTTTAACGATTCCGAGAGGCGGACAGTTTTTTGTACAGTTGGCAGACAGTACCAAAGTCTGGCTGAATTCAGAATCACAATTAAGATATCCTGTCGCTTTTGTTGATGGAGAAACCAGACAAGTAGAACTGGTTTATGGAGAAGCGTATTTTGAAGTATCGCCAAGTACCAAACACAAAGGTTCGAGATTTAAAGTGAAAACTGAAAATCAGAATGTAGAAGTAATTGGAACCGAATTTAATATTAAAGCGTACAGAGACGAATCTGCTATTTATACCACTCTGGTAAAAGGAGTTGTAGCCGTTAGCAATACTAGTAAAAAACAAATTCTGGCTCCAAACCAGCAATCTAAGATAACAGAGTACAACGGAAATATCGCCGTTTCTGACGTAGATGTTTACAATGAAATTTCTTGGAGAAAAGGGTTATTCGTGTTTAAGGGAATGCCTCTAAAAGATATTGCGAAAGTATTATCAAGATGGTATGACGTAGATATTGTATTTGCAGATCCAGCGCTTGGAGACGTAAAATTTAATGGAGTTTTAAACAAGAATCAGAAATTAGAAGACATATTGACCACGATCAAGAATATTAATTTTATTAATGCCTATGAGAAAAAAGACAATAAGATTATAATCAAATAAAAAGAAAAGGGATTAAAGTTTAGACCTCTCACCGTACTGCGCTTTATCCCTTTCTGTGTATTAACCAATAAGTCAGTTTTATTAACCAACCAACCAATTAACATGTAAATTTATGAAATTTAAATTAACCAGTGCCTATTTCTATTTTAGAAAGAGGCTAATTATTAACATTATGAGAACTTTTATCTTCTTGTTTTGTACTACAATTTTTGGTTTTTCTCCCGTAAATCTATTTTCACAAAACACGAAAGTTGTAATTACAGCTGATAAAACAGTATCTGTTGACGAAGTTTTTGACATTATTACAAAACAGACCAATTATACTTTTATTTATCAGGAAGATTTATTTAAAAAATTGCCTAAAGTACACTTGAAAAAAGGAAAAATTAAGGTAAATGATTTATTAGAAGCCAGTTTCTCTGATAAAGATTTTGATTTTAGTTTTTCTGCTGGAAATACGATTGTTGTAAAAGAAAGAAAAGCAGATAAATTTGTAGTTCAATCTAAAATAATCGAAATTAAAGGAACAGTTACCAATGAAGCCAAAGAACCACTGCCAGGAGTTAATATAAAAGTAAGAGGTACAAATACAGCTGTGCAAACCGATTTTGACGGAAAATATACAATTAGTGCACCAGAAGATGGGCAAATTTTGTTTACCTATATCGGGCACAAAGCACAGGTCGTGGAGATAAACAAAAGAAAAATAATAAATATTACACTAGCACAAGAAACTAAAGAACTTGTTGGAGTCGTTGTAAATACAGGGGTTACGGTTCGTAAGAAAGAGTTAATTACAGGTGCAGTCACTGTTTTTAGAGGTGAAGAATTAAGACAGGTTTCTACGCAAAATGCGGTACAGGCTTTAAAATCATTAGATCCGTCTTTTATTGTGGTCAATAATAATATTGCAGGTTCAAATCCAAATATTCTGCCAACAATCGAAGTGAGAGGACAGACAAGTTTAACGGCCAATCAGGTTGACAGCCAGTTTAGAGACGATCCAAATCAGCCTTTGTTTATTTTGGACGGATTTCCAACTACTTTACAGCAAGTTGTCGATTTAGATATTAATAGAATTGCGAGTATCACTTTATTAAAAGATGCGGCATCAACAGCATTATACGGTTCTCGTTCTGCAAATGGTGTTGTGGTAATTGAAACCAACAAGCCTCTTCCTGGAAAATTGCAGTTTAATTATGTGTATAATTCTTCTTATGAATTAGCAGACTTAAGTGTTTATCATTTAATGAATGCAGCTCAAAAATTAGAATTCGAAAGACTTTCTGGTGCATACATTATTAAAGATGGTACTAGCGAAACAACTCCCTTAACTTGGGATAAAGAATACAATAGACGTTTAGCCGCAGTACGCAGCGGTGTAAATACGTATTGGTTAAACGAACCGATTCAGATGGGAATTACTTCTGGACACAGTTTGAATTTTGGCGGAGGTTCTGATGAGTTTAGATTTAACATTGCAGGGAATTACAAAACACTAACAGGAACAATGAAAGGTTCTGAACACGATACTTGGGGCTATAATACGACTTTGACTTACAGAAAAAACAAATTAAGTTTTAACAACCAATTTTTTGTTTCTGGGGGAACGAATCAGGAATCTCCATACGGTTCATTTGAAACTTGGGCAAAAGCAAGTCCGTATTATCCAAAGTATAACGAAAATGGAGTAATAACACGTTATATGGATGGTTCGTCATTGCCATTAACTAGCTTGCAGACAATTGTAAACCATCCGGCTAATCCGCTTTACAATGTCTTTTTAGGAAGTTATGACAAAGGAAAGGATTTTAATTTCACGAATAACTTCGCTATTAATTATGACGTAAACTCACATATCAAAGCAACCGGAGCTTTATCTGTTTCAAGACTTGATAACTACAATGTTGTTTTTGTTTCTCCAGACGATACTCGTTTCATTAATAATATTGCGACAGAAAAGGGAACTTATAACAGGTATGATGCTATTACCGATAAATGGAATGCGAATCTTGGTGCAACGTACTCGAATGTTTTTAAGAATGTTCACTCTTTTAATTATACCATTAGAGCTTCGGCATTAGAAACAAAAAACAATTCTTATAAATCATTTTTAAGAGGATTTCCTCTTGGAGTTCCCGGAAATCCATCATTTGCCTTTGGTTATGAACCGAATGGTAAACCAGAAATTTATACAGAATTGATAAGAAGCGTCGATTTGACTAACCAGATTAACTATGCTTACGATCGCAGGTTTTTATTCGATTTTACTCAAACCATTTCTGGAGCAACCAATTTTGGAACCAACAAAAAATATTCGCCTTATTGGGGAATTGGTTTTGGATGGAATTTGAACAATGAGTTTAAAATGAACGAAGATATTGTCAATATATTTAAAATACGAGCCAATATTGGTCAGACTGGAAACCAGAATTTAGTAGGTTTTGCCTCTTATGATATATATGCTTATAATCCAAATACAAACGTTTTTGGTCCTGGATTGGGAGTATCTCAAATTGCAAACCCAAATTTAGAAGCACAGAGAACCAGAGATTTGTCTTTAGGGTTAGACTTGGCTATGTTTAGAAACAGATTTACGATGACTCTGGGAGCTTACAAACGTAAAACTTCTCCACAGATTGTAGCTATCGATCTTGCAGCTTCAACAGGACTTAACGGTTATCCTTTAAATGTTGGTTATTTAACTACACAGGGATTAGAGTTAAAAATGAACTACAATTTTATCTACGATTTGAGCAGAAATTTTGTTTGGGGAGTTGGTTTAATGGGAACTACAGGAGATAATGAGCTTGGAGGTTTTGGTAATGCATTAGCTTCTTTAAATTCTGAGGCGCAAAAAACGACCAGTTTAACGAGATATTATGACGGTGCAAGCAGTAATGATCTTTGGGCTGTACCTTCATTAGGAATCGATCCTGCAACAGGTAGAGAAGTTTTCTTAAAGAAAAATGGCCAGACCACTTTTATTCTAGATAAAAAAGATGAAGTAGTAATGGGTAATTCTAGAGAAACTGCTACAGGAGTAGTTTCTACAAACTTAAATTATAAAGGGTTTAGTTTTGGATTGTTTGTGCGTTATAGTTTTGGTGCAGAAAGATTTAACTCTGCCTTGTACAATAAAGTAGAAAATATTTCGAGAGATAATATTTTTGATAATCAAGACGTCAGAGCTTTTACAGATCGTTGGACAACTCCTGGACAGATGGCACAATTTAAAGCGATAGGATTAACGAATAATACACCAATTTCATCCCGTTTTATCCAAAAAGATGATTACATCTCTGGAGAATCTATTCGCTTAGGCTACAGATTAACAGATAGAGCTTGGTTAAAAAGAAACGGATTAACTGCTTTAGGATTTAATGTTTTTGCAAACGAGTTTTTCCGCATATCAACCATAAAAGCAGAACGTGGTATCGATTATCCTTTCTCAAGAATATATTCTTTGAGTCTTAATTTATCATTTTAATAAAGAAATTATGAATAAGTATTTATATAAAATTGCATTCCTTTTGCTTGCTTCTTTAGTTGTAGTAAGCTGCAGTGATTTTTTGGATGTTGTGCCACAAGATAAAATTTTAGAAGATCAGGCTTACAATTCCGAAGCTGGTGTGCAGAATGTACATAACGGACTTTATCTTCAGCTAGCCGTTAACAATCTTTATGGAAGACAACTAACTATGGATGCCGTAGAGATTTTAGGACAGCAGTATAATATGGGAGGATCGCATGTTAAAGCTAAAATAGCAAGTTATTCGTATGCTGAAACGCTTCCAAAAAATACTTTTGCTGCAATTTGGCAAAGTGCTTTTACAACAGTTTTATCTGCAAATAAATTTTTAGAAAGCATTGACGAACATTCTGAAGTTATTTCGGCTGAGAAAGCAAATCTATTAAAAGGAGAAGCTATTGCAATCCGTGCCATGCTGCATTTTGATATGTTAAGATTGTACGGGCCAATTTATAAAGTAGCGCCGGCAGATCCATCAATTCCTTATTATGATGCTCCAGTAACATCAAATAATCCGCTTTTGCCAGCTAAAGATGTTATTGCAAAAATCACAGCCGATTTGGATACAGCCATAGCCCTATTGGCAAATGATCCAATACTTACTACAGGAAAAATCTCTGGATCGACAGCATTTGACGCGAATCCGTATTATTCCGTAAACCGCGGACAAAGAATGAATATACTAGCAGTAAAATGTTTAAAAGCCAGAGTTCTTTTATACACGGGAGACAAAACTGGGGCTTTTGCTTTGGCAACCGAAGTTATAAATTTTGTAAAAGCACAGCCTGTTGTTTCTTGGACTCCATTTTTAGAAGCTACAAGCACTTCTAATCCAGATCGTATTTTTTCTGCTGAGAATTTCTTTGCTCTCAGCGATTATACTTTATATACCAAACAAAAAGCGCTATTTGATTCTAGCTTAGACGATTTTAATATTTATGCTCCAATGCTTAGCCGATTGAATGCAGTTTTTGAATCTAATGATAATGATTATAGAAGTCTGCCAAGCTGGAAAATTCCAATTACAGGAGGAAAAACCCAGAAAACATTTTTCAAATATGAAGACGTAACAGACAAAACCAAAATTTTCCGTTTTCAGATTCCGATGTTCAAACTTTCAGAACTGTACCTTATTGCTGCAGAAACCGCACCAGTGCCGGCTGATGGTATTGCCTTTTTAAACACGCTTCGATTTAATAGAGGTTTGACCAATTTGGCAGCAACTGCAGTATTGGCTACAGAAATTACTAAAGAGTACAGAAAAGAATTTATGGGCGAAGGACAATTGTTCTTCTACTACAAAAGAATCAATTCGACTGCAATTCCAAATGGTTCTGCATCTTCAGGAAATGTTACAATGAATGCCGTTAAATACGTGGTCCCATTACCAGATGCAGAAATTAATTTTCAAAATTAAAAAAGTAATCATGAAAAAAATATTGATTTTAGGTATCACTTTTCTATCTCTGATAGGCTTGACATCTTGTGATAAAGAAGAAATTGAAGTTTATAAAGACACCAATAACATTTATTTTCCACGTGCTGTATTTCCAGCATATACCGATGGACCGCTTATAGACAGTACTGGATTCAGTTTTAGTTTTGATAATGCTTCTATTATTGGAAGAGTTTATTTTATCCCAGTGCGAGTTCAAGGAACTGTAAGTGATGTTGACCGAAAAATTAAAGTTTCGGTAGATCCTTCAAGTACAGCAGTTTTAGGTACACATTTTTCGTTGCCAGAAAATATTGTTCTGCATGCTGGTAGTGAAAAAGATTCTATTCAAGTAATAGTTCATAGAACCATAGATTTAAAAGATAAGGCTGTAACATTAGTTTTGAATTTGGAAGAAAACGAATTTTTTACTGTCAATATGAAGGACAGAATAACAAATGTTTTGACACAGAAAAAGATCAACTACACGCGTTTTAAGTTGACATTTACAGATAAGCTGACGCAGCCAATAGGATGGCAGGCTGTATTTGGTGTATTCACTGCAAAAAAATTCTTTTTAATGTGCGAACTCATGAATCTAGAACCAGAAATGTTTAATCAGCCGCAAGGTTCACCGGGACTTTCCATTCCTGAAACACTCTACTATGCAAGTTTTATGAAACGTTATCTGACCGATCAAAAAGCGGAAGGCAATACTATTTATGAGGAAGACGGAAAAGAAATGTTGTTTCCTTAATAACCATTCTCTAATTTAAAATATAAAGCGATGTTTAAAAATATAAAAATACAGACAGCCGTACTAATGCTTCTCCTTTTGGTATACGGATGTGTAAGCGACGAAGGAAATTACAATTATGAGAAAATCAATGAATTTAATGTAACAGGAATACAAAAAGAATATACGGTTTATACGGGAGATTATTTTAAAATTACACCCGAATTAAATCCAACTTTAGATGATGGATCAGATCCTGATCGCTACGAATATAAATGGGTCGCATTAAATCCTGCAAAATTGGCTTACGAAGCCAGAACAACTATTGCAACCACAAAAAATCTTGATGGTATTTTGAAATTACCGCCTGCAAAATATGAACTTTATTACTTTATCAAAGATAAAGTGACAGGAGTAAACTGGCAGCAGCCGATTATTACATTAAATGTAGTTTCTTCTATTTATGAAGGATGGCTGGTTGTGGGAGATGTAGACGGAAAAGCTCGATTAGATATGGTTTCTATAATCCCAGGAATTCCGCAGCCGCGTATTATAAATGATGTGTTAGATGCCGCTGGGTCTGCATTAAAATTAAAGGGAAAAGCTGTAGATGTAGAATCTTTCAGCGGGCCTTTGCCAGGAAGTGTTATTTATGGAATCTATGTAACAGCATCAGAATCTGGAACAGCAAGATTAGAACCCGATTCTTTTGAATGGAATCAGACCATGAATATTGCATACGAAACCGTTGGAGGAAGTTTTCCAACAAATTTTGCAGTAGATTTTATGAAATGCCCTATTGGATCAGAAAATTTCCTGTATAAAGATGGTAATATTTATTACTACAATAGAGCACTGCAAATTAGATATGGATTGCCGCAAAATAAAGTAGATATCGAAACTAAAACTTTCTATGCAGCTCCTTTTATAGCAGAAAGTTCATCAGCAGGAACTCCTGTCTTTTTTGATGTCGAAAAACATCGTTTTCTGCGTTATAGTACATCAAAAGGAAATTGTTCGGCAATGCCTCCCGTTACTGCTTCTCCAACAGCACTAGATTGGAATAATACCAACTGCGAGCTTGTTTATATGACTACATCAAATTTCAATTTCAATGAAAGTTTTGCAGTATTAAAGAATATCTCTACAGGCAAATTCTATCTGCTTCGTTTTAGTGCAAGTTCCGTGCAGACCTATTACAAAGAGATGCTGAACGCACCTGATTTGGATAAAGCAACAAAATTTGCAGTAAGTCCAGATGCAGGCTATTTATTTTATACTGTCGGAAACAAAGTGTACGAGTATGACAGTGGAACTCAATCTGCAAAATTAATGTTGGATAAAGGAAATGAAGAAATTACCTATCTAGGTTTCAGCAAGAGAGGAAAAAAAGAAATTATCAGCAAATTAATTGTCGGTTCTTACAGTATAACAGGAAAATTAGAATTGTATACAGTACCTCCTGTAAATGGAGATTTAATTTTGGAAAGCAGTTATTCAGGCTTATGCAAAATTGTCGATGTTACTTATCGCGTGCGATAATTAAAACTTAAAAACAAAACCGAATAAAGAAAAGACCTCATTCTTTATTCGGTTTCTAAAACCACATTTTATGAAACGATTTTTAAAAATCGCAAGCGCAGTTTTGCTGCTTGCCTGTCCGTCTATTGCCTTAAAAGCACAGACTCAATCTACCGAAGAAAGCCTGGCGCAGGCCAAAAAACAAGCGCAAACGGAGAAGAAATTAATCTTTGTTGATTTGTATTTCACAGGTTGTGCGCCGTGTGCACAAATGGACAAAGAAGTATTTCCAGATCCAAAAGTAGCAACTGTTTTAAGTGCAGATTTCGTCACTTTCAAGTCTGATATTTTAAAAGAAGAAATCGGTAAAAAATTATGCATGAAATACGGCGTAACTGGATTTCCGACTTTTTTATTTATGAATGCAGATGGAAAAGTAATTGATATTGCTGGCGGATTTCAAAACGTTGAGCAGTTTACAGCTTTGCTTCAAAACGCAAAAGAAGCTTCTAAAAAAGGAATTTTTAAAAAGTACAGTCCAGAAATTCATGAAAAAGAGTATCCTGATTTTTATAAACAAGCTTATTTAGATGGAAAAAGAAATGTGCCGTTTGAGGTTATCGATACGTATTTAAAATCCAAAGATGCTTCTGAAGAGGTTTCTTTTGTGATTATTACCGGATTAAGAGTGGGTAA
This sequence comes from Flavobacterium humidisoli, assembly GCF_023272795.1. Lineage (NCBI taxonomy): Bacteria > Pseudomonadati > Bacteroidota > Flavobacteriia > Flavobacteriales > Flavobacteriaceae > Flavobacterium > Flavobacterium humidisoli. The sequence goes on along the minus strand of NZ_CP096829.1, from coordinate 5,380,094 downwards.
ACAATATGATGATCCATTTCTTTTAAAGAGTAAAAAATTAATGGAAGATTATGGAAGATGGAACGTTACAAGTCACGTGTTTACCATTTTACAACGCAAGAAAAGAGAATACGAAAAAAAGAATGATCTAAAAGGTTTTACAGAATTAGTAAATGGTTCAAAAGAACTTTATACGCCTGAAGAATTTACAAAATATTCTGGAATTTTATTAAAAGACTTCGGAGTGGAAAAAGTGGTAGTGAAGCCAAATACGGCACAAAAGTAATCCGAAATGAAAAAGATATTCCTGCTTTCAATATTGATTTTTGGTTGCTCAACTTATGCTCAAAACAGCATTCAGAAATCTATTGAAACTTTCGAAAAAGCCTTTCAAAATAAAAGTTATAAGGAGATAAAAGATCTTCTGGCACCGCAGTTTACTGTTGGTGTTGGAGATTCATCTTCAAACGAATATTATTTGAATGGTATTTTTAATGCTTTTCCTGTTTTAGATTCTATTCAGATTGGAAAAACTGTTGAGATGAAAAATGAAAGCTATGTTTTAGTAGATTTCCATTTTAAAGGAAAAGAAAAGAAACCGTCTCAAATCGTTTTCAATTCAGAAAACAAAATTTTGTATGTTACTTTTTTTGATGGTTTGTATAAAGTTGACCGAAATGCAACAGTAAAAGAAGTAGCAAGTATTCCGTTTCAAATTATCGAAAACGGAATCGCCATTAAAATCAAATTAAACAAAGCCGACCGAGAATTTTTAATGCTTTTTGACACAGGCGCCGACGGAATGGCTTTAAATCCAGACAGTGCGTATAAAGCTGGAGTTGTGGTTACGAAAAGTAAATCGGCATCTGTTGTTGGCGGCAGTCAGCAAGTTCAGTATTCCGCAGATAATACTATTTATTTAGGAGATCAGGTTCTAAAAAATCAAGGATTGGTAATTTTTCCAAAACATGGTGTTTATGACGGATTATTTGGCGCCAATCTGCTTCGAAATTATATCACGTCTGTCAATTTTGATACCATGACAATTGACTTGTACAACTTCGGGAATTTTAATTATTGGGGAAAAGCAAAGCCGTTGGTTTTTGATTATAAATCGGGACTTCCGGTAGTAAAAATGAATCTGACTTTTGAAGATAAAAAAACAGTCGAAGGCAGTTTCACTTTTGATACGGGAGCAGGTTACGATCTCATTGCTTACGGACCTTTTAATCATAAAAACAATCTCGAAGTCAGTTTAAAAACCGAGTACACATCTGTCAATTACAGTTTAGGAAAACAAACTAAAATTGTTGGCGGCGCCATTCCGAATATTTCTATTAACGGAAACAATTTTCCAAATGTAACCGTGGCACTTCAAGAGTATGATGAAGCCAATAAAAACTGGGCTTTCGCCGATGGATCTTTGGGAATTGATTTAATAAAGCGTTTCAATTTTACAATCGATTTATTACACAAAACTGTGTATTTAGAACCGAATAAAAATTTTAATAAAACACCTTCTTTTTATTTGAGCGGACTCTATTTAGATTTTGATGAAAAACAGAATCTTTTGGTAAAAAGAGTTTTAGATCAGCAAAATGAAGATTTAAAGAAAGTAAAAGTCGGAGCAAAAGTTACTCAGATAAACGATTTCGAAGCCAAAGATTTAGTAAAACCAGAAAATCTTAAAAAGCTGAGAGAAACTAAAGAAAGCAAAGATATTATTATAGAACAAGACGATCAGTCGATGCGAATTTCAATTTAATCTATCAAACAAAAAACAAATATACTATTATGAAAAAACACATTTTTTATTTCATTTTAACCTTCATTATGGTTCAAATGAGTTTTGCTGCCAATCTATCTGAATATGCAGTAATTAAAGGAACAATTTCGATTCCAGATAGTAAAGTAAAAGAAATTACTCTTTACAATGTCGAAGAAGGAAAGCCAGTCGTTGCAGCTACTGCAAAAGTTAATTCTCTGGGGGAATTCGGCTTTATGACACCAGTTTCAGCTGCTGGCTTTTATTATATCGATTACGGGCAATTTAAAAGTAGAAACCAATTAATCCGTTTGTATTTGGAACCAAAATTAGACATCAATTTAGTGATCAATAAAACAAATTATGTTTTAAGCGGAAAAAATGTGGGACAAAATGTTTTAGTTCAAAAAGCAAATGAAATCTACAACGATTTTGCGCCTTACGCAAGGTTAGGAGGAAATGAAACCTATGTAGAATTTTATCCTTTTATAGATAAAGGTGTGGCTAAAGCAGAAGAATTTTCGAAATCAATAAAAACGAAAGATGCTAGCTTTAATAAGTTATTAAAATTAGCCGTTGCAACAGATGTTGAAGAATTGACTTATACTTTTTTCAGAATGCCCAGAACTGCATTTCCTGATAAAGACGATCGTCCTGCGGTGATCAAAACTTGGCAGACCGATAAAAAGTTTACAGATCCAGATTTATTAAAATTGCAAAATGGCGTTTCATTAATGTCACATTATTTCTTTTACGTAACAATGAATTCTGGTTCAGGACCAAAACGCCTGGACTTAACAGAAGCAATTACCCACATAACAGATCCAGCTTTAAAAGATGTTTATCTTCGTGATGCAGTTGCAACATCAAGAATGAAAATTGAAGAATACGAAAAAATTGCACCAAGCATAAAACCTTTTATGATTTCTGATGCAAGCAAAACATTTTTAGTAGAATACGAAAAAGTATTGCATAAAAATGTAGGTCAAAAAGGATTAAATTTTACTTATAAAGACATTAACGATAAACCAGTTTCGTTTTCAGATTTTAAAGGTAAATTTGTTTACATCGATTTATGGGCAACTTGGTGCGGACCATGTAAGGCTGAAATTCCACACATGAAAAAAATCGAAGAAGATTATCACGGAAAAAATATTGTATTCGTTAGTCTTTCGTTAGATAAACCAAAAGACGCACAAAAATGGAAGGATTACGTTACTAAAGAACAATTAAAAGGAATTCAGTTAATGGCTGATAAAGATTTTGGTTCAGATGTAGCTAAAAATTACGATGTAAATGCCATTCCTAGATTTTTGTTATTTGATCCTCAGGGAAAAATTATCAATGCAGATGCGCTTCGTCCTTCAAATCCTGAACTAAGAGAACAGCTTGATAAATTATTGAAAAGTTAATAAATCAGCTTTATGAAATACAGCAAAAAAACAGCAATCTTACTGCTCTTCGTTGGATGTTTATCATTCGCGCAAGCGCAGCATTATAAAGCAAATGATCCAATTGCGGTCAACCAAAAAATAAAAAAAGGAGTGTTGCCAAACGGAATGACGTATTATATTTATCCGACTGAGGTTAATAAAAATACGGCAAGTTATTACATCATTCAAAATGTAGGTTCGATTTTAGAAAACGACCAGCAGAAAGGTTTGGCGCATTTTCTGGAACACATGGCGTTCAACGGAACCAAAAACTTTGAAGGAAAAGGAATCCTGAATACGCTTCAAAAACAGGGAGCTGTTTTCGGAAAAAATATTAATGCGTATACCAGCACAGACGAAACGGTTTACAACTTAGACAATATTCCGTCAAAAGATGGAGGGGTAGTCGATACTTGTTTATTGGTTTTGCACGACTGGTCTAATTTCTTATCGCTGACGAATGAAGAAATCGATGCCGAGCGTGGTGTAATTACCGAAGAATGGCGCACGAGACAAAATGCAAGAGCAAGAATTTACAATCAGCTGGCACCTTATTATTACAACAATTCACTTTACGCAGACCGCATGCCTATTGGTGATATGGAAATCGTTAAAAACTTCAAATATCAAGTTTTAAAAGATTTTTATAAAGATTGGTACCGTCCAGATTTGCAGGCAATCGCCATTGTTGGAGATATTAATGCAGATGAAATTGAGGCAAAAATCAAAAAACTTTTTGCTGATATTCCAACACCTGCAAATCCTAAAAAACGTTTTGAAATTGCAATTCCAGAAAAAGCAGAACCAATTTTTAAATTGGCTTTAGACAAAGAAATTTCGGCTTCTAATATTAGTTTTATGATTCGTCATACCGCTGAAAAATCAACGAATGACTATGCTGAATTAGAGAAATCGACACAAAGAGGCATTGCTTTTTCTATTTTGAATAATCGTTTGGCAGAAATGGCGCAGAAACAAGAGTGTCCATTTAAAAGTGCATCACTTGGCTATCAAAATTATACTCGTTTAAATGATATTTGGATTTTGAGTGTTTCTCCAAAACCAGAAAAACAAGCCGAAGCTTTTGCAATGGTAATGAACGAATGGGTTCGCGGCTACAAATTTGGTTTTTCAAAAGGTGAAATTGAAAGAGCCGTTACCGAAAACATTTCGGGTTATGAAAATTATTTAGACAAACTAAATGAGATTCCGCACAAACAAGTAATCGGAATGGTAAAAGACGATTATTTGAACCACGAAGTAATTGCAGATCCTAAAGCAGAATTTGAAATGATAAAAAGCATTTTAAGCAAGTTGGATTCTAAAATTCTTCAAGAGCAAATTAGCAAATTATATACTTCTCAAAATAGAGTTGTGGCGGTAACTGGTGTTGAAAATGAAGAAAATCTAACGCAAGAAAAAGCTTTTGCTATTATTCAAAAAGCTGAAAATGATACTTCGTTGCAGCCTTACGTTGATACTTTTGAAGGAAAAACACTTTTAGGAAATCTAAATATTGTTTCAGGAAAAATTACTTCTGAGAAAAAAGAAACTGCGATTGATGCTACAACTTTTATATTAAGCAATGGAGTAAAAGTGCATTATAAATTTGCTGATAAAAATAAAAAAGAAGTAGAGCTTAAAGCCGAAAGTTTTGGCGGAACTTCTTTATATGAGCCAGAAGATCTCCCATCAATTGGTCGTGCGACAAATTTAGCGATGATGTCTGGAGTTGGAGAGCTTTCGAATGTAGATTTGGAAAAAGTTTTAAAAGGAAAAATTGTCAATTCTTCAGTAAGTGTGAGTTCTCTTAAAGAAACCGTTTCAGGTTCGGCAAATGTAAAAGATATCGAAACCATGATGCAGTTGGTGCATTTGCGTTTTGTACAGCCAAGGTTTGATAACCAGATGTATGCGCTTTTGAAACAGCGATTGGAAAATTCGTTGAAAAATAGAGCAAACGACATTAATGCAAAAATGGAGGACAGTTTATCGGAAATAGTTTACGGCAAAAACAATCCGAGAATTAGAGAGTTCAACCAAAAATATATTGACGATTTGTCTTTTGATAAGATGAAAGCTTTCTATCAAGATCGCTTTGCAGACGTTTCAAATTTTGAATTTTATATTGTTGGAGATGTTACGCCAGAAGTTATAAAGCCTTTATTAGAAAAATATATTGCAAGTATAAACGGAATCAAACGCAAAGAGAAATTTAAAACTAACTTTCCGAAATGGGCTTCAAATAAAATTGATCGAGATGTTTTTATTAAAATGGAAACACCAAAAAGTTCTGTTCGCATTGCATTTTTACAAGATTACGCTTTTAATCAAAAAAACAGAATCCTGGCTTCTTACTTAGGCGATATTTTGACTTTGCGTTATACGGAAAGTCTTCGTGAAAAAGAAGGTGGAACTTATGGAGCTGGAGTAAAAGCAAGTATTGACAAACTTCCAATTTCTAAAGCAAATCTTCAAATTACTTTTGATTGTGACGCTGATAAAGCAGAACATTTATTGCCAATTGTATACCAGGAAATTGATAAAATCAAAAAAGGAGAAATCGTTTCTGAAGATATTGAGAAAACGAGAACCAATTATTTGAAATCAAGAGAGGACAGCAAAAACTTCAATAGTTATAGCATGAATTTAATCTATAATTATTTTGAAAACAATTACAACATGAATGACTCTAAAAATTATGTTGATATTGTAAAAAGCATTACTGCAAAAGACATTCAAGAATTTGCTAATTCATTTTTGAACAAAGCTGACTCTATGGAAGTTGTTTTCAAACCATTAAAATAATCTGACCCTTTTATTTACTAGAGTTTAATTTGTATTTCCCTATCAAATAGTATTTTGAATTAGTAAGCAATTTAGTTTGTTAGCGGATTACTTAGAGGGTTGTTTTTTGCTATTCAACCCTCTTTTTAAAGTTTTTACCCATGAAAAAGAATATTTTTTTACTGGGCTTTTTCCTGCTGTTTTCCATATTCGTAAAGGCTCAGATCTATAATCCCATAAAATGGAAAACCAGTATCGAGAAAATTTCTGATACTGAATATGAATTGCAGGCAAAAGCCATTATAGAATCGGGTTGGCATTTATACAGTCAGGAAGTTTCAGACGGAGGTCCAATTCCAACTCATTTTAATTTTATTAAAAGTGCTGATTTTCAATTAATTGATGCTGTAAAAGAAGAAAAAGGAAAAACGATTAATGATCCTGTTTTCAAAATGCAGATTAAGTTTTTTGAAAAAGAAACCACTTTTAAGCAACGCATCAAAATTCTTTCATCAAAACCATTCAAAATCAAGGCTGAGGTTGAATTTATGGTTTGCAATGATGAAAATTGTCTTCCTCCAAGTTCAGATGAATTGGAGTTTACCGTTAGCCCTTCCGCGAAAGCGAAAACTTTGATCGAAACTGCTATTAAAACAGAAGATAAAGCTATCGAAAAAGATGCTTCGGTTATTGAAGCAAATGAAAAAACAAAAGATATTATTGCGACAGAAATTGTAAAAGCGCCTCAAAAAGAAATCAAAAAAAGAGAACCAAAAACAGAATCAAGAAGTTTATGGACAATCTTTTTATTATCTTTTTTTTCAGGTTTCGCGGCCTTGCTAACACCTTGCGTTTTTCCGATGATCCCGATGACGGTCAGTTTTTTTACGAAACAAAGCAAAACAAAGTCGCAGGGAATTAGAAAAGCAGTTTTTTACGGAATTGCCATTATTGCCATTTATATCTTTTTGGGAGCCGTTGTGACTTGGGCTTTTGGAGCAGATTCGCTAAATGCGCTTTCTACAAATGTCTGGTTCAATCTTGTGTTTTTTGTGTTTTTAATGATTTTTGCGTTTTCATTTTTGGGCGCTTTCGAAATTATGCTTCCAAATGCTTGGGCAAACAAAGTCGATTCGCAGGCAGATAAAGGCGGTATTGTCGGAATATTATTTATGGCTTTGGCTCTCGCAATTGTTTCTTTTTCTTGTACTGGGCCAATTGTTGGGACGTTATTGGTCGAAGCCGCTTCACGCGGAGGAATAGCTCCATTTGTCGGAATGTTTGGTTTTTCTCTGGCTTTGGCTTTACCATTTACATTATTTGCAGCTTTTCCAGGCTGGCTGAATTCACTCCCAAAATCGGGCGGATGGTTGAATTCAGTAAAAGTATTTTTAGGTTTTTTAGAATTGGCTTTAGCGTTTAAATTTTTATCAAATGCCGATTTAGTTTTGCAATTGCATTGGTTTGAAAGAGAAGCCTTTTTAGCCATTTGGATCGCCATTTTTGGAACTTTAGCTTTTTATTTATTTGGAAAAATTCAGTTACCGCATGATAGTCCGATTTCAAATATAAGTGTTGGAAGATTAGGATTAGGCGTTGTCGTTTTGGCTTTTACGATTTATTTAATTCCAGGTATCTGGGGAGCTCCGTTAAAAATGATAAGTGGTTTTCCGCCACCAATGCATTACAGCGAAATTCCGAATGGTTTGAATAATTCTACGTCTTCAGAAATAGTACAAAATCTGCCTGAAGGAGCTGAATTTGGCCCTCATAATATTGTTGCCTTTACAGATTATGATCAAGGAATGGCATACGCCAAAAAAATCGGGAAACCTGTTATGATCGACTTTACAGGACACGCCTGCGTAAATTGCCGAAAAATGGAAGACAATGTCTGGTCTGACGAAAAAGTGCAGAAAATTCTAAAAGGCGATATAGTCTTGATTTCTTTATATGTTGATGATAAAAGAGAATTATCAGAAAAAGAACAAATTACGTCTAAACTAACAGGGAAAAAGTTGAAATATATAGGCCAAAAATGGAGTGAATTTCAAACACTAACCTACAAAACCAATGCACAGCCTTTTTATGTTCTAGTCAACCATAATGGCGAAAGTCTCAATGAAACTTCGGCTTATAATCCAGATATTGAAGAATACCTAAACTGGCTGCAAAAAGGTGTTTCTAATTTTGAGAAAAGCTGATAAAACAGATTTTTTACTTTTATTTATAATTATGTTGTTCATTAAAAAAGGAATAGTTTTCAAGCTATTCCTTTTTTCGTCCTAAGAATATTAAGAAAGTACTGTGTCTGGCAGAACACAATTTTTTTTTGTAAAATTTAAAGTCATCTGATCTAGATGTCCAAAGAAAAAAGTATCCAAGATCTCCTGAAATACAGGATCTGCATTTTCTACCTGAACAAATAAACTCATTGAAGAATGCAGTTTTCGGGCATCAAGCTCGCCTAAGATACCTTCGGCAGATTTCTTTTTAAAAGTTAAAAGAAGTTTCGAAATCTCAATTAAATGCTTAGATAAAATAGGATGCTTTAAGAATTCTTCTGCTTCCTTTAAATCGGCAACAGCATAATAATCTGAAATTGCACTTTTCCCTAAACCTTTAATCTGCGGAAAAATAAACCACATCCAATGAGTTTCTTTTTTACCCTTTTTTAATTCTGAAAAAGCTGTTAGATATAGTTTGTTTTGAGCATCTAAAAATCGGGTCAAATCATTTTTTGGGTAAATCATCTCTAGATTAGGTATTAAAGGATTTGTAAATCGGGTTTTTGTAATTGGTAACACGGTATTATTTCTTTATTTAAACTTTGTCGAATTTTCGATATCCAAAAGTAAAATGCTTAACTGTGTAAAAGTTATAGAATTGTAGTTGGTCTTTACATAATTCCGACAGCCCTGTAAGAATGCCTTGTTAATATAATTTTAAAGTTTTTAATGATTCTAAATTCTAATGTTATTTTAATGTTCTACAAAAAAAATGGCTCTAAATTGCGCGCTCAGAAAAATTATAATAAACGCCTTATATCACAGGGATTTTCAATCACAACGGTGTGATTTAATTAAACTTTCAGCCTTTTTCAGAGTATGTTGAACAAAATTAAAAATAGCTTTTTATGTAAATGCCTTCAGGCATTGCTTGTCGGCTATTTTCTAATTAGCAGTTTAAATATTTCTAATAGTGTTGGGAGGATCTTAAGCGATAACGCTGAAACTTACACAGTAAAAGGCATTACTTGCAACTTTCTGAAAAAAATCTTCAAGTGTGATGGAATTCCAGAAGAACTGGACGACTACAAAACAAAAGACACCAAAACTGCCAAATTAGCAAAAGGCATTCCTTTAATGGAATATTTGATTTCATCAGAATCTTTGATGCCTAATTTTTGTTTTCTAATAGAATCAGAAGGGAAAAAATATATTGATAATACGATCTTTTCGTTCGGTTTTCACGGTAAAATAGATATACCGCCTCCAAGGGTGAATTCATAAATACTTGTTTTTTAAGGATTAGGGTAAAAATCTTAATCCAAAAATGCGGTTTTTGCCGTATATTTATTCTATGTAATAATCTTGTATTTATACTTAAATTCATGACACCATTCAAACGATTTTACAACTTATTGCAGCTAGATAAGCGCGATGTGTATCAAATTATCTTCTATGCTGCGTTTGCAGGGTTAGTAAATCTTTCTCTGCCTTTGGGAATTCAGGCAATTATTAATTTTATTCAAAGCGGACAGCTAAGCGTTTCGTGGATCGTTCTGGTGATTCTGGTTACGATTGGAGTTGGTTTTGGAGGAGTGCTGACTATTTTGCAGCTGCGTATTGTAGAGAATCTGCAGCAGCGAATTTTTGTTCGCTCTTCATTTGAATTTGCCTACAGAATGCCCTTAATTAAATTTAAAGAAATGTACTCAGAGTATGCTCCTGAAAAAGCAAATCGTTTTTTCGATACTTTGATGGTCCAGAAAGGAACAGCAAAACTATTGCTTGATTTCTGTACAGCATTCCTACAGGTTGGGCTGGGGATTATTTTATTAGTTCTTTACCATTCTTTCTTTATGGTTATTGGACTTTTGTTTATTGTCATTTTATATGTCATTTTTAAATTTTCGTATAGAGATGGATTAGAAACCAGTCTGAACGAATCTAAGTTTAAATATAAAGTAGCGGCATGGCTTCAGGAAATTGCCCGAAATAGAGAAAGTTTCCGCAGAAAAGGCGCTTTTGAATATGCATTGGAAAGAAATGACGGATATGTAACAAACTATGTCAATTACCGTGAAAAACATTTTCAGGTAATGAAGAAACAATACATTCAGCTGACTATTTTTAAAGTAATTGTTACCGCTGCCTTATTGTCGATCGGTGGTTTTCTGGTAATTCACCACCAAATGAACATAGGGCAGTTTGTAGCAGCTGAAATTGTAATTGTATTATTGATTAATTCTGTTGAGAAAATCATCTTCGGATTGGAATCTTTCTATGATGTTCTGACTTCTGTTGAAAAAATTGGACAAGTTACCGATATGGAGATTTCATGCATTCCTGAGACTTCAGATAAAACTGAAAAAGGAATTAATATCGAAACCGAAAGCGTCAGTTATCATTATCCGCACCACAGCAAGAAATCGCTTAAAAATATCAATTTGAAAATTTCGCAAGGCGAAAAAATTATTCTTACTGGAACAAATGGTGCAGGAAAAAGTACTTTACTACGTCTTCTTTCTGGAGTTTTGGAGCCAGAAAGCGGTGCCATGTATGTGACCGATAATTACATGAACCGTCTTAACGAAGATACCTATAGAGCTCAGGCAGGAACATACTTGCAGGGCGATACACTTTTTGCAGGAACAATTCGAGAGAATATTGTTTTTGGAAATGAAAAACTAAATAGTGATGATTTAAAATGGGCTTTAGATAATGTTGGACTAACACCATACATTAAAACTTTCGAGAACGGATTGGAGAATCAAATTCATCCGGGAGGTCGTGAACTTTCTGCTTCCGATGTTCAGAAAATTCTTTTGGCAAGAAGTATTGTGGGTAAACCAAATATCTTATTCTTAGAAGATCCGGTTGATAAAATGGACGAAATAACATCGAGTAAAATTGTGGATTTCTTACTTTCTGAAGAAAACGACTGGACTGTTATTGTAACCTCTAAAAATGATGTTTGGAAGAGCAAATGCAGTCGTATGATTACGATTGATGACGGAAAAATTATTAACGACATAAAGCTTTAATCATGCTCAACCTATCTAAAGACAACAATGTACTTATAACGCCGGGCAAATACAAATCGATTACAAGCGTTGCCCGCAGACCTCATTACGAAATCTTAAACAAAGTCATAATCGGATTTTTGATTTTTGGAGTAGCCTGTCTTTTTCTGCCTTGGACACAGAATATTTCGGGAACGGGTTCTGTTACAACTTTAAAACCAGACCAGAGACCGCAAACGGTTCATAATGCGATTGCGGGACGAATCGAAAAATGGTTTGTAAAAGAAGGAGATTATGTGAAAAAAGGAGATACTATTCTTTACATCTCAGAGATTAAAGAAGATTACCTCGATCCTAATCTAGTTGGCAATACCAAACAACAGGTAGATGCCAAAAAAATGGCAGCAGAATCGTATGGCGATAAAGTAAATTCTCTTGATGTACAAGCACAATCGCTTACTACTGAAAGACAATTGAAGCTGCAGCAGGCGCAAAATAAAATACGTCAGGCACAGCTTAAAATAAAAAGTGACAGTATGGATCTTGTGGCAGTAAAAACACAGCTTCGAATTGCAAAAACACAATTTGACCGTTCGACTGCTTTAAACAAAGAAGGTCTTAAACCGCTTACCGATGTTGAGCAGAAAAGATTAAAACTGCAAGAGTCAGAAGCGTATGTGATTACACAGGAAAATAAATTGTTAAGCAGTAAAAACGAATTGATAAATGCTAGAGTAGAAATCAATAGAATTACTGCTGAATATGCTGAAAAAATATCAAAATCAAGAAGCGATAAATTTACAGCTTTAAGCACACAATACGATACAGAAGCTCAGGTTAACAAACTAGAAAATCAATATACAAATTACAGATTGAGAAACGGGTTGTATTACATTACAGCACCTCAAAGCGGTTATGTAAACCGTGCTTTATTGGCTGGTTTGGGAGAGACAATTAAAGAAGGAACTCCTGTAGTCAGTATCATGCCTTCTAAGTATGATATTGCTGTAGAAACTTACGTAGACCCAATCGATTTGCCTTTGGTTCATCGAGGAGCAAAAGTTCGTGTCTGGTTTGACGGATGGCCTAGAATCGTATTTTCTGGATGGCCAGGATTATCATACGGAACTTACGGTGGTAAAGTTGTAGCGATAGAAAACTTTATTAGCCCGAACGGTAAATATAGAATTTTGGTTTCGCCAGATGGAGAAGATCGTCATTGGCCAAAAGAATTGAGTATTGGTGCCGGTGCGCAAAGTATTGCATTATTAGAAACCGTTTCGGTATGGTATGAGATTTGGCGAAACTTGAATGGTTTCCCGCCAAACTATTATAATTCAGGAGAAAAAGAAGATAAAGGAAAGGAGAAAAAGTAAAATGAGAAATCTTGTAAAATTGTTTCCTTTCTTAATACTATTTTGTTTTTCTACACTTCATAGCCAGAATTTTAATCAAGAGGAACTTACTTTTATAGAGTTCTTGGGATATGTAAAAAAATATCACCCGTTGGTAAAACAAGCCAATCTTGAAGTGACAAATGCTCAGGCAAAGTTGATGATGGCACGAGGCGGATTTGATCCAAAATTGGAAGTAGATTACAATAAGAAAGAATTTAAGGGCACAGAATATTATTCGTTATTAAACAGCAGTTTTAAAATTCCGACTTGGTATGGAGTAGAGATTAAAGCAGGTTTTGACGATACAAATGGAGAATATTACAATCCGCAGAACAAAACTCCAGAAGCAGGTCTAACTTCGCTCGGAATTAATGTTGCTTTAGGGCAGGGAATGTTTATTAACCAGCGAATGGCTGATGTTCGCGAAGGAAAACTTCAGGTAAAACTGAGTGACGCACAGCGAAAACTGAGAGCAATTGAAATTTTATATCAAGCAAGTGAAGCTTATTTTGAATGGAGAAGAAGCTATAACGAAGCAGAATTGTATAAAAACTATTTAGGTTTTGCGAGCACTCGTTTTGAAGGGGTTAAAAAACTAATCGCAGCAGGAGATGCGCCAGCAATTGATAGCGTTGAAGCTAAAATAACCGTGCGAAACAGAGAACTGAATGTTGAAAACGGTAATTTGAAATTAGCGAAAGCAAAACTTAAATTGGCCAATTTTTTATGGATTGAAAATGTTCCAGTTGAATTGGGAGATTTGGTAAAACCAGAACAAAACCTAATTCAGACCATTGAGGAAACATTAAAAACAGATGCGATGATGGTTGATGTTGAATCATTAGATTCTCATCCAAAGATTCAATCTTTAGAAACTAAAATGGATATTTTGGAAGTCAATCGCCAGCTGAAAGCCAATTCATTGCTTCCGAAAATAAATGTGGGCTATAACTACATTTCAGAACCAAATTACTGGAATAATTTTAATGCTGATGATTATAAATTTAATATCGATTTCAGTTTCCCAATTTTCTTAAGAAAAGAACGTGGAAGTTTAAAAATGGCTAAACTGAAAATTCAGGATATGCAATATGATATTGGACAACAGCGATTGGAACTTAAAAATAAAATCAAAGCACAGCAGACGGAAATTGCTTCGTTAAGAAAACAGAAAATCGTAATCGACAATCTCGTACAAGATTATATGACGATGCTGAATTCAGAAGAAAAATTATTTTCATTCGGCGAGAGTTCGATTTTCTTAATCAATTCGAGAGAAAACAATCTTGTAAGTGCAAAATTATCGCAAATAAGTTTAGAGAATCAGTTTTATCTTTCGAATGCCGAATTGTATAAAATATTGGCAAATCCAGATTAATACGTAATCAGATATGCAGTTTGCAATGACTGTACTATATTAATTTTCATAATTTAAATTTAGAAAGCTTCAGAATCATCTGAAGCTTTTTTATTTATGCAATTAATTCAAACTTCTTTTTAAATTTGGCTAAAAAGAAACAAATTAAATCATGAAACAAGCGATTGTAAATGCTGTTGTGCATACAGGCGACGAAATAATTGAAAATGGTGTCGTTATTATAGAAAACGGGCAAATTATTTCAGTGCAAAATGAAATTCCAAATGATTTGGAAAAAATCGATTTGGGAGGCAATCATCTTTCAGCAGGATTTATAGATATTCAGATCAATGGCGGCGAAAAGTATTATTTCAGCCAGACTCCAAACGAGGAAACCATTCAGGATATTTATGATGCAAGTATGAAATACGGCACAACACACGTTTTACCTTGTTTGATTTCTTCTTCAAGAGAAACCATTTTAGAAGGAATTGAAGCCATTCGTGCGTACATGAAAAAGCATAATAATGGTGTGATCGGAATGCATTTGGAAGGGCCATTTTTAAATCCGTTGCGACGTGGTGCCCACAGCCTTGATCAAGTTCGAAAACCGACTAATGCTGAGCTTGAAGAAATTATCGAAAAAGGAAAAGATGTTATTAAAGTAATTACAATTGCTCCAGAATGTTTTACAGAAGAACAATTAAATATGCTAATTGAAAGCGGAATTACCATTTCGATCGGGCATTCGACCATAACCCATAAAGAAGCGCAGCCTTATTTTGCTAAAGGAATAAATCTGGTAACGCACTTATTTAATGCCATGACACAGTTTGGACATCGTGAACCAGGTTTAGTTGGAGCTGTTTTTGAAAATGAAGCTGTTTATGCCCCAGTTATTCTAGACGGTGCGCATTGCGATTATGCGGCTGCAAAAGTGGCATATAAATTAAAAAAAGATAAATTCTTTTTAATAAGCGATGCTACTTTTTTAGGGCGAAAAGTAGCCAATTTTAAATGGGATAATTTTGATGCTCATTTAGAAAATGGTTTTTACAGAAATGAAGACGGCAATCTGGCGGGAGCTACAATATCTATGGCAGAAGCAGTACAAAATGCTTACAATCATCTGAATGTTTCGGCTGATGAAGCAATAAAAATGGCTACTACAAGAGTCGCTTCTGCTATTGGTATACAAAGTAAAATAGGGAAAATAAAAACTGGATTTCCTGCCAGTTTTGTCACATTCAACTCAGATTTAAGTGAAATAGAAACACTCATTTTTTCTAAAACAGATTCATCTATTTCATAATGATTAAAGAAAAACGGCTATCGATTTTAGCTGAATCTAAAGAATTGAAAATTATTCTTGCTGGAATTGTTTTTTCTTTTTTGTGGGCATCTGCATCAACAGCCACAAAAATAGGACTTCATTCTGCACAGCCTTTTGTGATTTCTATTTTTAGATTTATAATAGCTGGAAGCATTATGCTTGTAGTTTCACATCTTATAATGGTAAAACGGTTGCCTCAAAAAAAAGAATGGATTAAAATCAGTATTTATGGTTTGCTAAATATTACTTTTTATTTGGGGCTATATGTTATTGCCATGCAAAAAGTATCCGCAGGTTTAGGGAGTTTAGCAGTAGCAACTAATCCGGTTTTTATTGTTTTGATTTCTGCAGTTTGGTTATCTCATAAAATCAATTTTAAAAACATAATTAGCTTATTGCTTTGTTTAACTGGTGTTTTTTTAGCGGCCTATCCTTTATTACAAAGCAGCTTTGCAACTCCCAGCGGAATACTCATTTTAATTGTTAGTATGGTTGCTTATTCATTAGGAACCATTTACTACTCCACACAAGAATGGAATGGATTACATATTCTAACAATTAACGGCTGGCAGACTATAATTGGTGCGGTATTTTTGCTTCCCGTTTTAGGATTGACTTACGAATCGGATAAAAATACTTTTAATGCAGATTTTTGGTTTTCGACAACTTGGCTGGCAATTGCGGTATCAATAGGAGCAGTTCAGTTTTGGCTGTATCTTTTGCGAATTAATCCAGTTAAAGCAGCGTATTGGCTTTTTTTGTGTCCGATATTTGGTTTTCTAATTGCCTTTTTTGTGGTCGATGAACCTCTGACTTTGTATACGCTTTTTGGAGTTATTTTAGTTATAGTAGGATTATACATCAGTATTTATTCCAAAAAACTAAAAAAACAAATTAGAAGAAGCAGTATATAATAGTCTAAAAACTAACCTTTAGATATTTTTAAAACAAAAAAAACGATTTTTAATATATTTTACATTCATACTTTTCTTGCAATCCCTATGATTTTAAAAATCGTATTTATAGTTTTGCACCATATTTTTAACCCCAAACCTACTTACTTACTATGAGAAAAAACACTCACTTTTTTGTATTTGCCCTACTGGCAAGTATTATTTTTGGCTGTAGTGACGATGGAGATTCGTACAAACCAAATTATCTAGCAAGCATAGATTTAACAGCTTTGCCAGCAGAAAATCATCCGATGACCATGTTTGCCGATGACGAAGATCCAGCAAGAATGTACGACAAAACAGATCGATGGTTTAGAGTAAACGAACCGTTTCAAGTTATTCAAAAAGGAAAAGATTCTGTACAAATTTCGCTTTATTCTCCAGTTGGATTAACAGACGTAAAAGTGTATGCAAAATTGCCTAATTACGATAAAAAGTTTTTGCTTTATAGTTTTTCAAAAGTTCCTGCTTTTCACCGTTCGTTTCATAAAATTCCTTTAACAGAACAGAAAAACGATTATTTGCTAGAAACAGGAAATACGGTAACCATCGATAAAATTGAAGGGTTTTCATCTGGAGCGATCGAGTTTTCTGTAGAATCAGATGATCCTTTGTTTAAACAATTCAAAAAGATAAAATCTAATCATTTAGTTCAGTTTCATGACGGATACCACATTAATGATTTGGGTAAATATCTTCCGATGAATCCTGCATTGGCAAAAGAAGCGATTACAATGATTATCAACTATTCTTATGCATTGAGCCATCCATTGTATTACAGTACATTCACCAATTTCGACAAGTACAAGCAAGAACAGGCGGCAACGGCAGGAACGGGCATAAATGGCGCTTTAAACTGGCACGGAAATGCAGATGATGTAGATGGTGTTTACGATTATTATTCTAAAGAAGAAATTGAAAAAATATATTGGAATTATCTAGATAAAAGAACGCTTTGGATGGCAATGGTTGGAGGCGATTCTGCTTGGGGCGGAGGAAATCTGGCATCGCAGTGGGAATCGGGTTATGTAAGAGGACATTGGTTAGGAGAAATGTCGGTTTGGTCTCACGAATATTCGCATCATATTGGTTTCAGCCATAGCAGTAACTTAGCAAATAGTGGAGAAGGCGGCGGACAGCAAGAAATGCTGACTGAATTTTATAAGTATTTAATTTATTTAAATGATCTTCCTTTTACAGACCCAGATGTTTTAAAAACATATGAGAAAACAAATTATGTAACAGGAACTTATAAAAAACCAGTATTTAAAATTGACCCTAAAAATTCATTTTTAGTCAAATATAAAGGCGAAGGAAAATGGAACTAAAATATAAACTACACATGAAACATATTCTGCCCCTAATTTTAGCACTTTGTTTGTTTACAAATTGCAGTAAAGACGATGTCGCATCTAAAGATTATACCTATTATTATCCGACTGATGAAGCTTCTATTACAAACGAAAATATTCCAGGTAGCACAGAAGCATTTGACCCGAAAGGAATCACTATTGCAAATGAAAAATTGTATGTGATTAACGGAAATGTACTAGAGATTTTTAATGCTCTGACTTTAGAACATATTAAAACAATAAAAGAGTATAAAAAAGGAAACACTACTATTCCGCTAACAAGTTTAACATCAGTTTCTGTTGATAGTGGTCGTATTTATGTTGGTAGTACGGAATCTAGATTATTTGTTTTTGATGAGATTACAAACGCTGGAATTAGTACTGTTGGAAATGGCCAATGGTGGCAGACTTTTGTTCACGTTTTTGGCGTTGTAGCAAAAGACGGATTGGTGTTTGTAAAAGAAAAAGAAAAGAGCATAAAGGTTATTGATGCTTCTCAAATTACAGAAACAAGTGATTGGAATTTAAAGCCTATTGCCAAATTGAATACTTTAAACGGCTATACAGAAATATATTCATTGGATGTTTTTGATGGAAATTTGGTTGTAGGAGGAAGAGATGCCAAAAGCTATTTATATTATAATATTGCCAATATTAAAGCCAATGCTGCAGCTTCGTTAACAACTCCTATCGAGCCAGAAAAAGTGCAATTTGTAGACGTTAAGCCAATTGCAGTATCTTTTAGCAAAGATTGGGCAGTTACTTCAGAAAATGTTGGAAGTGCATCGTATTTAAAATTATATCCAAAAGAAGAGTTCATTAAAAAGAATTATAAAGCAGCTTTAAGCGTTTCTGATATTTTAGGGCAAAATGCTTTTGGAACTATTGTTGGAACAGCACAACTTGACGATCGTATTTTCTTATCTGATAATACCAATAAAAAAATCAGAATAATAAAGTTGAATAAGTCGGTTATTGCGGAACAAAATAATTAAATTCCAAAAGTTTAATTATAAAACTAAAAATTCCAAATTCCAATCTAATCCTGAAACTTCAGGAAGAGACAACTGGAATTTGGAATTTTTTATTTGAAGTTTCATTTCTGTTTGGAATTTTAAAATAACCTACTAAATTGATAGGTTAATAAAAGTTTTAACAATTTATACCTTAAAATTGAAAATAACTATTTAAATTTGCACTCGCTATGAAGAAACAGAACCAGAAAATGAATAATTATTATCGTCGCAGTATGAAGTGCTGTGCTGCTATTATGGTATTTATTGATCTGGCTTAATATATAAAATGATAAAATTTATTTCGAAAAAGCCTTTCAACTAATTAATGGAAGGCTTTTTTGTTTTTTAAACTGTATAGAATGATTGAATTAAAAAATGTAACCAAAACTTTTCATCAGAAAGACAGAATTGTTGCCGCTTTGTCTGATGTCTCTCTAAGGGTTCCTCAGGGAAAAATTTTTGGTGTAATTGGAACTTCCGGAGCAGGAAAAAGTACCTTAATTCGCTGCGTGAATTTGTTGGAAAGACCAACTTCTGGCGAAATTATCGTTGATGGAAAAGCTTTGATGCAGTTGTCAAATGCTGAATTGGCGATTGAAAGAAGACAAATCGGAATGATTTTTCAGCATTTCAATTTACTTTCTTCGAGAATGGTTTTCGAAAATGTGGCTTTTCCGCTAGAATTGGCTGGAACGCCAAAAACTGAAATCAAAACACGTGTTCTAGAATTGTTGCAATTAGTTGGATTGGCCGAAAAAGCCAATGATTATCCAGCAAGTCTTTCGGGAGGACAAAAACAGAGAGTGGCAATTGCTAGAACTTTAGCCAATAATCCTAAAGTTTTACTGTGCGATGAAGCGACAAGCGCGCTTGATCCTGCAACAACTAGATCGATTTTAAATTTACTGAAAGACATTAATAAACGTCTTAACATTACGGTTTTGCTGATCACGCACCAAATGGAAGTTGTAAAATCTATTTGTGATGAGGTAGCGGTAATCAGTCACGGAAAATTAATTGAGCAAGGAAGTGTGGGCGAAATCTTTGCAGATCCAAAACATGAACTGACAAGAGAATTTATTTCTTCTTCGCTTCATATCGAAGTTCCGTCTGTTTATCAGGAAAAATTGCAAAAAGAAGACAATGGAAATCTGAATCCGTTATTGAAATTGGAAATGACAGGAAAATCGGTTAATGAACCTGTTATCTCAGAAGTTTCAAGACTTTTTGATACCGATTTTAAAATCGTTAGTGCACAAATGGATCAGGCTGGCGAAGTGAATTTTGGCGTAATGCTGATTGAACTTTCAGGGAAACGCGAAAATTACGACGCAGCAATTCAATATTTTAATTCAAAACATATTAAAACAGAAATTATAGGTTATGTCTGATTCTCTTATAGATTTATTGTTAAAAGGAACATGGGAAACCATTGTTATGACTTTTGTATCGGGCTTTTTCGGGTTTTTGTTAGGACTTCCAACTGGAATTTTATTATTCTTAACTCGTAAAAACCAGATTCTGGAACAGCCGGTTTTAAACAGAACATTATCAGTAGTGGTAAATGTTTTTCGTTCTATTCCATTCATTATTTTAATCGTTTGGATGATTCCATTTACACGTGCCATTGTTGGGACTTCTATTGGTGTGAGTGCCGCTTTGGTTCCGTTAAGTATTGGTGCAGCACCATTTATTGCCCGTTTAGTAGAAAACAGTTTGCTAAGTCTTCCGTCTGGATTAATCGAGGCGGCTAGAGCATTGGGCGCAACTCCTTTACAAATTGTGTACAAAGTATTATTGCCAGAAGCTTTGCCTTCTTTAATCAATGCGGCTTCAATTACTTTAATTACTCTTGTTGGATATTCTGCAATGGGAGGAGCTGTTGGAGCAGGTGGTTTAGGACAAGTTGGGTATCAATACGGATATATAGGCTATGATGCTGTAACAATGAACTCAGTTTTGGCTTTATTGGTCATTCTGGTATTCGTAATTCAGTTTGCTGGAGACAGATTATCTAAACGATTTGACCATAGGTAATATTTAGTCGAAAGTCAAAAGTCGAAAGTCGAAAATGAATAGTGAAAAATGAAAAATGAAAAGTGAAAAGTTGAGAGGCGAGAATTAAATATTAGAATTAAAAAAATTAAAAAAGATACAATTATTATGAAAAGAAATATTTTAAAGATAGCTGGAGTTTTGGCTTTGGCGCTTGTTTTATCGAATTGCGGGAAAAGCAAAAACAATGACCCACATTTTATAAAAGTAGGAGTAGCTTCTGGACCAGAATTAAAAGTAGCAGAAGCGGCTAAAAAAGTAGCTAAAGAAAAATACGGTTTAGAAGTGGAATTGGTTTCTTTCAACGACTATGTGATTCCAAATGAAGCTTTGAGCCAAGGTGATATCGATGCGAACGCGTTTCAGCACAAACCCTATTTAGACGAGCAATCTAAACAAAGAGGTTACAAATTAGCAATTATCGGAAATACATTCGTGTATCCGATTGCTGGTTATTCTAAAAAAATAAAAAGCCTTTCTGAACTAAAAAACGAAAGCACGATTATTATTCCGAATGATCCAACAAACGGTGGCCGCTCTTTATTGCTTTTGCAGAAAAACGGATTGTTGAAATTAAAAGATGGAGTGGGTTTACTTCCTAAGGTTACAGACATTGTGAGTAATCCTAAAAACTTAAAAATTTTAGAATTAGAAGCGCCTCAATTGCCTCGCGCTTTAGACGACCAAAATGTTTCTATCGCTATCATCAACAATACTTTTGCTTCTGCGGCAGGATTGGTTCCTTCTCGTGACGCTTTGTTTGTTGAAGATAAAGATTCTCCTTATGTAAATTTGGTGGTAAGCCGTGAAGACAATAAAAACGAAGAAAAAGTAAAACAGTTTTTACAGGCTTTTCAATCTCCAGAAGTAGAAAAAGCTGCCGAGCAAGAATTTAAAGGTGGAGCTGTTAAAGGCTGGTAAAATTAAAATCAATTATTTATAGTAAAGACTGTCTTTTGGGACAGTCTTTTTTTTTTAACACTAATTCTGAGCTCCAGCGGAGCAAAATATTTCGTCCCTATGGGACTTGATGAAAAATTTAATCGTCACGATTTAAACTTAGTCTTTATTTTATAAATTAATCGATTCATTTTGTAACGTTTATAGATCCATCCTTATTTAATTTAGGGAGATATTTCTAAAACAAAAATCATGAGATCAATTTGGACAGGTTCGGTAAGTTTTGGATTAAGTAATATTCCAATAAAAATGTTTTCGGCGGTGCAGGAAAGCAGTCTGGATATGGATATGCTTGACGCAAAAGATCACGCCAATATCAAGTTTAAGCGTGTTAACGAAAATACAGGTAAAGAAGTAGATTTTGCCAATATTGTAAAAGGATATAATCTAGATGGCAAATATATTGTTTTGGAAGATTCTGACTTTGAAGCGGCAGATGCCATAAAAACCAAAACAATCGATATTGAAAGTTTTGCTTTCGAAAAAGAAATCCAAAGTATTTATTACGAACAGCCTTATTATCTCGAGCCAGATAAAGGTGCCATGAATGCCTATGGATTGCTTCGCGATGCGCTTGAAGCTTCAGGAAAAGTGGGTGTTACTAGATTTGTTTTGCGAAATAAAGAAAGTCTGGCAATTTTAAAACCGTACAAAAACGTCATTGTTTTAAACCGAATCCGATTTGAACAGGAAATTAGAAGTACGGCAGAATTAAAATTGCCGCCAATGTCTAAAAAATCGACAAAAGAAATGGACATGGCCGAAAAACTGATTGATCAGCTAACAGAGAAATTTGATATTTCTGGCTTTAAAGACGAATATACGGCCAAGCTTTTGGATATCATTAAAAAGAAAGCCAAAGGAAAACCGCAGAAAGCAGCTCCAAAACTAAAAGTCGTGCACAAACAAAGCGACGATTTAATGGAAATGCTAAAAGCAAGTTTAGAAAATAAAAAGAAAAAATCGTCTTAAGCGTTTTGACTATTTTCCAGTTTGTGAATAATCTTTTTAATATTGGCTCCTTTGGATAAAACGGGTTTCCATAAATCGCCTTTTTTCTCAAAACGACTCAATACATTTTTGATGGTAAATTGCGACGGATGCAGTTTTTCATTCACTTCACTCCATTCTAAAGGCGTAGAAACTGTTGCGCCAGGTTTTGGACGGACTGAATACGGCGCTGCCAAAGTTTGCCCGCGTCGGTTCTGTAAAAAATCGATATACAGTTTATTTTTTCTTTTTTTGATGCTTCTGTCAACCGAAGTAATATAGGGCAGTCTGGAATGTATTTCTTTGGCAATTAATTCGGCTAGAATTTTAATCGAATCATAATCGTATTGCGCGCCAAGCGGAATGTAAATATGAAGTCCCGAAGCGCCCGAAGTTTTGCACAAACATTCGGTTTCCAACTCGTCTAAAACTTCTTTTACGACCAAAGCCGTTTGAACCACTAGTTTAAAGTCGTCTTTTGCGGGATCTAAATCAATTACAAGCCAATCTGGATTCTGAATATGCTTTATGGTCGAATTCCACGGATTCATTTCAATACAGCCCAAATTGGCCATATAAACTAGTGTTTCTTTATTATTGCAAATAAGATAATCAATGTTGGCGTTGTTGGATTCTGAGAAGATTTTTTTGGTTTTAAGCCATTTCGGAATTTTATCGACATCGACATCTTTCTGATAAAAACTAGGAGAATCAATACCGTTCGGGAAACGGTTCATCGATTCTGGACGATCTTTTAAATACGGCAAAATCAGTTCTGAAACTTCATTATAATATTGCACAATATCACCTTTCGTAATACCATCTTTTGGAAAATAAACTTTATTCTGATTGGTGAGATGTAAAGTCGTTTTGCCAATTTTTAAATCGTAATCATTCTCAGTTTTGTGTTTATTTGATTCTTCCATTTCAATTAAATTAGAACTCCCATTATTATCGTTTTCTACATTGCTATTGTCATTGCCATTAAAATTAACTTCCACTGCTTTTTTGTCTATTCTTGTTCCAAGATAAACAGGATGACGCAAATGCTGATCCTGTGTCCATTCGGAAAATTTTACCTGACAAACAAGCTTTGGTTTTACCCATTGAATGGGATCGCGCAAAGAGATTTTTTCGTCAAGCGGAGATTTTTCTATAAAGTAAGGCTCGAGTTGAGTGTATAAATCTTTCAGTACAGATTCAGTAAAACCTGTTCCGCATTTGCCAATATATTGCAGTTTTTTTCCATTATATTGACCAAGAAGAAGTGCGCCAAAATACTTTCTCGAATTTTTAGGTTCGGTGATTCCAATAATTATGGCTTCTTCTTCGTTTGCTGTTTTTATTTTGAGCCAGTTTGTACTTCTTCTGTTTGCCGCATAAGTGCTATCGGCTCTTTTGGCAATTATGCCTTCCGTTTTATTTTTAACTGCTTTTTCAAATTGTTTTATTCCGTCGCCAATAGTATGTTCAGAATAAAAAACATTTGAAAAAGGATATTTATTGAAGAGAATTTTCAGCAGTTCTTTTCGTTCCAAAAGGGATAATTCAGTAATCAGATTTCCATCCAAATTCAATAAATCAAAGACATAATATTTAAGATTTCCGATTCCGGTTTTCATATATTTTTGAAGCAATTGGAAATCGGCTTTTCCTGCATCATTTTCAACCACAATTTCGCCATCCAAAACTACTGTATGATCAATTTGTTTTAATTCGTCGGCAATGGGTTTAAAATTAGCATTAAAAGAAAGTTCATTTCTGCTATACAAATCGACTTGTTGCGCATTTATGACAGCAATGGTTCTGTAACCGTCGTATTTATTTTCGAAAATCCATTCCTCATCATCAAATGGCTTTTCGCGTACGCTGGCAAGCATTGGTTTTATAAATTCAGCTATTTCAACTTTCGGATTAGACTTTTTTTTTACTGCTTTTTTCTCAACTGTTTTTTCTTCTGTTTTTGAAGACAGTTTTTCAGCTTTTTCTATCAGCTGTTCTAAACTTCTTTTAGAAATAACCGATTTATTTTTTTCTAAAATATCTTCACTAGAGGCATACTTGTCGTTTTTCTTGATTAAAAGCCAAGCATTTTCTTGTTTGCCATGAAGTTTAATCAACGAAAATTCGCCTTTTAGTTTTTTTCCTTTTAGAATAAAGCTTAAACGTCCTTTCTCCAAATCGCTTAATAATTGTTTTTCGTCCGAAGCTGTTTTTTCGTCCGAAGTATACGTTCCATTATCCCACACAATTACATTTCCAGCGCCGTAATTTCCTTGTGGAATTGTACCTTCAAAATCCTTGTAACTATACGGATGATCTTCTACCATCATCGCGAGACGTTTTACTTCTGGATCCATTGACGGGCCTTTTGGCACTGCCCAACTTTTTAAAACTCCATCCATTTCTAACCTAAAATCGTAATGAAGATGCGACGCAGCATGTTTCTGCACCACAAAAATCAGTTCATTAGCCGATTTTTCTACTTTTCCCTTTGGTTCACGAGTTTGTTTAAAATCTCTTTTTTGATGGTATTTAGACAGTGACATAAGCTTTCAAAAGAATTAAAATGGTGAATGAAATAGAGTAAAGCGCCGTTGCTGTTACAGCAAAAATAATATGGGCAAAGAACAGCTGAATATAATAACCTTTAAAATCAATTGGGGGTTGATGATTGGTCATTTTAAATATGATAATCCAGCTGAATATGCCAATTACACCACTGATAACTCCTAATATAAGAGCACTTAGTGGAGAAATTGGTAAAATATTCTTTACCCATACTATATGATATCCCATAACAAATAGAAAACCAATAATGTAATGTATCAGCCATCCCCAAGTTTTCTGAGATTCTTCAGAAAGGCTTGTATTTGTTTTTTTTAGAGCAAAACTCAACAAAACGGGTTCTTTATACAATTCTTTAAAATTCTTCGACATAGCATAGCTGAACCAAGTCATAGCTGATGTTGCCGCAATAGAAATTAAAATCAATTGTATAATAGTGTAAATCATGTCGACCTTTTTTTGAATTAAAAACTCTATTTCAAAGTTACTTTTATAAAGGCTGCCTTCTGTTATAGGATTAAAAACAGCACTTATATAATTATCAGTAATACATTGATTTTCATATGCTTTGTAGTTCGAATGTTATAATCCTTAAGCTGAATTGTATAAATTTTAATTTGAAAAGCACTCTAACTTTGCTAGCCTATTGTTTGAGAAATACCTCACAAGCTTCATGAATGATAAATGTAAAATCAACGGAAAATGAAAAATTCAAAAAAAACAAACCAAGACAATTCTGATGGGAAACAGAATGATTTAGAATACAATAAATCAAATGCCGAGAATGAATTTTTAACCACCAACCAAGGCGTTAAAATAAATGACAATAACAATACTTTAAAGTCTGGAGAAAGAGGACCTTCTCTTTTAGAAGATTTCATATTACGAGAAAAAATAACCCATTTTGATCACGAAAGAATTCCAGAACGAATTGTTCATGCACGAGGTTCGGGAGCGCATGGTTATTTTGAATTGTACGAAAGCATGGAAAAATATACCAAAGCCGGCTTCTTAAACGATAAGAGTATCAAAACACCAGTTTTTGTTCGATTCTCGACTGTTGCTGGTTCTAGAGGATCTACCGATTTAGCTCGTGATGTTCGAGGTTTTGCTGTAAAATTTTATACACAGGAAGGTATTTTTGATTTAGTTGGAAATAATATGCCAGTATTTTTTATTCAAGATGCCATGAAATTTCCAGACTTGATTCATGCTGTTAAAGGAGAACCGCATAATGAAATTCCGCAAGCCGCTTCGGCACATGATACGTTTTGGGATTTTATTTCGCTAATGCCTGAATCTATGCACATGATTATGTGGGTAATGAGCGACAGGGCGATTCCTAGAAGTTTAAGAATGATGGAAGGTTTTGGAGTTCATACTTTTAGATTTATTAATGATAAAAACGAATCGCATTTTGTAAAATTTCATTGGAAACCCAAATTAGGCACACACGGAGTTGCTTGGGATGAAGCACAGAAAATATCAGGAAAAAATTCAGATTTTCATAAGTTGGATTTATGGGAAGCTATAGAAGCAGGAAATTTTCCAGAATGGGAATTAGGGGTGCAGATTATTCCTGAAAGCGACGAGCATAAATTTGATTTTGATTTGCTTGATCCAACAAAATTGGTTCCAGAAGAATTGGTTCCCGTAACGATTATCGGAAAAATGGTCTTGAATAAAAATCCAGATAACTTTTTTGCAGAAACAGAACAGGTGGCTTTTCACCCAGGACACATAGTTCCTGGAATTGATTTTTCTAACGATCCTTTGTTGCAAGGAAGATTATTTTCGTATACCGATACGCAATTATCAAGATTAGGAAGTCCTAATTTTCACGAAATTCCAATTAACAGAACCATTGCGCCAATGCACAATAATCAGCGTGACGGTCATATGCGTCAGGAAATTGCAAAAGGCAAAGTCAGTTATCATCCAAATTCTTTAGGAGGCGGATGCCCATTTCAAGCAAAAATAGATCAGGGCGGATTTGTAAGTTTTAATGAAAGAGTAGATGCCCATAAAGTACGAGCGAGAAGTAGCAGTTTTTCGGATCATTTTAGTCAAGCAGCGTTTTTTTACAACAGTCAGACGCCTATAGAACAAAATCATATTGCAAGTGCTTTGTCTTTTGAATTAGGAAAAGTAGAAACGATTTCGATTAGAGAAAGAATGCTCGGACTTTTAAATCAGGTAAATACTAGTTTAGCAGCAGAGGTTGCTAAATCGTTAGGTATTCCTGTTCCAAAAAATATCGAAAAACCAATCAATCATGGGGTTGGAGCAGATGACGAAGGTACTCAAGAACCTGCAAAAGTAAAACCAAATGTAGGGAGTTCAGATGCTTTGAGCATGCTTAAAAATCCAACCATTTCGAACACAATTGCAACTCGACAAATAGCTTTTTTATGTACTGATGGCGTAAGTGCAGATTCAGTGAAAGTAATGAAGACAGCCTTGCAAAATGCAGGAGCAAAAGCCGTTATTATAGCGCCACATTTAGGAACTATTGTTTCTGCAGAAGGAACAGAAATTCCAGTAGATCAGACCTATAAAATTGCAGCATCGGTACTTTTTGATGGTGTCTTTATTCCAAGTGGAAAAGGAATTGCAAATCTTTCGAAAATAAAAGAAGTAAAAGAGTTTTTAAATGATTCGTATCATCACTGTAAATTTATTGCGGCTGAAGCCGAAGGAGTACAGGTCTTAAAAAATAACAGCGATATAAAATCGAAAGATCCTGGAGTTTTGACAAGTGAAAATAGCGCAGACAAATTACTAACGACTTCGTTTATAAAAGCTTTGGGAAGGCATCGTTTCTGGGAAAGAGAAAAAATGTTGGAATAAATTACATAATTGGCTGTCGCAAAAGACAGCCATTTTTTTTGTTTAGAATAAACAATTTTTTTACACGCATTTCTATTCAAACATAACCCGTGGTTTCAACCACGGGTTATGTTTTATAAAGATGCATTTGAATCTATGAAGCTGAACCATTGGCTATGTTTTTATTAGTTAGAATCACTTTAATTTTCTAGAATAATTGCTAAAGAGTTACTCAAAATAGCAACTGCTTTTTCCATTTCTTCTTTTTCCAAATTTCCAAATCCTAACCGTGTGGCAGTAAGATTTTTGGTTTGGTATAAAATGGTCTTTGGGAGAAATAAACCTTGTTTGGAACATTCTTTTTGAAATTGTACCAGATTAAAATGGTCCAGCCATTCGACCCAAATTGCCAATCCTCTGGGCGGAATTTTAAACTTGATCCTATCTTTAAGTTTATCATTAAGAATCGCAACAAAATGATCACGTCGTTCTTTATAGATTTTTTTATTTTTTTTAGAAAGTCGGTGCACTTCGCCTTCGGTAATCCATTCGGTCAAAACCTGTTCTTTTATAACATCAATTTTTGGTTCAAGAATGTTTTGATGCTTTTCGAGTTCTTTGATAAATTCGGCAGGCGCGGCCACAAAACCATAACTGAATCCTGATGGCAATGATTTTCCGAAAGAGCCGATATAAACTACTTTTTGATTGGAATCAAAAGCGGCTAATGGCAAAACAGGATTATTATCGTAATGAAACTCAAAATCGTAATCATCTTCCAAAATCACAAATCCGTATTGGTTGGCCAATTCCAGAACTTCGATTCTTTTTTTGGCGCTAAGCGAAATGGTGGTCGGATAATGATAATTGGATGTTAAGTATAAGACCCTGATTTTTGTTGTTTCGCAAATTTCTTTTAAATGTTTGGTATCAATTCCATCTTCATTTACTGGAAGAGAAATTATTTGTGCTCCCGTATTGGTCAGCGTCATGTTTGACATATAATATCCCGGCGAAGCTACAACCACTTTATCGCCTGGAGTAATAAGCACTTTTGTTACCAAATACAATGCAATTTCGTGACTGCTTGTGGTGAGAAGATTTGAAGTTGAAATACGAATTCCTCGAGTAAGATTCAGATAATTAGAAAAATGAGTTTTAAAGTTGGAATGCGAGCGCAATTCTATCTGTTCGTAGGTTTTAGATGTTTTTCGTCTTTTTAATTTCGAAACATATAATCTGGCCAAAACATCAGTTTGAACTAATCTTAAATCAGGCATTCCGTCATTAAATTGGTATGGCAGATTACTGATTTCTATTGGACTTTCAAGAATAGTAGAACGCTGAAAACTAAAACCAATATTATCTGGAGATACATTTTGTTCTTTCGAAAGAATAAATTCGGCCTTGTTCTTTTGTTTTTGCTGTGATAAAATAAAAGTTCCTTTGTTCGGAAGTGTTTCAATCCAGCCTTGCGATTCTAAATCCTGAAAGGCTTTGATTAAAGTGTTTCGGTTAACAGAAAGCACTTTACATAAAATTCTGGTACCAGGAAGTTTGGTGCCTTCGGGAAGAAAACCCGTTTGTATGGCTTTGATAAACTCAAAAACAAGCTGCAGATAAATAGCAGTGCTTTCTTCTGGTTTAAGCTGAATAAAGCTTTTAAAAGGAATTTCAACCGGACTATCCATAATTTATAAACTGACACTTTTTGTTGGTACGGCAAGATACTGCTTTTCTTAAAATTTTTAGAAAAAAAGAAATATGATCTTTACATAAGTGTTAGAACGATAACCACATCAAACTATTAAGTCCGGCCGAAATATTTTTGTAACTGATTTACACTTTAAAAATCAGTTTCTTTTTGTAGAAAATCCATAAGATAAACGACCAGAAAACAGCATAAGACAAAGCGTAAACTAGTGATGCGTTTAATGGGTTTTCAAAACAAGGAACAATTCCATGATTATATATATAGGCTTGAAGCCCAATTTCTTCGCCAGCTTTTTCAGGATCGGCTATTTTTATAGCACTTAAAACTCTCGGAATTATTCCAGAAAAGAAAAACACAATCATGGGGTTTACACCCCAAATCAGAAATAATTTCGTCCATTTTTTATGCCCTTTAATATCGATTATATAATACAAAAGCGTTAAACATATTGTTGCGATTCCAGCTGTGTATAACACATAAGAACTCGTCCAAAGCGATTTGTTGATAGGGAAGAAGATGTTCCAGATTAAACCTGCAATTACTAATACCGTTCCTGCAATGGCTGTCTTTTTTACAATTTCGATTTTATCAACAGATAAGTTTAATAACTGGCCAATGTACATTCCTAAAATTCCAGTTCCAATTGCAGGCAAAGTGCTCAAGATTCCTTCTGGATCCCAAGTTTTAGACGATGCCCATAAATGTCCGTTTAAAAGGGTATCGTCTATCCAAGCAGCAAGATTAGTTCCTTTATCAAAATTGGCTGGACCAAATCCAGGAACGGGAACAAAAGCCATTACAAGCCAATATCCAACTAAGAGCCCTGCTAAAACTAAAAGCTGTGTTTTTAAATTGGTCTTTAGATATAAAATAGAAGTAAAGAAATATACAATTGCAATTCGCTGTAAAACGCCTGGAATTCTAGTATCTTCAAAATGCTCCAGACCGCTAAACGATAATGAAATAAGGATTAGAAATACACCAACGGCAAGAATGGTTTTGATTTTCATTGAAAAGTTTCCTAAAAGCGCGTAAGCAACTGCAAAAGCAATAATTAATCGCAATCCTAATAACGGAATTCCTTCCAAGCCAAATAAATGTATTCTGCTAAAAACACTTAAAAATAATCCTAAACAGAAAATTCTAAGCGAACGCACTAAAATTTTATTGAAAACAATTCCGTCAAAATGTTTTACAGGCATTGCAAACGGAATTGCAGTTCCCATTATGAAAACAAAAAACGGGAAAACTAAGTCAGTAGGCGTGCAGCCATGCCATTCAGCATGTTCTAAAGGCGGGTAAATAGATGACCAGCTTCCCGGATTATTGACAATCGTCATTAAGAGAATGGTAAATCCTCTAAAGACATCGAGTGAAGTTAAACGTTCTTTTGTCATTGGGTTGATATTTTAGATAGTTAGATAGTTAGAATTTTAGATTTTAGATTTTGGAATTTGGAATTTGGAATTTGGATTTTTGGTTTTAGATTTTTTTATTTTATTATCGCATCTTGAATGATTTGTTGAATTTCTTCTCTGATTTTTCCTTTGGCTAATTTGTTTTCGTCATTTACTACTTCTGGATACGTTCTGTTGGATAGGAATACATACACAATTTCGGTTTCTGGATCTGCCCAAGCCATGTTTCCTGTAAAACCAGTGTGTCCAAAACTTGCTTCAGAAACACAATCGCAGGTTGGCCCGCCTTTGTGGACTCTTTTATCAAATCCTAAACCGCGCAAAACGCTTTGATTTTTGTAATAACAAGTATTAAAGGCATCAAAAGTCTCAGGAGAAAAATACTGAATACCGCCATAATTTCCTTTTTGCAGATAAAGCTGCATCATTTTGGCTACATCCATCGCATTAGAAAAAATTCCCGCGTGACCTGCAACTCCGCCTTCCATTGCAGCCGCCATGTCGTGCACGTAACCCTGAATAACCTGATGTCTGAAATAGTTGTCAATTTCGGTTGGAACAATAGTGCTTTTGTCAAATTTATCTAGCGGATTGTAAAGCGTATGCGTCATTCCTAATGTGCTGTAGAAATTTTCCTGGCTCAGCTCTTCTAATTTTTTATGTGTTTTTCTTTCTAAATATTCTTTTAAGATGATAAAAGTAAAATCACTGTATTTGTATTCTTTTTTTAGAGCGACAGGACTTTCAGCAATGATTTTCATAATCGTATCATGATAATCATTTCGAATGTAAAGATTGTCGGCTACTTTTGTTGTAAAACCGTTTTCGGCTACTTTTCTATAATATTTTTCAGAAGGCTGATTGTTGCTGTCTAAAGTTGCTTTGTAAAACGGAATCCACGCCTGAAGCCCTGCGTAGTGATTTAGCAGATCTTTGAAAATAATGTTTTCTTTGTTTGTTTTGGCAAAAAAAGGCAGCATATCTTTCAGTTTGGTGTCCAGCGTTACTTTGTTTTTATCGTACAATTGCATCACATTTGGCAAGGTCGAAATCATTTTTGAGATCGAAGCGACATCGTATAAATCTGAATCGGTTACTTTTTTGGTGTTGTCGTAAGTCTGAGCTCCATACGATTTCTGAAAAATTACGTTTCCTTTTCTAGCCACTAAAACTTGCATTCCTGGAGCCATTCTGCCATCAATTGCTTTTTGTGCCACAGCATCGATTTTGGATAGAATTGCCGGATTCATATTTACATTTTCTGGCGCTGTAAAAGCGAGACGATTTAGTTTTTCTGTAGTTAATCCGTCATTTACATGGAAAGCATCATTGATAGAAACAGGCAATTTTCCTTTGGCCTCAATCGCTCCAAAAAGTAATTCTGCCGAAACTACCTGACTAATATCTGAGTTTTGGTACGAAACTACAAGTCCTTCAATATCATCAAAATTGTTGATTGACAATAAAGAATATGGTTTTGCGAAAATGTCTAAAATTACTTTGTTGTGTTTTGCAATTTCTTTCAGCCATAACATTTCGGTTAAAGTAAATTCTTGTTTTTCCCAAGCTTTATTTACTTTATGATAGCTGATGATAACCTTGTCAAATTTTCTCAATTCTTTATTCAGACTATCAAGATTGGTATCTTTTACTTCTGTAATTTCAGTATATTTTTTTAGCGTAGAAATGAAAGTGCTGTTCGTGTCTTCTCCTAGTTTTATGTATGCAATTTTTTCACTTAAATCTTTTATCGGTAGAATTTCTTTTTCGTTTTTTAAAACCGTAATGGCATTTTCATACAGTTTATAATGTAAAGCATCATTTTGCGACGGATTCAAATCATTGTATAAATTATTTAAATCAATCGGTTTGTATTTGTTCAGTCCCGCTTTGTATTTAAAATGCAGTATTTTTTTAACAGAATGTGCTAATCGTTCTTCTGTAATCACTTTTTCATTATAAGCCGCTTCCAATTTCTGAAAAGCAACTGGAACATTTTCTGGACATAATAAAATATCATTTCCAGCCAAAAGAACTGCGATTTCCAAATCTCCAGGTCCCTTAAAATTGGCGGCGCCTTTCATCGCCAAACCATCTGTAAAAATTAATCCGTTGAAACCTAATTCTTTTTGAAGCAGATTGGTAACGACATTATATGAAGCCGAGGAAGGACAGTTTGGCTGTGATTCTAAACTCGGAATATTAAGGTGTGCGACCATAACAGAAGCCAGACCTTCGTCGAACAATTTTTTGTAGGGATACAGTTCTACCAATTCCATACGTTCTTTAGAAAAGTTAACGGTAGGCAAAGCGTGGTGTGAATCGGTTGAAGTGTCGCCGTGTCCAGGAAAATGTTTCCCAGTGCAGAAAACGCCATTTCCTTGTATACCTTTCATTAAAGCAAGGGCTTTTTCGCTTACATTGACTTTGTCTTCGCCAAAAGAACGGTTTCCGATAATTGGGTTTTTAGGATTGGTGTTAATATCTAAAACTGGTGCGAAGTTAAAATGAACGCCGATTCGTTTATTTTCGGCTGCCATATTTCTTCCCACATTTTCAATTAAACTTAAATCCTGAATAGCGCCCAAAGTCATATTCCAAGGATAACGATAGGTTGAATCTAATCGCATGGCTAATCCCCATTCGGCATCGATCCCGATCATCAAAGGCACTTTTGCTTTTGACTGATATAGGTTGGTTAATTTCGCCTGACGAACTGGTCCACCCTGAAAGAAAATTACGTTTCCTATTTTATAATCTTCAATCAGTTTGCTGATCTGATTAACGTGTACAGAATCTTTGTTTGAATAGGCAGAAACCATAAACAATTGCCCGATTTTTTCCTGTACCGTCATTTTATTGTAAATACTGTCTACCCAAGCCGTTTCCTGATCTGAATCTTTAAAGAAAGTCTTTTTCTCAGCATTATTTTTAGGCACGTAAACAATTGTATCTTTTAAAGAAATATCTTTTTTTGCATCAGTTAGGCCAGTATTTTTCTTGGAACCGCAATTGGTGATTAGAAATAAAAATGCGGCGTAGAGACTTATTTTTATAATAGAATTTTTCATGTAACATTTTTTAAACCAATTGAAAATCAAATAATAAATTTTTAATCGATTAGTAAATTTTGGATAGGCTGAATTAGAAACTTATTTCTTTCTCACTGCGTGAACTCGTAATAAATAATCCTAAATAAGTAATTAATCCGTTTAGTATAATTAGTTCGTTATCAAAAACATATCCTGCAAATAAAACTTTAGAATATTCATTGATAAAATAGGTAAATAATGGAGATAGTAAACAGATAAACGGAACCAGTTTGTCATTTACATGTCGTGATTTTTGGAATAAACCAAAAGCATACAATCCTAATAACGGACCGTAAGTATAAGAAGCAACCTTAAAGATCATTCCGACCACCGAACTGTCATTGATCGAATTGAAAATAATAATGATGAAAAAGACTAAAATAGAGAAACTAATATGAACTAAATGTCTAATTCTTACTGTGTTTTTTTTATGGCTGTTTTCTGCTTTATCCATGCCTAAGAAGTCTACACAGAAAGAAGTCGTTAAGGCTGTTAGGGCAGAATCTGTGGTTGCAAAAGTGGCGGCAATAATTCCCAATAAAAATACGATGGCAGGAACAAGTGCTAAATGATTTAAAGCAATTTCAGGGAAAAGTAAATCGGTTCTTGGTTTGCCCGTAATTAAATCGGTAGGAACTGCAATTCCGTTTTTATTGGCATAGATGTATAAAAGCGCTCCAACACTCAAAAAGAAAATATTAATGACAACAAATATTCCCGTAAAAGTGAACATGTTTTTTTGTGCTTCGCCAATGTTTTTACAGCTCAAGTTTTTTTGCATTAAATCTTGATCAAGTCCTGTCATGGCAATGGTTACGAACATTCCGCCAAGAATTTGTTTTACAAAATGGAATTTACTTCCCATAAAATCATCAAAGAAAAAGATCTTAGAATAGTTACTGTTTTTTACTTCTTCAAAAGCGCTAATGGCACTTAAATCCATACGGTCGCAAATGAAATAGATAGTAAGAAAAACAGAAGTTACAAGGAAAAATGTTTGTAAAGTATCGGTAATAATAATTGTTTTTAATCCGCCTCTATACGTATAAGAGAAAATAAGAAGTAGTGAAATTAAAACCGTAAATGCAAAAGGAACATGATAAAAATCGAAAACAAAACGCTGTAAAACGATTACCACCAAATACAATCTGAAAGCAGAACTTATCGTTCGGCTGATCAAGAAAATAGAAGCAGCTGTTTTATAACTGAAAAATCCCATTCTTTGCTCAATATATCCATAAATCGATGTCAGATTCATTCGATAATATAAAGGCAGCAATAATTTGGTAATGACAATAAATCCAAGTGCGTTTCCTAAAACAAACTGAAAATATTTAAATTGTTCACCGCTTGGTGCGCCAACTTCTCCGGGAACAGAAATAAAGGTTACTCCAGAAAGTGCTGTTCCGATCATACCGAAAGCAACTAAATACCATTTTGAATTTTTATTGGCTGTAAAAAAGGCTTCATTTCCGCTGTCTTTTCTGCTGACTCTGTGCGAGATGTAGAATAATGTTCCGAAATAAATGATGATAAGAAGAAGGATGGTACTTGGTGTCATTTTATAGTTTTGGTGATTTTTGGTTTTTTAAAATAATTCAGATCAGAAATTTTTTAATTGACCTAACAGATTTTACTCTGTCAGGTCGTTGTTAAAAACTCCAAAAAATGAATTTATTCAGCTTTTGAATTTGTATAAATCTATAAAAAGATTTTGATAGTGTGGTTTTTAGTTTTCCTGATTTTTGTTGTGAGCTAGGAGAACGGCTCTAACGCTTTTATGCGTGTGCAATAATTCTTCGGCTGCATCATATTCAATGCCAAGTTCTTCCATAATCATTTTGATACCGCGTTTTACGAGTTTTTCGTTAGACAGCTGCATGTCGACCATTTTGTTGCCTTTTACTTTTCCTAATTTGATCATTACCGAAGTAGAAATCATATTTAGAGTTAGTTTCTGTGCTGTTCCTGCTTTCATTCTGGTGCTTCCGGTTAAGAACTCAGGGCCTACAATTAATTCAATCGGATAATCGGCTTCTTGAGCGATAAGTCCGTTGCTGATGCAAGAAATACTTCCAGTTTTAATATTGTGTTCTTTCGCTTTTTTAAGTGCCCCTAAAACGTAAGGTGTATTGCCAGAAGCAGCGATTCCGATAATCATATCCAAACTTGAAATTTCGAATTTTGCCAAATCTTTCCATGCTTGTTCAGTATCGTCCTCAGCATTTTCTACCGCTTTTCTGATGGCAGTGTCTCCACCTGCAATAATTCCGATAATCATATCATGAGGCACGCCAAAAGTTGGTGGACATTCAGATGCATCTAAAATTCCGATTCTCCCAGAAGTTCCGGCTCCTATATAAAATAATCTCCCGCCCAGCTGCATTTTTTTAACAATAGCCTTAACCAGTTTTTCTATTTTAGGAATCTGTTCTTCAATAATATGCGGAACTTTTTTGTCTTCTGTATTAATGTTTGTAAGAAGTTCTTTCACGCTCATTTGATCCAAGTCTTTGTACAAAGATTCTTGTTCAGTTTCAGGATTTTTATTTTTCATTTTTCTTTTTTTTTGATTTTTGAAACCAAAATTTTTAGAATTTCAGGTTTCACTATTTTACATTA
Source organism: Flavobacterium humidisoli (assembly GCF_023272795.1). NCBI lineage: Bacteria > Pseudomonadati > Bacteroidota > Flavobacteriia > Flavobacteriales > Flavobacteriaceae > Flavobacterium > Flavobacterium humidisoli. Next base: position 5,343,226 of record NZ_CP096829.1, on the reverse strand, counting down.
ATAGTTTCTATTTTATTTAAAAATAGAAGATTGGAAAGGGGGGAGTGAATTAAAAAATATTATTTATAAATAAGGTATTTTGTTCGCATTTTTTTGAAAGCTTCTAAGTCTTTCTGCCAAGTCTTTCTTATCTGAGCTTCAGAAACACCGCTTTCAATTTGCTGCTGCAGTTTTTTTGTTCCGGCTAGTTTGGTAAAAAATCCGTTAAAGAATTTTGTTTTATCGCTGGTATTCTGATACGCTTTAATAAGCCATTTCAATTCTAATTGTTTCAATTTTGGATAAGCCGTCAAATCTTCTCCAAAACATTCTTTTCCATTGTATAAAGGATCTTTAGCGCCAAAATTTGGCTTCGGGGTAAAACTGAAATTGGTTTTACTTAAAAATGGAGAACCATAGATTTGAAATTGTTTTTCAGTTCCACGTCCCATGCTTACGTTTGTTCCTTCAAAAAGACATAAACTTGCATATAAATTTATAGACTGGTCATTTGGCAAATTCGGAGACGGTTTTACCAATAAACTGTATGGCATTGTTCTGCTGTAATCTACACACGGAATCACGGTTAGTTTACATTGAGCGCCATCTTTGAGCCATTTTTCTCCATTGACCATTTGTGCATATTCACCAATTGTCATTCCGTGCAAAAGCGGAATAGGGTGCATACCAACAAAACTGGTAAATTCTTTTTCTAAAAGCGGTCCGTCAACAATAGAACCATTTGGATTTGGACGATCAAAAACAATAAGCTGAATATTGTTTTCTGCACAAGCTTCCATTACATAATGCAAAGAAGAAATGTAGGTGTAAAATCTTGCTCCAACATCTTGCAAGTCAAAAATCATAACATCTATTCCAGATAACTGTGCTGTTTTTGGTTTTTTGTTGTCGCCATAAAGCGAAATTATCGGAAGTCCTGTTTTAGGATCCTTTCCGTCAACAATATGTTCGCCGGCATCGGCTGTTCCTCTAAATCCGTGCTCGGGAGCAAAGATAGTCTGAACAGCAATTTTTTTCTCCAATAGAAAATCAACCACATGTGTTTTATCAGATAAAATTCCAGTCTGGTTGGTTACAATTCCAACTTTTTTATCTTTTAAAAGTGGTAAATATTTTTCGTAATTGTCTGCACCTGTTTTTATAACAGCGTTATTGATTTCTGCTGTAATAACGTTTTTATTTGGCTGAATGTTTGCCGAATAGGACGGGGTATAAAACAGAAATGCTGTAATAAAAGCACTTTTTGCTATAAATTTTATCATTTTAATACAGTTATTAGTTAGAGACAAAATGGACTAATAAAATTAAGATTTTATCGGAGTATATGAATGTTTTAGGCAGATTTGGGGAATCTAAAAACTAACAAGATATAACCTGTATGAATCAGGATTAATTTTTTTATTTGGCCTTTTTATCGGTCACAATGTGTTTGAAAAGAGTATTTAAAAGACTGCCTCCGAAAAGTCTCACGTCGGAGGCAGTTTAATTAGATGCTGTTTTTTCAGTTTTTAACGAAAATTACCAGCCTGGATTTTGTTTTAAATCGATACCTTGAGCTTTGTACAAATCAATGTCATTCGTTGGAATGTTCATTAAATAATGCTTAGGTTCGAAAGTCCTTGTGCTTACAGGATAGATTTTTACATATCCGTTAGCGTCTACAACAGTTTGAGAACCAACAGGAGAACCAATTCTAGCACCAAGATTTACATCAGGGTTTTTGTTAGTGTCTAAGTAATCTCCTTTTTTCCAACGGTAAATATCAGCCTGTCTTAAAGTTGTCCAGCTCATGAACTCAATTTGACGCTCACGACGAACTTCCCAGATTAACGGATTTACTACTCCAGTTAATTGCTCTAAAGAAGAAGTTCTTCTTGGGTCATTAATTTGAACGCCATTTGCAGAAGCATTTGTTCCATCTGTTGTTAGAGGAGCAATTCCAGCACGTGCACGAACTTTATTGATTGATAGATCAAGATCACTGTTGGTTGCTGTTCCTAACTCAGCGCAAGCTTCGGCATAATTTAAATATACTTCGCTTAAAGTAAATAATGGAGCATCTGTATAATTACGTCCACCAGTTGTTACATCTGGGCCTGTTGTAGCAGGGTTGTTGTACAACTCAAATACATATCCAGACATAGAAACCAAAGCAGTTGTACCAAAAGGTTTTCCTTTGTAACCGTAGTTAGCAGGATTTACCGTTTTACCAAAACGTGGATCTCTATTAGCAAATGTTTTTGCTGGAGTATCGTCACCGGTGTACTGGCTGTTTCCAGCTTGCTGAATAGGCAATCCGTTTGTAGTTACATAACTGTCAGCGGCCCATTTTGTTAAACCATACTGAATCGTTGAAGTATTTGTATAGTTTTGAAGAGAATGCATTAATACGTTTGTCAAGTAACGTTTTGCCAATATCACTTCAGTATTTCCAAGTAATTCAACTGAATTGTAAAGTCCTTTCCAATCTGCATTTAATTTGTAGCTTGGATTATTCATGATCATTAATGAAGCTGCTTTTGCCTTGTTCAAATAAGCACTTCCATCTTGTCCTAAATGATATTTTCTGTATGTGCCTTCATAAAGACAAGCATTGCTTAAAGCAGCGTAAGCCGTGTATTTATTTGCCGTAACGTTTTTATCATCGTTAACCAACATTAAATCTGCAGCTTCTTGTAATTCTGCAATTACTTTGTCCATAATTTCGGCTCTTGGTTTTGCAGGCGCATACACTTCTGCGTCACCTTGAGCTAAATATTGATCAGTATAGGGCACATCACCAAATTTTTGCACTAAACGGAAATAGGTGTAAGCTCTAAAAAATTTAGCAACTCCAATATAGTGGTTCTTTTTTTCAGTAGACATGCTTACTGCTGGTATTTTTTCAAGCATTAGATTACAACGGCGGATAAGCGTGTAGTATTCATTCCATGAATAAAGATTCGTAGTTGCAGCTGTAACTGGCATTTGATAGAAAGTAAAGGCAGACAAGTTATCATCTACTCTGTAATCACTTCCATGATAGTAGAAGAAAGAAAGTCCGATTGTTGTTCCGTTTCCATAACCATAAAAAGTATCATAATTAAGCCATGAAAAGGTTTTTACGTTATCTTCTGACTGCCAAAAGTTATCGTTTGTAAATTTATCTGCTGGATCATCAGTAAGATAATCTGAACAGCTAACTGCGCTTCCTGCAAGTAAAGCAGTAGCAAACATTAGCAGAAACTTAGATTTTATATTATATTTTTTCATTGTAAGAGTTTTGAATAGTTAGAGATTAGAAAGAGATATCAACACCAACTGACCATGTTTTTGTGTAAGGATAAGCTCTTCCCCAGAAAACTTCTGTTTCGTCGATTTCAGGATCTACAGGAAGACGTTTGTCTGCCCAAGTCGCAATATTTTCGCCAGAAGTATATAATCTTACTTTTTCTAATCCTGCTTTTTTCACAAGAGCTACTGGCAAATTATATCCGATAGTAAAGTTTTTTAGACGGAAATAAGACATGTCTAACAAATATCTTGTCGAAGTAACAAAGTTGTTCTGACCTTGAGTACCTGACCCAAAAGTATTTGCTTCGTTACCATAGTATGGATTTGGGAAATAAGCATCTGTATTTTCTGGAGTCCAGTAATCTGCTTGGTTGGCATACATTTGCTGAGGCGCACGGAAGAAAGGCAATACAGCATCTGAAGCAGCCCAGTAATCACGTTTTCCAACACCTTGGAAGAAAGTAGAAATATCAAATCCGCGGAATTTACCACCTAATGTGATACCGTATCTGTAACGAGGCGTAGAGTTACCAATTTTTTTCAAATCTCCATGATCATCAGCAGTTCCAGCTCCACGAGTAATAGCTCCGTCACCATCTACATCTACATAATGAACGTCTCCAGCTCCATATTTAAAGTTTCCACCCATTGTTTTAGAGTAGTCAACGCCATTTACTGTTTTTCCGTTGTTGGTAATCACGTCATCAGCCTGAAGAAGTCTGTCCGCAGTTAATCCCCAGATTTGACCGATTTCGAAACCATCATAGTAAGGTTTAGTGTCAGTTGTTACTAAAGCTAATAATTTAGATGAGTTGTTCCATTTTGTAATAACCGATTTAGAATCAGATAAAGCAAGATCAACAAAAACAGAAGCAGTTTCGCTTAAGTTTTTATTAAAGTTTAATGAAAGCTCCCAGCCTTTAGTTCTCATATTTCCTGAGTTCGTCTGAGCAGAAGTCTGTCCAAATGAACCTGGAAGTGTTATACTTGGAGCAAGCATTCCTTTTGTATCACGTTGGTACCAGTCAAAAGAAGCACCAAGCATATCAAATATTTTAACATCGATACCCACATCTTTGGTCATTACTTTTTCCCAAGTTAAGGCAGGATCTACGTTAGTTGGTAAATTTGTAGAAGGTGGGAGAGTAGCACCACTGTTAATCCAAGAAGGATTTTTAGCTGTCATAATTGATAAGAAAGCATTGTTTCCAACATTTTGGTTTCCAATTGATCCGATAGAACCACGCAATTTAAGATCGTTTAACCATCCGCGAGTTCCTTCCATAAATTTCTCGTTCACAATTTTGTATCCTACAGAAGCAGAAGGGAAGAATCCCCATTGTTCGTTAGTTGGAAATCTTGATGAACCATCATAACGAGCATTAAGCTCTACTAAATAAATTCCGTTGTAATCATAATTCACACGTCCAAAGAAACCTGCAATAGAGTATTCTGTTACCGTTGGATTTAAATCTGTGTTTGCAGCTCCAGAAACAAATTGTTCCCCTACTGCAAGATTAAATTCTGGTTTTGATTTGTCTAAAAGGGTATTTCTTCTCGCATAGTTACGCGATAAATTTTGCCATTCTGAGTTGAAACCAGCTAAGAATTTGAAATTATGTTTGTCAAATTGTTTTTTATAGTTACCATAAATGTTTACCACATTTGTAGTCGACTCCTGTTTTGATTGTCCCACAAAATCGTTTCCTGTTTCAAGAGTTGCAGGAGTAGCAGTTTGAATTGTAGTAGCATCATATGGCATTGCAGACCAGCTGTCCCATGCTAAGAATTTACCACCATTTTGTTTTCTGTTATAATAATCGTTTACGCTGCTTATCTCAGTGATAAGGTTTAAATCTTTTGTAATGTCTGCTGTAAATCTAGCGCTTAACCTTGTATTGCGTTTGTTGTTTTCGTTTCTAGAAGCATTAGATAGATATCCTCCAGCTGTACGGAAATTGTATCCTCTGTAAGTTCCAAAATTCGGGAAATATTGCCCCCAACGAAGCGCATAACCAAAGTAACCTCCGTAACCTGTGTCATCAGTTCCAGAACCTCCATAATAGTTAAATGGCTGATCGTAAGAACTGTTGATTGTCATTACTTTGAAATCTCCAGTAAGCCAATCTGCTAATTTTGTTGTAAAACCTAAATTGATGTTGATTCTTTGTCTTTTTTCCTGATTTACTCTTAACATACCATCTTGGTTAGTAAGTCCGAACGAAGCAAAGAATGAACTTTTATCTCCTAAGTTTCCTTGAGCAGAAATATTGTGTGTAGTTTGTAACGCATTGCTGGCATACAATTCTTTATTAGCATCCCAAACTCTGTAAAAATAAGGAACCCCATTTTTTATTTCCCAATCTTCTCCATAAACCATTTCATTACTCGTACGATTGTTTGCGTATTTTTGTTTCCAATTTTTAATTCCGTCTAACAAAATGCTATAGTTCTGGCCAAAAATCTCTGGAGTAGAACCATCCGTTCTTGTCCCTGCAGCAATTAATCCTGGAATTTCTTCTGTTGGATCTAAGAATTTAAGTGTAGAAATTGGATTTGTAAAAGCAGTGTTTGCAGAATAAGAAAATCTCACTTTTCCTTCGCCTGTTTTTCCGCTTTTTGTAGTAATAAGAACAACACCAAACGCAGCACGAGCACCATAAATAGATGCAGAAGCAGCATCTTTAAGTACAGACATCGTTGCGATATCATTTGGGTTAATTAATGATAAATCTGTAGGAACACCGTCTACTAATATTAAAGGATCGTCTGAACCATTAATTGTACCCGCTCCACGAATGTTTATTTTTGCGGCACGGTTAATATTTCCTGAGTTAAAATTAATGTTTACACCCGGAGTAGTACCTTGTAAAGCTTTACTAACATCGGTTAAAGGTCTGCTTCCAATTGTTTTAGCAACATCAATATTGGCAACAGCTCCTGTTAAGTTCGTTTTTTTCTGAGAAGCAAAACCTACAACAACAACTTCGTCTAATTTCGAAGTGCTTTCTATAAGACCAACATTTATTTTCTGTTGGCTTTCCACTTTAATTAATTGGGTTTCATAACCCATGTAACTAAAGCTTAGCGTTCGTCCCGGTGCTACAGAAATGCTGTAGTTTCCATCGAAGTCAGTAGTTGTGCCATTATTTGTTCCTTGAATAATGACGCTGACTCCTGGAATTGGAATTCCGTCTGTTTTGCTTTTTACTGTTCCAGTAACTGTTTTTGCTTGTCCAAATGCTGCTTGAATGCACAAAAACAACACTGAAATAAAGAGTAACTTTTTCATGATTAATCTGGTTTTTTATGGTTGTTGTTGAGCAAATATATTTATTTATTGCATATAAATGCATTATTTTGAACTTTTTTTCGAAAAATAATTTAAAAAACGCAAAATAACGCAGATTTTAATAAAAAATAATTATTGATTTTGTTTTTAAAATCTTACTAATGCATTATTTTGCAGTTTTTAGGCTCTTTTCTGATATGGAATGAAATATTTGATATATTTGTGATGAATTTTAACTTTTATAAAAAAAATGCTGAAAGCCGAGAGACATAAATACATAATGACTAAACTTATTGAAGACCAAAAAGTTGTTACAACAGATTTAGCTTTGGCTCTCGATTTGTCTGAAGACACCATTAGAAGAGATTTGAACGAATTGGATAGCAGAAAGCTGTTAGAGAAAGTATATGGAGGTGCTGTTCAAGTTAAAGAAAAACCTGCAAATGTTTTTGATATTGCCATAACTGCAGAAGAACAGAAAAAGCAAATCGTGATAAAGGCATTATCTCTTCTTCATGACGATCAGGTTATTATAATGAGTGGAGGAAGCACTAATTTAGTTTTTGCAAAGTTAATTCCCGCCGATTTGAAAGCTACAATATATACTTATAGTTTACCAATAGCCATGCAGTTGTCTCAACATCCTAATATTGACTTGATTTTTATTGGCGGAAAAATGCAGAAAAACGCAATGGTTACGATAGGTATGGATGTGATTCAGGTAGTTTCTAAAATTAAAGCTGATATTTGTTTTATCGGTGCCAGCAGTATTAATATCAAACAAGGCCTTACAGAAGTAGGTTATGAAATTTCAATTGTAAAAAAAGCAATGATAGAAGCTTCTGATAGAGTGGTTTCCATGTTTGCTTCAAATAAATTAAATACCAAAATGCCTCATGGTGTTTGCGATCTTACGCAATTGGATACTATTGTGACAGAATTAGATCCAGAAGATGAAAAATTAGATGAATATAGAAAATCTGGTGTATTTATCTTATAACTTACTATTTGTTTAATGTAATTTTGCGTTTTGTTGCGTTATTTTAATTTTATTATGTTAAAAAACGCAAAATAATGTATTTGTATGCTTTTTGTATCTATATTTGTTAAAACTAATTTATTAGTCAGATATATTTATGAAAAAAATCCTTCTGTGCTTACTATTTCTCAGGTGTATGTAAAAGAAGTTCAAGCTTCTAGATAGGAACTTTAATAAATATTGAATTCTAATAAGATTTAGAATGTTTTGTTTTTGCCCAATAACTTTTTAGTGCAGTGCAGAAATAAATGTTTATTAAAGAACCAAAAGCAACAGAACCAAATTAAATGTCCGATTCTCTCCAACTACAAGAATTAGAAACTTCACTAGAAGGAACTCTTTTTTATGATGACCTTCATAAAAAAATATACGCAACAGATGCTTCTGCCTATAGAATAATGCCTCTTGCGGTGGCGATTCCAAAATCAGAAAATGATATTGTTAATATTATTCGTTTTGCTTCAAAAAACAAAATATCAATAACGCCAAGAACAGCAGGAACATCTTTGGCAGGACAGACAATAGGAAGCGGAATTATTGTAGATGTCTCTAAACATTTTAATAAAATTGTTTCTTTTGATCCTAAAAAGAAAACCATAACCGTTCAGCCCGGAGTAATTCGCGATGAACTGAATTTATATCTAAAACCCCACGGGCTCTTTTTTGCACCAACTACATCGACTACCAATAGATGTATGATTGGTGGAATGGTCGGAAATAATTCGTCAGGGACAACTTCAATTCGCTATGGCGTTACCAGAGATAAAATAGTTGAAATAAAAGCCGTTTTAAGCGACGGAACTACTGCAGTATTTAAAGATTTAACCTCTGAAGAATTTATCGAGAAAACAAAAGGCGATTCTTTAGAAAGCAATATTTATAAAACGATTTACGAAGAACTTTCGAGCAAAGAAAATCAGGAAGAAATCTTAAGAGAATTTCCAAAACCAGAAATTCACAGACGAAATACGGGTTATGCGATTGACGTTTTACTGAAATCGAAACTTTTTTCGGGAACAGAAGACACCATCAATTTAGGAAAATTGCTTTGCGGAAGTGAAGGAACTTTGGCATTTACAACAGAGATAACGTTAAAAGTAGACGATCTGCCACCAACCAATACTATTATGGTTGTGGCACATTTTCATACCATTCAGGAAAGTTTGGAAGCAGTTGTTACAGCAATGAAACATCATCTATACACTTGCGAAATGATGGATGATACGATATTAGATTGTACCAAAACCAACAGAGAACAAGCCAAAAATAGATTTTTTATTGTAGGTGAACCAAAAGCAGTGATTATGCTCGAAGTTGGATCGCACATTAGCATGGAAGATGCCGAAATGCAGGCTGATGCGCTAATTAAAGATTTGGAAAACAATGGTTTCGGGTATGCCTTGCCCAAAATTTATGGCGCAGATATTGATAAAGTAAATGACGTAAGAAAAGCAGGCCTTGGACTTTTAGGAAGTATTGTGGGAGATGATAAAGCTGCCGATTCTATTGAAGATACCGCTGTAGAATTGAGCGATCTTCCCAATTATATTGCCGATTTTGCCGCAATGATGGAAAGACACGGACAAAGTGCGATTTATTACGCGCATGCTGGAGCGGGAGAACTGCATTTGCGTCCGAAGATAAATTTAAAAACAAAAGAAGGATTACATCAGTTTCGAAATTTATCTACCGAAGTAGCCCATTTGGTAAAAAAATATAGAGGTTCGTTAAGTGGTGAACATGGCGACGGAATTTTACGCGGAGAGTTTCTGCCGTTTATGATTGGCGATAAAAATTACGAACTGCTAAAACGAGTAAAAAAAGCATTTGATCCCAACACGATTTTGAACGTTGGAAAAATCGTAAATGCTTCTAAAATGGATGAAAATCTTCGTTTCGAAGCGGGAAGGATTGAACCTGAGATAAAAACGATTCAAGACTTCTCCGATAGTTTAGGCGTTTTGCGTGCTGCCGAAAAATGCAACGGTTCGGGCGATTGCCGAAAAATGCCATCGGCAGGTGGCACTTTATGTCCAAGTTATCGTGCCACCAGAAACGAAAAAGATACTACGCGTGCACGTGCCAATGCTTTAAGAGAATATCTGACGAATTCGGAAAAAGAAAATAAATTCGATCACGAAGAATTGTATAAGGTTTTTGAATTGTGTGTAAGTTGTAAAGCTTGTGCCAGCGAATGCCCGAGTAATGTTGATGTGGCGACTTTAAAAGCAGAGTTTTTATACCAATATCAAAAAGCAAATGGTTTTTCTTTTCGAAATAAAATCTTTGCTTTCAATTCCAAATTGAATGAACTAGGAAGTATTGCGCCATCAGTTACCAACTGGGCTTCTAATCTTTCATTCATTAAAAAACGTATGGGAATTGCACCTGAAAGACAAGTGCCGTTATTGGCTCCAAAGACGTTTAGAAAATGGTATGAAAAGGAAAAAAAGCGTAATACAGACATGTCTTTTGAGAATGGAAGTGTCTATCTTTTTTGTGATGAATTTACCAATTATTACGATGTTTCAGTCGGAATCGATGCCTACGAACTGTTAACCAGATTAGGTTACAGAGTAATTGTAATTGATCATGAAGAAAGCGGAAGAGCCTTTATCTCAAAAGGATTTTTAGAAGAAGCGCAGGAAATTGCGAACAAAAATGTCAATACTTTTAAAAATATAATTTCTGAAAACACGCCTTTAGTCGGAATAGAACCTTCGGCAATATTGACTTTCAGAGACGAATATATCCGATTGGCTGCAGATAAGGAAAGTGCGGAGAAATTAGCCAAAAATACTTTTACGGTCGAGGAGTTTTTCAAAAGAGAAATTGGAAACGGAAAAATTCACGCAGATCAATTTTCTGAAAAAGAGAAAAATATCAAAATACATGGGCATTGCCATCAAAAATCATTGAGTAGCGTAGAAGCTTCTTTTGCGATGTTGAATATCCCAAAAAATAATACCGTTACGATTTATAATTCGGGCTGCTGTGGAATGGCGGGTTCATTTGGTTATGAAAAAGAACATTACGAAATCAGTATGAAGATGGGGGAAGATACGCTGTTTCCGAAAATTAGGGCAACAGAGCCATCAACAGAAATTGCAGCCGCAGGAACCAGCTGCCGCCATCAGATTTTTGATGGAACGAGCAGAAAAGCCATGCATCCCGTAACTATTTTAAAAGATTGTTTGAAGTAATTTTTTGTATTTTCCCAGTGCTTTTCAAAAATATTATTTTATAAAAACATCAATTATGAAAAAAACAATTTACACTTTCTTTCTTCTTTTTATAGCCTTTGCAGTTCACGCGGCGAAGGTTGACACTTTGCAAGTTTTTAGTCCTTCGATGCAGAAGAACATTAAAACTTGTGTAGTAGTTCCGGATAATTATAAAAAGAGCAAGAAAGCATTTCCAGTTGTTTATCTGCTTCATGGCTATAGCGGAAACTATGCTTCATGGGCAAGAGATTTTAAAGAACTAGGAAAACAAGTAGATCAATACGGATTTATAGTGGTTGGTGTAGATGGAAATTATTCAAGCTGGTATTTTGACAGTCCGATAGATCCGAGTTTTAAGTATGAAACTTACGTTGTAAAAGAACTGGTTCCGTTTATTGACAAACAATACAAAACAATTGCAGGCCGCAAAGCAAGAGCCATTTCAGGTTTGAGCATGGGCGGACACGGTGCTTTGTATTTATCATTTAGACATCAAGATGTTTTTGGTGCTGCGGGAAGCATGAGCGGAGGGGTAGATTTTCGCCCGTTTCCTGAAAATTGGGATATTAAAAAACGATTAGGCCCAATTACAGAATTCCCAGAAAACTGGAATCAGAATACGGTTACCAATATGTTAGACTTGGTAAAAGACAACAAATTAAAACTGATTATTGACTGCGGAGTTGATGATTTCTTTATGAAAGTAAACAGAGAACTTCATGCAAAAATGCTGGATCTAAAAATAAATCACGATTATATAGAACGCCCAGGCGAACATAATCTGAAATACTGGGAGAATTCTTTAAAATATCAGCTACTGTTTTTTTACAATTATTTCAATACTATCTAAAAAACACAGTAAACGTTAAGTGTATTGCCATTTTATTTATGGCAATATATAAATTTTGGTTGGTTATCCTAACAGGTTTTCAAAACCTGTTAGGTATTTTTTAGCCAATCTAACTAGATTTTTTTTTCGTCACGAATAGTACAAAATTTCCGCGAATTAAATCTGCTCAATCTGCGAGCGAAAATAGCCGTCGAAGATTAGAAAAATAAAACTTTGCGCCTCTTCGCCTTTGCGAGATTAATAAAATGAAAAGAAACTTTTGCGAACATAGCGTAAACCACTACTCCCAATAGCCATTGGGATTTCGGTTAAACTTTTCTGCCAACAATATTATACTAACTACCTAAAATAATAATTTATGAAAAGCCTAAAAATTATGATTTTGGTATTGCTGATCCAGACCAAAATTTTCAGTCAGCAATCTCCAAAAAGAGAAATGCGTGCAGCTTGGATTTCTACTGTAGAAAACATCGACTGGCCGTCTAAACCAGGATTATCAGATAAAGAAATGAAGAACGAAATGATTGCCATTCTGGATAATCTACGTTCTTATAACATGAATACTGTAATTTTTCAAATTCGTCCAACTGCCGATGCGTATTACAAATCGACAAAAGAACCTGCATCGCATTGGATAACCGGAACTCAGGGTGTTGCACCAGGTTTTGATCCATTGCAGATGATGATTGATGAAGCAGGAAAACGCGGAATGAACGTACACGTTTGGCTTAATCCATATCGTGTTCAGAAAGATACGGTAAGAGATGTGCTTTCAAAAAATCATTTATATTTTAAAAGACCAGATCTTTTCTTGACGTACGGAAAAACAAGATATTTTAATCCAGGCTTAAAAGAAACGAGAGATTTTGTGGCTTCTGTCGTAGGCGAAATTGTTCGTAAATACGATATTCAGGCAGTGCATATGGATGATTATTTTTATCCCTATAAAATTGCTGGACAGGAATTTCCAGATGATAAAGCATTTGCTAAAGAACCGCGTCAGTTTAAAGACAAAGACGATTGGAGAAGAGATAATGTCGATTTAATCATCAAACAAATTAGAGATACTATTATTGCCAATAAACCAGAAGTCGAATTCGGAATTTCGCCTTTTGGAGTATGGAGAAATATTGCCAAAGATTCGCAAGGTTCTAATACCGCTGCCGGAGCGACCAATTATGATGATTTGTATGCGAATATCTTAAAATGGCAAAAAGAGAACTGGATCGATTACGTAACACCTCAAATCTACTGGCATATTGGTTTTGACCGCGCCAATTTTGAAGTTCTGGCTAAATGGTGGGCAGAACACAAATATGGAGCAAATGTTTACGTTGGACACGGCGATTATAAAATTTCGAATACTGCTAAAGAACCAGAGTGGAGAAGTCCTGATCAAATTGTAAAACAGATTGAGATGATTCGCAAAATGCCTTTAATTGACGGTTCCATGCATTTTACAGCTTCTACTTTTCTGAAAAAAGGAGATACGCTAAGAAAACCTCTTGTTGAAAAAGAATATAAATACATCGCTTTAACTCCAGAAGCCAATAGAATTGTCAGATTAAAACCAGAACCGCCAACAAATGCAGTGATTGCCAAAAAAGGCGACAAAGCCGTTTTAACTTGGAAAGCCGCATTTAATGATAAAAAATATGTCATTTACAGATTTCCAAAAGGAAAAATTACCGATTTCTCAAATCCTTCGACTATTTATTATGTGACAACGGCTCTAAAACTAGAAGTACCAAATGCCGATTTGGAAAACTATGTTTATGCGCTTACCGCTTTGAGTCAGACCCAGACAGAAAGCAGTCCGATTGAATTTTCAACAAAATAAAATATAAAAAGAGATGAGAAAAAGTATTCTTCTATTAGCCCTATTTCTAAGCTCGCTTAGTTTTGTACAAGCCCAAAAATTAGATATAATTCCAAAACCTGTTTCGGTGCAACAAAGCGCTGGACAATTTGTTTTTCCTTCGCCATTAAAAATAGTCGTAGATAAAAAACTAAAAAACAGTGCCGATTATATCACGACAGGTATTTCAAAAAGTAGTGGCATTAATCCAATTGTTTCTATTGGAAAAAAACATGGAAAAAATAATATTTCATTTCTAGTAGATAAGAAGCTAAATCTTCCAGATGAAGGGTATCAATTAGAAATAAACGAAAAAGGAATTTTTGTAAAAGGAAAAACGGATAAAGGAGTTTTAAACGGATTTCAGACTTTACTGCAAATTTGTTCTGCAAAAGAAGTTAAAAAAGGTGCGGTTCCTTATGTGAAAATTGAAGATTATCCTCGTTTTGATTGGCGCGGCATGATGCTAGATTGTTCAAGGCAATTTTTCGACAAACAAACCGTAAAAAATTATATTGATTGGCTCGCTGCACATAAAATGAATGTTTTTCATTGGCATTTAACTGATGATAACGGCTGGAGAATCGAAATCAAATCATTACCAGATTTAACTTTGAAAGGTGCTTGGAGAGGTCCAGGCGAAGTTTTGCTGCCTTCTTACGGTTCGGGAGACAAACGTTATGGAGGTTTTTACACGCAAGAAGATATTAAAGAAGTGGTAGCTTATGCGGCAGATCGTGGTATTTCGGTTATGCCAGAAATTGAAATTCCGGGGCATTCGCGTGCTGTAACGGCTTCTTATCCAGAAGTGGGCTGTGCCATAACGCAAGAACTTAAAAGTGTTCAGGGAGAAGTAAAAAATGTTTGGTGTGTGGGGCGCGAAGAAAATTATGACCTTCTGGATTCAATTATCAGAGAAGTTTCTGGATTGTTTCCTTTTGAATATATTCATATTGCGGGAGACGAAGTCAATCGTGCCAATTGGGAACATTGCCCAAAATGTCAAGCCTTGATGGCAAAAGAAGGATTTACAGACAGTTTTCAGCTTCAGAATTATTTCTTTAGAAGGGTTCAAACCATTGTAGACAAATACCATAAAAAAACAGATGGATGGAACGAAATTCTAAAAGGCGGAGAAATCAATCCAAATACGCTTATTTCTGCTTGGCAGGGCATTAGCTACGGAATTGAATCTGCAAAAAAAGGGTATAAAACCATCATGATGCCAGGACAATTTACGTATTATGATATGGCACAATCTGAGACAGAACGCGGTCATAGATGGGCTGCAATTACGGATACAAAAAGAGCGTATTCGTTTGAACCAATTCCAGATGCTGATTTAACACCAGAAGAACAAAAAAATATAATTGGAGTGCAAGGCGCTTTATGGAGCGAATATCTGGATCGTCCGGCAAGAATCATGGAATATCAGAGTTATCCAAGAATCAGTGCTTTATCTGAAATTGGATGGTCTAAAAAAGAAGATAAAAACTGGGATGATTTTTATGGAAGATTAACCAACAGCCATTTGCAAAGATTGGCCAATATGGGAATTGCTTTCAGGGATTTTCCTCCAACAGCAATTTATAAAAACAGAATTATTACTGTAACACCTCCTTATGATAATGCCATTGTTCGTTATGACAAAGATGGAAATGAGCCAACAAGACAATCTCCTTTGTATACTGGACCAATTCAGACCAAAGATTACGAGCGTTATATGTTTAGAGTATTTTTTAATGAATACTCGGCCAGTCCAGCTGTAAAGGCTGAAAAACTGCCTGTTGCCAATTGGAATACTTCAAAAGCAGAAGTTTTGACTATTTCAGAAAATATCTCGGAACATGTTGATAAAAAAGGCATCTGGTATCTGACTTTTAATCCGACAGATGATGGAACAAATGGAGTAATCAGAAATGTTTCACTTTTTGAAAATGATAAATTAGTGCAGACTTATGGAGATGAAAAAGCTCTAAAATCAAAACCTCGTTTGCGATTTTTGATTGAAAATTACAACGAAAAAAATACGTATCGATTAGATTTTACGGTTGAAAATAAAGAAGAGAAAAAGTCGGCTGCAAATGTAAAATTCAATTGTTCGCCTTATCTGGAGCCAGAAGTGAAAGTGACTTCGTCTATGGCAGAAAATCCGAAGTTTCCAATTTCGAATTTAGAAGATTATAATGAAGAATCGTATTTACGTACCGACGTTGCTTGTAAAGACGGTGACTGGATTTTGTATACCTTTACTAATCCTGTAATGTCTTCTAAAATAGATGTTTTAACTGGAATTCCGCATCATCCAAGATTTATCATTAATAATGGTTTTGTAGAGTTTTCATACAACGGAACAGATTTTATAAAAGGCGATAATTTTGATTACGGAAATGCATCGATTTATCCGAAACAACCTGTAAAAGCTGTTCGAATTAAAATTACAGGAACCAATAATGAGCCTTTGATGGCAGGTCAGGACTTAAAAATTAATCCGTAAATCATGAAAAAGATAACATTCAGTATTATCATTATTTCTTTTGTTTTTTTGGGAATGAGTTTCCGTTCTTCTAAAAAAATAAATATTGACGGCGATACTAAAGAAAATGAAAAATACATTGATTCGATGATGGCCAATGCGCTTGAAAAAGGCTTTTTTCCGGGAGCGCAAATCATTGTAGGAACAGGAGATTTTAACTTGATTTCTAAAAATTATGGTTATCATGATTATACTAAAAAGCAATTAGTAAAATCAGAAGATGTTTTTGATTTGGCTTCGATGTCTAAAGTTTTAGGGGCAACACTGGTAACGATGCGTTTGGCTGGTGATGGAAAAATTAAATTGACAGATCAAGTTGGTCAAATTGTTCCGATGTACAAAAACACAGCCATTTCCAATTTAACGCTTTTTGAATTGTTGACACATACTTCGGGATTAACGCCGAGTATTACTTTTTATCAAGCATTGCTTTCTACACCAGATAATTCGCCTTTGTTGAGCAATCAAAAATCAGAGCAATATCCTGAGCCTTTTGATAATATGTTTGTCAACAAAAACATCGTTTACGATTCAAAATATCTTTCTTTTCAGTCAAAAGAAAACTGGGTTCAGATATATAAAAACATGTGGCTCAATCCAGAATTTTATCCATCAGTTTATGAAAGGATCGCGACGGCTAATACCAATCCAAGAGGGAAATATTTGTACAGCGATTTAAATCTTCTTTTGGTAAAGCAAATGATTGAAACGAAAACAGTAAAAAAACTAGATCAGCTCACAAATGAAATTTATACCGAATTAGGCATTTCAAAAATCGGGTATAATCCGTTAAAATGGACTTCTATAGAAAACGTAATGCCAACTGAAGTAGATAATTTTTTCAGAAAAGATACGATTAAAGGTTATGTGCACGATGAAGCAGCCGCAATTTTTGGAGGAGTTTCTGGAAATGCTGGTTTGTTTGCCAATGCAGAATCGATTGCCGTTATCTGCAAAATGTTAATGAATAATGGGAATTATAAAGGAAAACAGATTCTAAAAGCCAAAGTCGTAAAAGAGTTTACCGATTCTCCACTCGCAAAGGAGGGAATTTACCGTGGTTTAGGTTTTGACAAAAGAAAACCAGACGAGTTTTTTACAAAAGACGATTTTGGACATACGGGTTTTACAGGAACATTTTTCTTTATGAATAGAAATACCAACCGATTTTTAATTATTCTGACGAATCGCGTAAATCCAACCCGAACAAACAGATTAATGTACAAAGACGATTTTAGTGCTAAAATCTGGAAGCAAATTAATAAGGTTTATTAGTCACGAATTCACGAATTTTTGGTTTATATAATGCTTTTATTCGCCATTACTCGAGCGATAGCAAATAGAAAAAGTAATTCACAAATTATTTATAATGATTGCCGTAATTCAGCGCGTAATTTTTCACACAGATTAGAGAAAATAATTCGTGAATTCGTGGCAGAAAAAAATAAAAAATCATCATGAAAAATATAATAATCTGCATACTAATTTCGGCAGTGTCATTTGCACAGCAAATCAAAACAGGAGCTGAAAACTCTGCAAAATACCTTCCTTTGCTGAAAGGCAAAACCGTCGGTATCGTTACCAATCAGACAGGAATTATCACTAAAGAAAAACATCTAGTTGATTTTTTAGTAGAACAAAAAGTAAAAATCAAAACGATTTTTGCACCAGAACATGGTTTTAGAGGAACTGCCGATGCAGGCGAACATGTATCGGACGAAATCGATTCTAAAACAGGTTTGTCGATTGTTTCGCTTTACGGAAAAAACAATAAACCAACACCAGAGCAATTAAAAGGAATCGATATTATGATTTTTGATTTGCAGGATGTTGGAACACGATTATATACGTACGTTTCTACAATGCACCGTATTATGGAAGCCTGCGCTGAGAACAATGTTCCACTGATTGTACTGGATCGTCCCAATCCGAATATCGCGATTGTCGATGGTCCAGTTTTGGATATTGCTTTTAAAAGCGGTATCGGAATGCATCCAACGCCGTTGCTTCACGGAATGACTCTGGGCGAAGAAGCTAAAATGATCAACGGACAAAAATGGCTGAAAGACGGAATTCAATGTAAATTGACCGTAATTCCATGTTTAAATTATACTAGAAAAAGCACGTATAGCCTGCCAGTACGGCCTTCGCCAAATTTACCAAACGATCAAGCTATAAATTTGTACGTAAGTTTATGTCTTTTTGAAGGAACCAATGTGAGCATGGGACGCGGAACCGAAAAGCAGTTTCAAATTTATGGATCACCATATCTGCCAAAAAGTAATTTCGCCTTTACTCCAAAACCTAATTTTGGAGATAAAGATCCATTGTACAATGGTATGGAATGCAATGGAGAAGATTTATCTTCAATTCCGAGAGTAAATAGATTAGAAATAAAATGGCTTATTAAAGCGTATCAGACTACAGCTGATAAATCGAAGTTTTTCGACAAAAGAAAATTTGCGATTCGTGCAGGAAATGAAAAACTGCAGCAGCAAATTGAAGCCGGAATTTCGGAAGAAGAAATTAGAAACAGCTGGAAAGAAGGTTTGGCAGCATTTAAAAAAATACGTGGTAAATATCTGATTTATAAGTAATATCTCTCGATTTTGCTTAGATTTTAGCAAAATAGATCATTTATTCATCCGGACTAGTTATAATTACAAAACTGGTATGCTTTATTGGTACGGTAAGAGTTTACTTTTGCCAAAAAAATAGTAAACCAAAATGAAAAAAATCTATTTTGCTGTTTTTACAGTAATTTGTACCAATTTTTACGCACAGACAAAGAACGATTCCATCAACCAAATGGATGAAGTCATTATTAATGAAGGCCGTTTTAATACACCAATTTCTAAACAAAATAGAAATGTATATGTTATCTCGAGCGAAACGATTAAAAAATTGCCAGGAAGAACGTTGCAAGAAGTATTGCAATATGCCAACGGAGTAGATATTAGACAAAGAGGGCCATTTGGAACTCAAGCCGATATTAGTGTTGACGGTGGAAGTTTTGAGCAAACTGTAGTTTTGCTGAACGGAGCAAAAGTAATCGACTCGCAAACTGCCCATAATATGTTGAATCTTCCTCTTCAGGTTGAAGCAATTGAAAGAATCGAAGTAGTTCGCGGTCCAGCTGCAAGAATTTACGGGATTAACAGTTTAACTGGAGCAATTAATATTATTACTAAAAAACCAACCGATTCTGGTTTTATGGTAAGCACTTACGCAGGTTCTAATTTCGAAAAAGATACGCAAGATACAGGCGATACTTTTTATGGAACAGGAATTCAGGCCGGAGCTGTTTTAGGTAAAGAAAAACAACAGCATTTACTTTTTGCTTCGCATGATAAAAGCAACGGATACCGCTACAATACGGCATTCGAAAACAATAAAATTTTCTATCAGGGAAATGTTCAGATTAATGATAAAAATGAAATCTTAGCTTCGGCAGGCTATATCAATAACGGATTTGGAGCAAACGGATTTTATGCTGCGCCTGGAGATAAAAACTCAACCGAAATTGTTCAGACTACATTTGCCAACATTCAGTCCAATCATCAGATTACAGACAGCTGGAAAATCATGCCGAGAGTAACTTACAGATACAATTATGATGATTATCGTTATTTAGGAAACTCAAATTTGGCAGTTGGAAGAAGCCAGCATTATACCAATTCTATTGCGGGAGAATTGAATTCTACCGTTAAATTATCTAAAGGAGAAATTGGTTTTGGAGCAGAGTTTAGAAACGAAGACATTCATTCTTCAAACATTGGAGATCACGATCGTGAAAATGTTGGATTGTATGCAGAATACAGAACGAGTTTTACTGAAAAACTAGATGTAAATATCGGAACGTATTTAAATTATAATTCAGATTATAAATGGCAGATTTATCCAGGAATTGATGCAAGCTATGCCATTACAGATGCATTTAAAATTATTGGAAATGTGGGAACAAGCCAAAGAATTCCATCGTTTACAGATTTGTATTTGAAACAAACCGGAAATGTTGGAAACCCTGATTTAGATTCAGAAAACGCGTTTCAGAGCGAAATCGGAT